>CAWEHT010000244.1:0-4809 GCA_963808455.1 uncultured Chloroflexia bacterium | reverse complement strand
ATCAGGCCCGCGCACAGCAGCGGCGCCACCTCGGCGTAGTCGTAGCTTTGCGGCAGGGCGAAGCAATAGCGCTGGTCGGCCACCGTGTATTCGGCATAGCCCCCGTCGATGTGGTAGCCGGTGAAGCGCGCCCGGTCGCACAGGTTCTCCCGGCCTGTCGTGCAGTAGCGACAAATGCCGCAGGTCCACCCCAGCCAGGGCACCCCGATGCGGTCGCCGGCCTTGAACCTGGTGACTTCCGCTCCCGTCTCCGCTACCTCCCCAGCAATTTCGTGCCCGATGATCAACGGTAGCTTCGGCTCGGTGAGCTCACCTCGAACGATGTGGAGGTCGGTCCGGCACACGCCGCAGGCGTGCACGCGGATCAACAGCTGCCCTGGACCCGGCCTTGGCATGGGAACCTCGCGGTACTCCAGTGCCCGGCCCGCCGCAGGCAGCACCATGGCGTGCATCTTGTCCTGGCTCATCCTCGTACCCCCTGATCGAATGCTGGTCGCAGGCCCTGACTGTCAATAATGGGGCGCTCGATGTTACAATATTTCGGAGGTCAATACGAGCACCTGATGGAGACGGCGAACGATGGTATCCTTTACCCGGCTGAACATCACCGGCTACCGTGACGAACCACTGGCCAACTCCTTCATCCGGCAGGAACGACCGTCGGAGCGTCTGGCCATCACCTTGCCCGGCTATGCCTATACGGCGGATATGCCGGTGCTGTACTACACGCGGCAGCGTCCTGTTGGCCCTGGGCGCCGACGTGCTCAGCCTGGAAACCAGCTATCACCGCAGGGCGGAGTTCGGCGCGCTGGCGCCCGCTCGCCAGCGCGAATGGCTGGTCGCCGACGCCGACGCCGCCAGCCGGGCCGCGCTGGACGCGGATCTTATCGCGACATCACCTTGATCGGCAAGTCCATCGGCACCCTGGCGGCCGCTCACCTCGCCGCGACAAGCCCACGCCTTTCCGGAGCGAACTGCATCTGGCTCACTCCTATTTTCCATGACGAGCACCTGTGCTCGCAAATCAAGCTGGGCCGGCAGCGTGGGCTTTTTGTGGCCGGCAGCGCGGACCCGCTCTACGACGCCGCAGCCCTGGCAGATCTCGCGGCGGCCGTGCCGGCGCAAAGCCTGGTCATCGACGGCGCCGACCACAGCCTGGAGATCCCCGGCGACCCACTGGCGTCGCTGCACGCCCTCACGAGAGTAGTACAAGCGGTGCAAGACTTCCTGGTTCCGGCTACATAGTCGTTCACCTTCGGCCGCCGTGCCGCCAACTTGCCAGATGAGCCGCTGAGCCGGGTGCGCGCCGCCGGCCGGTCCCCGCGAAGGTTGCGCGCGGGCGGTCAGCTTGCCCACCACTCCATGCCGGCGGGGGAACGGAAGAAGCCCAGCGATATCAGCAAAGGTTCGGCCTGGCTTCCCCACGGCGCGGCGCCGTTCCACTGCGTGACCGTAAGGTGGCGTGGGCCGGCAGGGCGCTCCAGATAGGCCTGGATGGCCTGGCGCAGCGCGTCGGTAGTGATCTCGTGGGGAGCGCTGAGGCGTGCCCCATGATCCTCGGCAAGCAGCACCACCTGGCCCCGCCATAGCACCACGTCGGTTGAAGGCAAGCGTGCGAACCGGGGGACGCCTGGGTGGGCGGCAGGCGCGCCCTGAGGGATCGGGCCCGCAGTGCCCTCTATCGCAACGGCCGGGTCAAGGGAGTTCAGGACGAGCGGCTTTGCCTCGGCACCCGCGGATGCCCGTCGCAAGCTTTCCACTGCTCGCGGCAGCGCGAATTGCGCCCCCGCCAGCCCGGCTACAAAATAGCCGCGCTGCACCTCTCCGCGCATCTCGAGGCGTTGCAGCGCCTGATAGAGCTGGGGCCAACTGAAGGCCCCGTCTTCGTGAGCCAGGCAATCCCGCGTGACGATGCCATAGCGTTCCAGCAGTAGACGCGCCTGGCGAGCCGCACGCTCTTCGGGCGCGAGGTCCGGCCCAAGCACGGCCGAGCGATGCACCAATGACCAGCGGCCGGCGCTGAGGTCGCTGCCGGCAGAAGCCTGTTCGGCCAGGGCCGCCCGCCCCACGCCGGCCCGGCCGGCGCCGGCCGGGCCCACGCGCCATGGGCCAGTTTCCGGTTCAGGCGGTGTCTGGCTTCGTGGTAGCGCCCGCGGGCCGCCGGCCCCTGCGCCTTGCCAGTGCGTCCTGCCAGGTCAGCTTCCAGGGAGCTGGCCTTGCGCGTGAAGGACCCGCCTGCAGTGCCGGCCGGGCTGCCCGTATCTTCGGCCGGCACCGTGCCGCCCTGCTTGCCCGACCGCGCTCGGTCCATGAGGGCGCGCAAGGCGGCGAGGCTGTCGTTGGTTACCAGCCCGGCGGCGCTTAGCTCGCCTAAAGCCCCGGACAGGGCTTCCCGTGTCAGGCCGCATCCGTTCGCCAGCTCGCCGTAGAAGGAGGCGCCTTCTCTCGCGAGGTACTCGCGCACGGCTCGCGCCCCGGGGCTCAGCCCCGCGCCCTCACCTGAGCTCGCCGTGTCCGGCGGCGCGAGGACGAGGCTGCCATCGCCCCGGCGAAAGAAGCGGACCCGCGGATTGCGTGGCACCCTGCCGGATCGCGCGGCATCCCGTCGGCAACGCGTCCGTCGTTGCCCACGGCTGACCAGACGAGGTCGCCGCTGCGGCACAGGTCAGCCAAATCCTCCGGGTCGAAGCCGGGCAGGCGAGCGGGCAGTATCTGGCGCTCCCACGCCTCCAATGGCAGCGCGACCCCGGCCAGCTGGGCCATGACCTGCCGCAGGCCCTCGACTCCCGCGAGCTGCGTGTCTCCAGTGAGGTGTTGCCAGCCGGCCAGAAAGCTGGCATAGGCCGATGCCGGAACCGGCTGTACCGCGCGCCGGAGCAGCGCCATGGTGCGACGGCGGAACTCGTCGAGTAGCTGCCTGTCGCAGAACTGCCCACCGTCGCCCGTGCCGGCGGTGAAATGCCCCTTTGTGATGCCGTGGGCCGCGACGAGATGCTTCCAACGCGGCCCACGGCATCACAAAGGGGCATTTCACCGCCGGCACGGGCGACGGTGGGCAGTTCTGCGACAGGCAGCTACTCGACGAGTTCCGCCGTCGCACCATGGCGTGCTCGGCGCGTGGTACAGCCGGTTCCGGCATCGGCCTATGCCAGCTTTCTGGCCGGCTGGCAACACCGCACGTGGAGACACGCAGCTCGCGGGAGTCGAGGGCCTGCGGCAGGTCATGGCCCAGCTGGCCGGGGTCGCGCTGCCATTGGAGGCGTGGGAGCGCCAGATACTGCCCGCTCGCCTGCCCGGCTTCGACCCGGAGGATCTGGCTGACCTGTGCCGCAGCGGCGACCTCGTCTGGTCAGCCGTGGGCAACGACGGACGCGTTGCCGACGGGATGCCGCGCGATCCCGGCAGGGTGCCACGCAATCCGCGGGTCCGCTCTTTTGCCGGGGCGATGGCAGCCTCGTCCTCGCGCCGCCGGACACGGCGAGCTCAGGGTCAAGGGCGCGGGGCTGAGCCCCGGGCGGCCAGACCGTGCGCGAGTACCTCGCGAGAGAAGGCGCCTCCTTCTACGGCGAGCTGGCGAACGGATGCGGCCTGACGTCCGGGAAGCCCTGTCCGGGGCTTTAGGCGAGCTAAGCGCCGCCGGGGGAGTAACCAACGACAGCCTCGCCACCTTGCGCGCCCTCATGGACCGACCGCGGTCGGGCAAGCAGGGCAGCACGGTGCCGGCCGAAGATACGGGCAGCCCGGCCGGCACTGCAGGCGGGTCCTTCACGCGCAAGGCCAGCTCCCTGGAAGCTGACCTGGCAGCACCCACTGGCAAGGCGCAAGGGGCCGGCGGCCCACGGGCGCTACCACGAAGCCAGACACCGCCTGAACCGGAAACTGGCCCATGGCGCGTGGGCCCCGGCCGGCGCCGGCCGGGCCGGCGTGGGGCGGGCGGCCCTGGCCGAACAGGCTTCTGCCGGCGGCGATGTTCAGCGCCGGCCGCTGGTCATTGGTGCATCGCTCGGCCGTGCTTGGGCCGGACCTCGCGCCCGAAGAGCGTGCGGCTCGCCGGGCGCGTCTACTGCTGGAACGCTATGGCATCGTCAAGCGGGATTGCCTGGCTCACGAAGACGGGGCCTTCAGTTGGCCCCAGCTCTATCAGGCGCTGCAACGCCTCGAGATACACCGAGGAGAGGTGCAGCACGGCTGTTTTGTAGCCGGGCTGGCGGGGGCGCAATTCACGCTGCCGCGAGCAGTGGAAAGCTTGCGACGGGCATCCACGGGGTCCCGAGGCAAAGCCGCTCGTCCTGAACTCCCTTGACCCGGCCGTTGCGATTGGGGGCACTCCAGGGCCGATCCTAGGGCGCGCCTGCCGCCCACCCAGGCGTCCCCGGGCTTGGCGCACGCTTGCCTTCAACCGACGTGGTGCTATGGCGGGGCCAGGTGGTGCTGCTTGCCGAGGATCATGGGGCACGCCTCAGCGCTCCCCACGAGATCACTACCGACGCGCTGCGCTTCCTTTTTTTTTGGAGCGCCCTGTGCGGGCCCACGCCACCTTACGGTCACGCAGTGGAACGGCGCCGCGCCGTGGGGAAGCCAGGCCGAACCTTTGCTGATATCGCTGGGTTTCTTCCGTTCCCCCGCCGGCATGGAGTGGTGGGCAAGCTGACCGCCCACCGCGCAACCTTCGCGGGGACCGGCCGGCGGCGCGCACCCGGCTCAGCGGCTCATCTGGCAAGTTGGCGGCACGGCGGCCAAAGGTGAACGACTATGTAGCCGGAACCAGGAAGTCTTGCACGGCTTGTTGCTCTTCTCGTGAGGGCGTGC
>CAWEHT010000243.1:0-4543 GCA_963808455.1 uncultured Chloroflexia bacterium | reverse complement strand
CCCAGTAATCGACCTGCTCGAACGGCAAGTGTTCCACGGGCGCCCCGGTGATGATCAGCGCATCGAACCTCTGGTCGCGGATCTGGTCGAAGGTCTCGTAGAACGCCAGGAGGTGCTCCACAGGCGTATTTTTGCTGTCGTGCGAGTTGGTGCGCACAAGGGTGACCTCCACCTGGAGCGGCGTGTTCCCCAACAGGCGCAGCAGCTGGGTTTCCGTGGCGATCTTGGTCGGCATCAAGTTGAGGATGGCGATCTTCAGCGGCCGTATGTCCTGATGCAGCGGTCTTCGTCCATGACGAAGATATTCTCGTCTTGCAGGGTCTGCTTCGCGGGAAGCCGATCGGGTATGCAGATTGGCATTGAGGCCTCCAGGCTGGAATTCAGGCAGCGCTCGTCACAGCGGTGTTCTCCTTCGCCGGGCGGCCGAGCGCTGTCTGGAGCGATTTTCGCACGGTTTGGCATCCCCTATCACTTCGGATGCCGGGAAGCGCGGGCCGCGCAATCAAAGCGCCCTCTCGTCGAAGGATGAGAGGGCGCCTGGCCGGCTTGCTAAGTCCCCGCTTTCCGGTCGCTGCCCAACAAAAAATCCCCACGATGGGGATGAGCAGGTTGCGGTCTGCGACTAACTAGCAGTCTCTGACTACCTCCCTCTCATCTTCCAGATAGTTCCCATATTGGTCTGCCGGAATTGGCACCCTGACGTCTCTCGCCGCGTATCCTTGTGGCGATCCACCGGGTTGTCGAGGCTTCGTCGGGCCGGTCCCTCTGCCTCTCTGGATAAGAGTACAGGTTATTGAGTTGTCAAGTGTAGCGAGACTATAGCAGACATCGCCATCGCTGTCAACACGGCGCGTTGGGCCTGGCCCAGGACCATTCCATGTTGCGGCTGGCCCGCGGCGTGGCAAGCTCAATGGGGGCGGTGCGCCCATTGCGAGAGGCTGCTCTCACAGGATTGACAGGATGAGCCGGATAGACAGGATATGACTCTTGGCCCAGTCCACCCCATGCGGGGATCTTCGTGACTATCCTGTTCGAATCGGCGTCCAGTGCGGAAACCGGGAGCCCTTTCGGTGGCACCGCGCCGGATTCTTCTCTTGACACCGGGAGAGAGCCGTGCAACAATCACGACTGTTTTTGCCGTATTTACACTTCCGGGGGGCGGGAGCTGAGGGATGAAGGTTTCGAAGAAGGCGGATTACGCGCTCAGGGTGCTGTTCACGCTGGCCGCGCGCTACGGTGGCGAGCCGATCTCGATCCGCGAGCTGGCCGAGCAAAACCAGGTGCCGAAGCGATTTCTGGAGCACATCATGCTGGATCTGAAATCGCAGCGGTGGGTGGCGAGCGTCGCCGGAAAGAACGGCGGGTATGTGCTGGCTCAAGCGCCGGAGCGCATCCGGCTGGGCCAGGTCGTGCGCTATTTCGACGGCCTGTTGGCGCCCATCAACTGTGTGTCGGTCAGCCAGTATAAGCCCTGAGCCAGGAACCCGTCTGTCGCTTTCGCCGGGTCTTCCTGGAGATCCGCAACGAGACCGCACAGCGGATGGATGGCGCCACGCTGGCCGCGGCATTGGCCGGCAAGCCGGTCCTGAAGCAGGAAGTCTTCGACGAACTCATGATCTCTGGGGCAGGCATCTAGCGCGGAAAGAGGAAACTCACGTGCCCCGGCGGAAAAACTCACCGAAATGCAGGGAACCCGTTGCGCCTGCGGCGGACGGCAAGGCGGGCCTGGCCCTTTACCGCGAGCACCAGGCCGAGATCCGCCTCGTGCTGCTGGACCTGTCGATGCCCAGATTGAGCGGGCAGAGGACTTTGCGGGAACTGCGAGCGATCGATCCGCAGGCACGCATTATCCTGTCTTCAGGCCACGAGGAGAGCGAGGTCCTGGCGCTCTTTGACGGACAGCCGCCGACGGGTTTTCTACAGAAGCCCCATAACGTGGCCGATCTGACCGCGGTGGTCCGCCGGCATCGCGAAGCGGATCAGCGTGATCCTCGGGCGCGAGGCTGAGGGAGCCGGCAGACAGCTTCCTGCCTCACCCCGGCGAGCGCGGTGGCTTCGGTGCTCGAGACGGCCTCCGCGCGCCCTGGACGCGTTGTCACTCACAGCTCTCCACCGGGCCTTCGAGCGGGGGACGGCCGTTCGGTGGCCGTGGGTGCCGGCGAGGGGGAAGGGGTCGCGCTGGCAGGCGGGGACGGCGTGTCGGTGGCCGAGGGCGTTGGCGCGGTTGGCGTCCCTCGGAAGAGCGGCGCCGTTGTGGCGGTGCCGGCTTTACCGCCATTGAAGGCTCCCGTCTTAACGGGGCTCGTTGGGGGCAAAGCGGTATGCGTGCCGCCGCTCACGCTCCCTGAGCGCTGTGAAGTGGGAGTGGCGGCAAGGTTCGCCGGCGTCGCCGGCGGCGGCCTGAGCGCCGCGGCCGGCGTGAACGTCGGGCCGGGCCTGGGGGTGGGGGTCGGCGTGGGCAGGGGCTCGGCAGTCAACAGGGCGTCTCGGAAGCTGCCCAGCGTCCTGTCCAGAACGCCCAGGCGCGCCCGGTTCCGGGCGCCGATGGCCTCCGATGTGGCCAGATCGATCCGGGCCCTGGCCAGCTGGGCCCGCTGCGTCGCACTCGACCGCTCGAGGCCGGCAAGCTGGCCGGACAGGCTACCCACACGCGTTGCCAGAGCATCGTCATCGGCGGCACGGGTGGCCAGGGGCTGGACCTGCGTGGCCAGGGCTTGGACCTGCGTGGCCAGGGCCGCGACTTGCGGCCCCTCGGTGCCCTCGCGATCGATCAGCGCCTCGACCTGTGTCTCCAGCCCGTCGTCGATCTGCTGCCCGGAGGCAGCGCTGGTCGCCATGGCCGCGACGGCGGTGCCCGACGCAAAGAGCAACGTCCCATTGAGCAGATAGAGCAGGCCCAACACGATAATGATGGCCCCCACGAGCCCGGCCAGCCCTGCCAGGGTTGCAGGCAAGCAGCCAAGCGATCCTCCCCGCCCTCGCCGCGGTGAGCTCGGACCGCCGCCTGCTGGCATCCCTGGCTGCCCTTGTCCGGACGACGAAGGCGCTAGGGGCGCTTCGCCCGCAGGGATCCCCGACAACGGCGGCGCGGGGACCGGGGGCCACGTCCGGCGGTGGGGACGGCTCGGCTCCAGGCTCCTCAGGCGCCGGCGCTCCGGGCCCCGAGCGCAATGGGCCGCCTGAAGCCGCCCGCCCGGCTGTGAGCGGCGCGCCGGAGGGGATGTCCTCGCCACTTGAGCCCGCCTCGCCCCGCGGCAAGGTCGCGCCGTAAGTCACAACCTCGCCGAGCGGAGCCGGGCCGCCCTCTTCCTGAACCTCTGGTCCGGCCGATGGCCCTTCATCCGAAGGAACGGGTTGGTTTTCATCGAGGGGTTGATCGCTGGCCTGATCGCGCACGGATCTGCCTCCTGAGCCTTGATTGTCAGGTGCAGTATGGCACAGCCTCCCTCCAGCATGCCGTAACCAATCCCCCGTTGTCAGGGCACGCCAGGGCTGCGTTCGGATTGCCACGAGAGACGGGCAAATGGCGGCCACGTGGCCAACATGGCAAAGGGTAATTTTAGACGCACCGGCAGGGCGCATCTCACTTTGGAGGAAAGGCGCCTGCCGACCACAGATCGGGCCAAGGATGCCGCGGATGGCGCACGCCGCGGCGAGCCTGTCCGCGCATTCGTGGGATATCCGCGGTCGGCCCGGCCCCGGGTTAGAAACGCACAGCGCACCGGCACGCTACCTTGACAGGCCTCGGGGCCTCAGTTAGAATCTGAATAGAGGTAGGGGGAATAATGGATAACCTGCAGCTCGAGGTCAGGGTCGAGCACCAAGAAAACCCGCGAGCTATTCTGCTCCGCCTGGGAAAGCCTGCCGCCCGTCGCCAACGAAGTCATCGGTGATCGCCTGATGCTTGTCAACAGCCTGGCCGGCAGGGCTTCAAAGGGCTGCGCGGTGGTGGAGCTGCGGGACCATCGGTACATCATCCATCTCGACGAAACCGAGCTGCTTGCGTCGGCAGGCCAGTCGGTCGCGCTGTGGAATATCGCCTGCCAGCTGGCGATCGTCTTCCTGGGTTGCCTGCGTCTTGACGACGAGGATGAGGCCTGCTGTCACGCCATGGCTCAGGCGGAAGCCTGGGGTTTTGTCCCGCCTTACGCCGGGGATGAAGACGTGTGGCGTGATTTTCTGCCAGCAGATCGAGCTCTGAATGTCCCCACGGCCGGGATCGGCCCCCGGGCCGGCGCACGCCGATATCGTCGCGATATTTGCTGCGAGCGCTGCCCGGTGGCGTTCACAGGCGCGAGCGCTCACAGGAACGTCCGCACGCCACAGGTGCATGCCCACGTCCCCGGCTGGCTCGACGTGCCTCCGGCCTCGCAAATGAGCGGTCCGCCCACGGCTCTGATGGCCTGTAGGCCCTTATAGACCCCGAGCCCCTTGCTTGGTCCGCCAGTGCATGCACAGGGAAAAGCTTCGGCACCGGCTTGTGTCATTCCGAGTTTTCCATCCCGCCCAGGCGGTACGCGGTCAGGCAGAGAACGCACAATTG
>CAWEHT010000242.1:0-3823 GCA_963808455.1 uncultured Chloroflexia bacterium | reverse complement strand
ATGTGGCCTCTACTTGGTTCCGTTGCGTATGTACCCGCAGAGGCAAAGGCCACACGATCACCGGCAGAGACCGGCGTTCCGGGCACCGCGCCAGCAAGCACACTTGCACCGGAGAGCACTCCGGTGCCCAGCGCGCTGCCTTCCCAGACGGCCTTGCCTTCGGCAACGGCTCCGCGTTATCCGTCCATCACACCGGCACCCACCAGCACGCCGGCGGCAAGCGCCACCCGGGCACCTTCTCCTTCGCCCACGTCGCGCCCGACGTCGCCTCCTATTGGCTCGGGGCCCGTCGCGCCTCAGGGCAGCCCGACCAAAGCTCCAGGCGCGACGGGGTCCAATTCGCAGGTAGCTACAGCTACCCCACAGCCGGCTACTGCAACGCCGACGGCCAGCCCTGTGGCAACACCCGTGTCGCTGGCGCCGGGCTCGGGCCTTACGTCGCCTATGGGCATCGGCAAATTGGCTGCTGATTCCGCGGAGGCGGCTAACTCGCCTGGTTCCTCAGCACGCTGGTGAGCTTGCCATAGCTGAGAGCGATTCTTGAACGCATAGCTCCGAGGCAGGGACGCTTGAGGCTTCTTTCGCTGCTTTCGGTCAGGCAGGCCACGGGGGGACGTTGTGACGCGCAACACCGATCAGCCGCCTGGAAGCAGCTCAGGCAGCGGTAGGTGTAGCCCCTGTCGGATTTTTGGAGTTTACCGGCTGAGGCGCCAGGCAGCGAAATCAGGAGTGTACCCAACGCCGGCCTTCAAACGCGAACCCGGCGCGCAGAAGTTCTTGCCTGATGGTTTCGGCGCTGATTTTTGTGACAATTCCCTGCTTGATCAAGTGCGAGCGCAGGCGTTGAAGCGACCAACCTGCAAATCCCAGACCAAGATCGTGGGGATCGGCAGTGGCAAGCTCGATAATAGCCTGCCGCTGCTCTTCATCAAACAGTCGCGGTCTCCCAGGCGACCGGCGTGGGTAGAGACCATCGACGCCATAGCGATTAAAGCGATGGACCCACTTCCGAACGTTGATGGGATGCAACCCAACGGCTGCGCTGATCTCGTGAATCCGACGTTGTTGAGCGGAGAGCAGAACGATGCTGGCGCGCTTGGCCAGTTCGGGTGTTTCCCGAGAATTGGTTCGCTGCAAGTGCTCCAACCGCTGCCGTTCTCCCGAGCTGAGCGATCTCGCATACAATGCCATGCTGCTGCCTCCGTAATACGTTGCCGCCCGATTCTCTGCTCGATACGACGCTGCATCATCAACGACGTTGCCGAGCAGCAAAGGATACGGCCGAGACAACTGTCACAGGCGCTGGGAAACGGACGAGCGGGGAGAACAGCTTAGTCGTGGGAGCCCCGCGGCTGGCGGCGTTCGAGTGCTGCCAGCCGAGCCAGGAACTCGCGTGGATCGAACGGAGCGAGCACATATGAGTCTGCGCCGCTTTCAAGGGCGCGGAGGATGCATGTGCGGGCCGCGCCGTGCAGGACGAGCATAATTGGCAGCGTGCAGGCGCTTCTTGCAGCGGCACACCGCGCCCAGTTGCAGGTGTCGTCGGAGGCAATAGCAAAAACGATGGCCTGGAACCGGCTCAGGTTCGCGGTAATCGGCATCGGCCCACCTATGGTTCGCAGGTCAACCGACGAGCCGGCTTGCTCCAAGTAGGGCACCAGCCCATCCCTGGCGAAATCCAAGTCCTCGGCCACACAGAGCACCCTTGTGCCCATCAGGCCACTGGACACAACCGGCAGGTACGCGGGCCGTGGCATACTGGTGCGTTCACCGGCCTCCTGACTGCGACTCGAGACCATGGACATCCTCAATAGCGGAATGGGTGTTACACTCCCAGTATATGACAGTGGTCTACCACAGTCAATCAACTTAGCTTACGGTTTGCTTACGAAAAGCGCGTTTGTAAGCAGGGCCATTTGGCAGAAGTGCTGAAATTGGTGTATAATACCCATGTGCGGAAGCGCTCTTGTGCGTTCTGATGCCGCACTTACAAACGCTAGCGTTTGCAAAGGTTTCCGCGCGCATGGTCATTGAGGGGTGGTCAGTATGCCGGTCTACGAATACGAATGTGAGAGCTGCGGCGTGCGTTTCGAGCATTTGCAGCGCATGGTGGATGCTCCGCTCAAGAATTGTCCCGAGTGCGGCGGACACATCCATCGTGTCATGCAACCGGTCGGGGTGATCTTCAAGGGCTCAGGGTTCTACGTGACTGATAATCGAGGCAAGTCCTCAACCGGGATCCCGGCCAGGAAGAAAGAGGAAGAGGCAAAGCCAAGCGGGGCGAACGCCGAGGCCGCAGGTGGCGGCACCGGCTCGCCAACAGAGAACAAGCCGGCTCATCCCAAGAAGGAAGCGAAGCCGGCTGACTGAGGTTAGCTGACGAAAGACGAACACCCCCGAATTCGTCGGGGGTGTTTTGCTTAACCCGTTCAGACGTGTGGCCGGCTTTCCCCTTCAGATGGCGCCTCGTCTGGCACAGTAGGAGCTGCCGGCGGAACGTGCTGGCCGCCAGGAAGGGCGATATCTCCCATACCAACCGCCGATTGGCCGAGTTGGGTGGTCGGGCCCTCGGAATCCGCGAATGTTGTGGCGCCCGGTCCCTTGATGGGAGCCGGCTGCGGCCGGGGAGGTGGGTTGAGGATGAGCGGAGCGCCGACGAGATGGCGGTAGATGGCCGCGTACATGGTTAGAGCAAAGGTTTGCATGAAGCTATAAAATAGCAAGCCAACGACGCCTTCGGCCAGCAGGGCGCCCCACAACACGGCTGGCGCAATCGCGGGGGCGGCCAATGGAAAGTAGGGGACATTGCTTCCAGAGCTTTGCATAACGCCGGTGATCCATGCCAGATAGTTGCCCCAGACCGCAGCGCTTAGAGGGTAGCCGACCAGGGCGGTCACCAGCCTGCCTGCTATGCCGATCAAGATAGTCAAGAGCCAGAAGATGAACATGGCCCCGACGTGCTCGCCGCCAGGGCCCAGCCTTCGCTAGAGGCGCGGCCCAGGCTGCGCCGGCCCTGAACCGCCGACTGATACATCAAGGGCTGGAAAATGCCCACAACCATCGCGATAGCGATGCCAAGCAAGAACAGGCAGCAAAAGAACCCGCAGAAGCCCAACAGTGCGCCCACACCGGCCGCGGACTGGTTTCTAGTGCTTGCGAGACCGCCGATGGCTCCTATCCACGCGATCAGCCCTACGACGTATGTGCCTACGAGGATGACCAGGATCGGCACCGCCCACAGCAGATCGAGGACAAAGAGATAAATGATGCGCGTTCGACCGTTGCGAAGGCCACGGCGCGTATCTGTGGCACTGCCGGCCCAGGCGGCCGCAGCCTCGCAAATCGTGGCCGCGCGCATGTAGAGGTTGAGAACGTAACTGGCCAGCCAAAGAAGAATTCCGGCGCACATCCCTCCGACTAACAGGGCACCTGCCGCACTTGAGAAGGGCGATGAGATGGCCGGGGGTAAGCGTGTTGGGCGCAGCACCGAGGTCATGAATGCGAACATGGACGCGCTGAAGACCAGGGAACCGATCACCATCAATGCGTTGCCAAGGAGACCGTAGAGCCACAGGCGCCCGTGCCGCCAGATCGTCTGGAAAGTGCCGACAAAGATATCCCCGTAAGGCATTTGGGTTCTCCAGTGTGAGCCGCTTGGATGCCGCGCAGCCGGAAGGACGATAGTTGCAGTATAGCAGGCGTGCCAGGCAAACGACAAGGTTGCAGACGGCCTGGTTGAGGCGCGGCGGGCTTCGTGTAGCTATAACGCTACACCGAGCCATACCAGCCATACCGGGCATCTGATCTCAGCCACATTTCTGCA
>CAWEHT010000241.1:0-6914 GCA_963808455.1 uncultured Chloroflexia bacterium | reverse complement strand
TGAGCTTCAAGCTGCGCGAAGGCGTCAAATGGCAGCAAGGGTTTGGCGAGGTCACGACGGATGACGTCAAGTTCTCTTACGAGCGCATCGCCGACCCGGCGCAGAAGTCGGCGTACCACGATGACTGGGGCTCGCTGGACCACGTCGAGATCGTTCACAAGTATAACGGCAAGATCATCATGAAGAAGCCATTTGCCCCGCTGTGGCACTCGACCTTGCCGGTGACCAGCGGCCTCGTCGTCTGCAAGAAGTACGTGCAGCAGGTCGGCAACGACAAGTTTGCTACCAACCCCATCGGCTGCGGCCCGTATATGTTTACGTCGTGGCAGCCCAAGCAGAAGATCGTTCTCACGCGCAATCCCGATTACTACGGCACCCCGCCCGCATATGATGAGATCGACTTCACCCCGATGGACGACGACAAAGCGTGCGAGGTAGCGCTGGACTCCGGGGAGATCGATTTCGGCCGCATCAGCGCCGCTTCGATCCCGCGCTATCAGAACAACACCGACGTCAAGCTCTGGCGCAAGCCTTCGCTGCGCTACCGCTGGATCGGCATGGATGTGCAGAACCCCAAACTGCAGGATATCAACGTGCGGCAGGCCATCCGCTACGCCATTGACGTAGACACGATCGTCAAGGCGACCTACCAGGGCCAGTGGCAACCGGAATACGGGTTGGTCCCGCCCGGCCTGGTAGGCTATTGGGCGGACGCGCCCAAGTATACCCGTGACGTTGCCAAGGCCAAGAGCTACATGCAGCAAGCCGGCATCAGCAGCCTTGACCTGCGCTTTGATATCGAGAACACGTCGGAGTATCAAAGCTGGGCTGCCATCGCCCAGCAAAACCTGAAAGACATCGGGATCAACCTGACGATCAACCCGATGGACTCCAGCAGCTTCTGGAATATCGGCACCGGCGACGCCGGCAAGAACGTGGAGCTCTTCGAAGGGAACTACAGCATGGAGCCCGACCCGATGTGGGCGGCCGAATGGTTCACATGCAACCAAATCGGGGTCTGGAACTGGCAGCGCTGGTGCAGCAGTGATTTCGACAGCCTGTACCAGCAAGGGCTCAGCACTATGGATGACAAAGCACGGGCGGCTATCTACATCAAGATGCAGCAGCTCTGGGATCAGGCGTGCCACTCCATCTGGATCTCCTACGGCGAGCAAGACTTCGGCTACTCGCCCAAGGTCCAGCCGGCAACGTCACCGCACGGCATCATGCAGCCGGCGTTCTTCCAGCCAGCATAGCTAGCGGAAACGTCACGGGCCGGGGTGGCGCCAGCGGGCCCCGGCCCTGGCGCATCGCGCCGGAGGTCAGGCCGGATGATCAACTATCTCCTGAAACGCGTTCTGATGACCATCCTCGTGTTGCTGGTGGTCACCATCTTTCTGGCGGTGCTGGTGCACGTGGTGCCCGGAGATGCCGCACGCACGATGCTGGGGCCGCGCGCTACCCCTGATCTGGTTGCCAAGATCCGCTCCGAGATGGATCTGGACAAGCCGGCCTCGGTGCAAATCGCTCACTTCGCCTGGAACATGCTGCATGGCAGCTTCGGCACCGATGTCTTCTCCGGGCAGCCCATCGGCCGCTATATTGGCAGCGAATTGCCCCACACGCTGATCCTGGCCTGGGCCAGCCTGGGGCTGGCCGCTCTGCTCGGCATCCCTTTGGGCGTTTTCTCGGCGACCCACCCCGGTTCCTGGGCCGACCGGATCACAGCCATCATCTCGATATCGTTTATCACCCTGCCTTCTTATGTGCTTGGCCTGTTTCTCCTTCTGATATTTGCCGTGAAGCTGAGGGTGCTGCCGGCCATGGGGGTGGGCGACACGGGGAACACCGGCGATTACATCCTGCACCTGATCCTTCCGGCAGTTTCGCTGGCAGCAGGATGGGTCGGTTATCTGGCCCGGCTCGTGCGAGCCAGCGTCCTGGAAATCCTCAGCGAGACCTATATCCGGGCGGCGATGGCCACGGGGCTACGCAAGCGCTTGATTCAATACAAATACGCGCTCAAAGGAGCGTTGATCCCTACCGTGGCCGTCCTGGGCGTCGGCATCGGCAACCTGATGGGCGGGGCGGTCTTCGTCGAGATTATCTTCAGCCGTCCGGGCATGGGCACGCTCATTTACAGCGCCATTGGGGACCGGAATTATCCGATCGTGCGTGCCGGCGTGTTCGTGGTGGCCGTGCTCTTCGTGGCGGCGAACCTGCTTGCCGACATCGCTTACACCTACCTGGATCCTCGCATCCAGCTTGACAAAGCGCGAGGCTGATATGGAATTCGTGATGCGGCCAACGAGCCGCTGGCAACGCGCAACCGCCAGGATCCCCGTGTTGGGCGAAGTGCTCGAGCAGCCGCTCGGCGCCCTGGGGTTTTTGATCGTGTCGGTCTTCCTCTTCGTGGTGATCTTCTCGCCCATCCTGGAACCCTACGACATTGCGGCCTACGACGTCAACAACATGTTGCAGGGACCGACGCGTGCCCATCTGCTGGGGACGGATCAATTGGGCCGCGACCTGTTGTCGCGTCTGATCGGCGGCGCGCCGATCGCGCTCGGCACGGCGGTCCCCGCCGTGTCCATTTCCCTGGTGGGTGGAATCCTGCTGGGGCTGCTCGGCGGGTATGCCGGCGGCTTCATCGACGACGTCGTCGTCGTGGTGGTGGACTCGATCCAGGCTTTTCCGGCGGTGGTGCTGGCGCTGGCCATCCTGGCCTTGTTGGGGCCTTCGCTGCGCAATGAGATCCTCGTCATCGGCCTGGCCTGGGTCCCCGCTTATGCCCGGGTCACGCGCGCTCAGGTCATGTCCAGGAAGCAAGACCTGTACGTGGAGGCGGAGCGCTCGCTGGGCGCCACGAACACCCGCATCCTGCTGGGGCACATCCTGCCCAACATCCTGGCACCCTTGTTGATCCTGGGAGCCATGGACCTGCCGGTGGTGATCACTTTCGAGGCCGGCCTTTCCTTCCTGGGCCTGGGCGTGCGCCCACCGACGCCATCCTGGGGTGCCATCCTCTCGGATGGTTTCAACTATGTGCGCCAGTCGTCTTGGCCCATCATCTGGGCCGGCCTGGCCCTGGGCATCACCACGCTTGGGTTCACCCTTTTTGCCGAGACGCTGCGCGACGTGCTCGATCCCCGGCTGGCCGGCACAAGGAGGGCCTGATGGCACCCGCTCCAGAGGAGCCTGTTGCTTCGCTTCGTTCAGGACTGGCCTCGGGCGCGGCGAAGGGCGGCGATGCGTCCGTCGAGAGGGCGCCCGTCTTGCAGGTCAAAGACCTTGAGATCAAGTACCACACCCGCGAGGGCATCCTGACCGCCCTGCGCAACGTCAGCTTTGACGTCGCGCCCGGCGAGATCGTGGGCATCGTGGGCGAGTCAGGCTGTGGCAAGAGCACTGTGGCCACGGCCCTGCTGCGCCTGCTGCCGCCCAACGGCGAGATCAGCCATGGCCAGCTCATCTTCCAGGGCCAAGACCTGCGCTCGCTCGACGAAGAGAGTATGCGCCAGCTGCGGGGCAAGCAGATCTCTATGATCTTTCAGGACCCGATGACCAGCCTGAATCCATACTTTACCATCGAGACACAGATGCTGGATGCCCTGCGGGCGCATCACCCGGGCGGCAATCACGCTGGCCTGCGCCAGCAGGCCATTCAGATCCTGGACCGGGTCGGCATCCCTGATGCCGCACGCCGGCTCAGGCAGTACCCGCACCAGTTCTCGGGCGGCATGCGCCAGAGGATCATGGTGGGCATCGCCCTGATGTCGCACCCGGCCTTGCTCGTGGCTGATGAGCCCACCTCGGCACTGGACGTCACGCTCGAAGCGCAGATCGTCAACCTGATCCGCGGCCTGCGCAGCGAGTTCAGCACATCGATCGTCTACATAACCCATGACCTGGGCGTGGTCGCGCAGTTGTGTGACCGCGTGATCGTGATGTATGCCGGCAACGTCGTCGAGGCGGGCGACATCTTCAGCGTGTTCGAGACGCCTCAGCACCCTTACACGCGGGCGCTGCTGCGCTCCCATCCTTCACGCTTTTACAGGAGCGAGCGCCTCGTGACCATCCCCGGGCGCGTCCCCAGCCTGAGCGAGCTGCCGCCCGGCTGCAAGTTCGCCCCCCGCTGCGACAGCGCCGGGGAGCGCTGTCGCGACTGCGAGCCGCCGTACCTGCGGCAGGGCAGCCAGGTCGTGCTGTGCCATAACCTGCAGCCCGCATGGGCGGCCTCCGAGGCAACGGGCCCTAAGGTACAGGAAACGGGCCCGGCTCCTCGCCCGGCAACGCCGGCTCCTGCTCCGAAAACGGAGCGCGCCGGGCTTTCTGACAAAGCCGTGGTCGAGACAAAAGGGCTGCAGACGTATTTTGCGGACCGCGTAGGGCTGTTGGGCGAGATCTTCAGGGTGCGGGGCGAGACAGTGCGCGCTGTTGACGATGTGGACTTGCTCATCCGGCGCGGCGAGACGCTGGCTCTGGTCGGCGAGTCCGGGTCCGGCAAGACGACGCTGGGCCGGACCATCCTTCGCTTGCAAGATCCAACCGGCGGCGAGATCCGCGTCGACGAGCGCGATATCACTCGTATGAGGCAATCCGCGCTCCGCCCCCTGCGCGAGCGCATGCAGATGATCTTCCAGGACCCGTGCGCCAGCCTGAGCCCGCGCATGAGGGTCTCCAGCATCCTCATGGAGCCGTACCGCATCCATAGGGTCCCGGTCGATGAAAAAGTCAAGGTGGATGAACTGCTGGCGATGGTGGGGCTGTCGTCGGAGCAGGCTGCCAAGTACCCGCATCAGCTTTCTGGTGGCCAGGCGCGCCGCGTGGGGATCGCGTGGGCTCTGGCTCTCAACCCGGACTTGCTGGTCGCCGACGAGCCGACGGCAGGGCTGGATGTCTCCGTGGCAGCCGGCGTGCTCAACTTACTGAAGGACCTGCGAGAAAGGCTCAACCTATCGTACCTGGTCATTACGCACAACCTGAACATCATCAGCTTCATTGCGGATCGTGTGGCCGTCATGTACCTGGGCCGGATCGTCGAGATGGGCGCCACGGACGAACTTTTCGACCACCCGCAACATCCATACACGAAAGCGCTCCTATCGGCGATCGCACTGCCTGACCCGAGGCAGCGCGACGATAACCGCCGCGTGATCTTGACGGGCGAGATCCCCAGCCCGCGCCACCCCCCTTCGGGATGTGCTTTCCACCCGCGCTGCTGGTGTGCGCAGGAACGCTGCTCCGCGCAGCTCCCGGCGCTGAGCCCGGGCGGCGGGGCCGGGCATGTCGCCGCATGTCACTTTCCTTTGGGCTACGACGCTTAGGGGTGGCAGCGAGCCGCCCCATCACTGTAGGGAGAATCTTTTATGGCAGACGCCTGGCACCTGGAATTCTTGTCGGAAGAAGGGTTGCAGCAGATCGAGGATACGGCCTTCCGGCTGTTGGCCGAGGTGGGCATTGCGTTGCACCATGCGGGGGCAGCGGAACGGTTGCATGGGCTCGGCTGCACGATGGCGGGTGGGCGTGTCCTGATCCCACGCGATGTGGTGGAGTGGGCGCTCAAGAACGTGCGCCGTTTCGATACGATCTACAGCCCCGATGCCTCGCGTCGCTGCAGCTTGGGAACGGCAATTCCTATTTTCATAATGGTGGAGGCGTCCCTTTCATTTACGATCTGGACGGCGATGTCCGGCGCGAGGGCCGTTTGCAGGATGTGGTCGATGCCACACGGTTGCTGGACGCGCTCCCCAATGTGGATGTCGTGATCCCCATCCTCAGCGCGCAAGATGTAGCACCCGAGCTCATGCTCATCGCCTCGGTGGACGCCACCTTGCGCAACACCCGCAAGCCGGTCGGCCTGGCGGCCGCCGAGAAGCCCGAGGATGTGCGCTATCTGGTGGCCATGGCAGCGGCTTGCTGCGGCGGCGAGGCAGCATTTCGGGCCCGGCCCACGTCCGCGATCATGGTTTCACCAGTGAGCCCTTTGACGTTCACAGAGCAGGTGACCGCGACGATCATGGCGGTTGCCGAATCTGGAGCGGGCTTCCAATCATTGCCGGCCCCCTCGTTGGGCGCAACTGGGCCCATCACCATGGCCGGCACGTTGGCACTCCAGCATGCTGAGGTGCTGGCAAGCTTCGTCGTCGTAGCCGCCACCCGGCCTGGCGCGCCCGTTGGATATTGCTCGCGCATCAACGGCATCGACTTGCGTTCGGCCGTGTCGATCTGGGGCAGTCCCGAGGTGGGGATGACGGCAGCGGGCGCAACCCAGCTTGCCCACCGGCACGGCCTGGCCTGCGATGCGTACGGGTTCGCCTCGACGCCAGCCCGGCTGGATCCCCAGTTTGCTTACGAGCGCTTCGCCAACGCCTTCGTGCCGGCGCTGGCCGGCGGCGATCTCCTATCGGGCGTCGGCGTGCTGGAAAACAACCTGGCTGCCAGCCTGCAGGCCGCTGTGATCGATGACGAGCTCATCGGCGTCATCAGGCATATCACCCGGGGATGCGAAGTCAGCGAGGATACGCTCGCTTTCGACCTGATGAAAGATGTCATCCCGGCGCATGGCTCCTTTCTCAGTGAGCTTCACACGGTGCACCACATGCGCCAAGGAGCTATCTGGATGCCAGCCTCCGGCAAGCGTGGCGCGCCCAAGGCGAGCGGGCGGGCCGGCATCCTGGACCGCGCGAGCGCCCGTGCCAGAGATCGCTTGCCTCGCACCGCGTAGAACCGCTTCCTGATGCCACGCTGCAGCAACTGGACGCCATCATGGCCGAGGCACGGCGGGAGTTGGTGCCCGTCGCCTAAGGAATATCCAGAAATCCCAGGGGCACTACCAGGGCGCGTGCCACATTGGAAGCGGCCTCTCTTGCCGTCCCCGAACGCAAGCACACGTGCGAGGGTGGACACGAGCG
>CAWEHT010000240.1:0-16701 GCA_963808455.1 uncultured Chloroflexia bacterium | reverse complement strand
TCTTGCTCAGCAGCGCTTCGCCTGAGTCCAAAGGTGATACCCGGGCTGGGTACCTGGGGGAGGGGCCAAGTGGAGGTCTCGCCATTCTCCTACCTGGCGCGTATCCATGCGTGGCACGTCAACGACACACTCGCGCCTCGCTCGCCTGGCACCGGATACCTTAGCCGTCAGGCCCATCTCTGTTAGGCCCAGGGAGCCGCCGCAGCAACTAGTCTTGTAACACCCAAATCCACGACCTACGCGCCCAGCCGCCGCACCAGGTGGTCCATCTCCATGAGGACGGGCTGCCTGGTGCCGCGAATCGCTGCCGGACGGGTCACGGGCCGCCCACCTTGAGCCGCGGAGCGGTTTCTTCACGGTCTGCCCGATCTTGTCACTTTTCTTGATCAGCGTCTCCACCAGGTTCATGACCCTGACCGAGCCACCGTACCTGTACCATTTCGTGACCCGCTCGTACTCGGCATTGTGCGCCAACTCTGCACCTGACGTGGTCTCAAAGTGGTGTAACTCAGCTACCTCTTTGAGGCCCATCTGCTTGATGATGGAGACAGGTCTAATGACCGGCAAATCTCGGCGGCCAGGACGCTCCGTAGCAGCGGCGCTGAGCCCCTGTACCGGCCAGGTCGAGGTCCACCGCCTCGGCCCAAGGTCTCGCCGTATTCCCGGCCGACGAGTGCAACGAGCAGCCCGGAGTACAAGTGATCGTGGCCCCCGGTTGGACTTTGCCGGGCTGCGGCGACGCGGACGAATACGAGGTGGCTCGTCGTGCTTCGAGCATGTCGAGGGCCAAGTCCATATCCTTGACGTTGCCGTTGACCACGTTCAGGCCAAGCCCACCTCGTGCAGCCGCCCCATCACCTTGAGATCGGGAATATGTGGAGCGAAGCGGTTCTCACCCTCCGGACTGCGGTTCTTTCTTGGTTCCTGGCCTCGATACGCAGGCCGTCCATGACGGTGGCGAGTCAGGGGCCTGGCGGGCAGCGGGCTCGCGGCACGTTTTTGAAGAGGCGCAAAGCCAGATCGTTTTGCTCTCCAGCACCTGGTGGCCGAGCCCCTGCACGCTACGTATTTACCTGGTTCGCATCAGGTCAAAGTGACTGGTCAGAGGCAGCCGCTCGTGCACTTAAATCTGCATCGGTAGCACAGGAACTGGTTGTCTTCTGCAGGGTTACTAGCGCTTTCAATTGCGATGTCTTGCTCATTCGCCATCCCATACCTCTCGCATCTGCTGAAGCTCATTGAGCACAGAGCCGGGCAGCTCTCTTCGACGGCGGACTGCTTCTTCCCATCGATGGCCATGATGTGACCGGTCACACCCTCGCATCTGCGGACTTCCTGTATCTGCTCCACGCACACGCGGACGCCTTCCTTTCCAGGCCGCGGCGCGCGCTTTTTTGTCATCTTTGGAGACATCCTTGACGGCGGCCTCCACGCGCTTGATGTACTCATCCGCCACAATCATGCCGGGCACTCGATCGCGGACGTACCTGGCCGCGCCCGCGGTCTTTAGCGGGCCAACGCCAGCCAGAATCTTGACCTTCTCATGACGCCCATGTCCCCCACGTGGTTCATGAACTCCCGGAAGCGCGGGATGTCGTAGATGAGCTGTGTCTGGATCAGTCGTCGCCAGCCAGGGCCTTCTTAGCCAGGCGGTATGGCTGGAATTGAACGGGTCACCGAGCTGGCATGGCCGCCGCTCCGATGAAGCGGGGCCGCCGCCTTTGATCTCTTCGCCGCATTGAAACGGCTCGTTGTGCAAGGGTCCTTTACCATACGCACGAGTCGGATTTGAATCCACGTCGTGCGCCGCCGGATGGTTGCCGAAGTCTGGTGACTCCCGACAGGCAGAGCCCGAGGGCCGCCGCGCCCCAAGGTCAGCCTGCACGCCCAGCCGGTTGCGGTCACGACAAGCTCTTATCCCAATTATCGGCTCCAGGCTTCTCTGCGACGCGAACGTATCCGGGAGACAATGCTGCTCACGGCTGGGACCGATAGCCGTTGTCGGTAAAATTCACGGCATCCACAATGCCTCGCTGCCCTCTCGCGCATACTTTGCGTCACGGTTCTTGGGCGGCCCCAACTCGGCGAGACGGTGAAAATAGCCCTTCTGTCACACGATCCAGGTTGCTGCCGACCTCTTGCGTCTGTTATATCAAACCCTCCTGCTTCGTGGAAGTTTCCACGTGGCCAACCGAGGGTCCTCACGCACGATGTGTTGCCCACCCGGCTGCTGGACCATTCTTTGGCTGGGCGCATCTCCATCAGGCCATCCAGCATCCAACCAGGGCGTACTCCGTATCCTTATTGACCTCGCACTTGCCTCCCTGGGAGCAGGGCCCGTCTTCGAGCAGACTTGGAGCAGCGAGCGATAGGGGCAAATGCCGCCGGTCAGGTCGAGACCGCCAAGCCTGGCAGCGCTCTTCCCAAACACCTTGCTCTCGCGGAAACCCATGAACTTCGTGTTGAGCCCGGACCCACGCGTGTGGTCGGGAAACGTTCGGCGAGGGTCTGACGCCAACACCGCAACCGAGCGACATCGTAGTCGTCCAGCCGAGGCTCAGCGGATTGATGTATTCCCATTCGCATTGGCGCTGCACCGTTGATAACCTTGTCCTGCCCATCGATGCGAAGGGCCATGCGCGGGACCCAACACGCCAACCTCTTTGGTCCCACCGCCGAAGCAGACGGTAGCGCATACTACAACCGACGATCAGCATCGTCCTGCCCCGCTCTTTGATTTTCTCAAACGGCTTTTGCTCCCCAACGATCATCCTGACCCCCTCCAACCCAACCATCCACGGCCGTGCAAGGGAGACGGGCCCGAGATGTCTTGCTCATCTCCTCGGCAGTACCAGTAAACCGCGCCCATGGCTGATGAGAGGTTGAGCATCTCGATCCGTTCACTCTCCAGCCCGACCTGGGCCAAAAGCTTCTTTACGGGCTCGGTGTCGAGATTACCTTCCAGGTAATGGCAGTCACCTTCCAGTCAGCGGCAACCATGACGCTCGCCCACGCGGCGCTCGAAACCCATGCAAGAGTTCCGTGATCCTACCCGACCCCCGTCGGTGGGTACTGGATGCTGAAGGAGCCGGCCAGGTCCGCCGCCCACAGCGACGCAACAGAAGGCGACGATCTAGGGCTAAACTGGGACGAGATCATGAATAAAGTCTCCACTTTGGTTTCCATCCCGGCGTCGCAACGCCATCAGCTGGATCGCCTTGGCCGGACTCGGCGCAGACTGACAGCCGCACGGCCCCGATCCGTGCGGACGATGCCTCCGACGCTGCTAAGCTTGCCGGATGTTGAATAAATTAACACAGTGCAGATGCAGGCCTCGGGTGTAACGCTGGGACCCATGCTGCTCACCTTCAGGGCGTCGCGCGTGTGAGGATGGGCGGCCGCCGGGGCGGCGGCGGCCTGGGCCTAGCTCTCATCCAACATCGGGTAGTGAGTCACGGCCATGTAGTCTCAACGATGGAGCGCAACTTCACGTGGGCTTCCATCAGCCAGCCGTCCAGGTCTACCCGACCTTCAGCCGCCTGGAAGGTTGGAGCGCCGTCCGCCGGCACCATGGGGACGCCGAGAACCAGCACATCGGGCGCAGAAGCTCGCGAGCACGGGCTCCCTACAGGCGCGGACCCTCGAGGGCCGCAGTGGGCGTTGACGGCGGGCTTGTGGGCGTCGTCATAGCGCACGAACAGCACTCCCGCCCGGCGCGGTTCGGTGTACAGGTGCTCTTTGAAACGTAGGTACGGATGTCGCGGTAGAGCATTGTGACCTGCGCCGCCGGTTTCTAGTTCATATTCATATACAGCAGATGCGGCTAGTAACTTTTCGGCCGGTCCCACGCACTCATGACGACGGAGTTGATCGCCTCTCTGCCAGGCTGATCTGCTTCACCGGCCAGAACTGCCTCAAACTGCTGCTGCGTCAAGATGCGCGGCTGATAGCCATATTCTGGCCCCCTGATACTCCTGCGTGCCGGTTGCCACAATGGGACCCATGATGGTCACGACTCCATCATGCACCGTGGAGGCAAAAATTCCCGCGGTAACCCGTCGCGTTCGTGCAGTTCGGTCTTCAGGCGCACGCGTGGCTCGCTGTTGACCTGTGTGATGAGATAGGCCTCGCCAGACGAGTCGGCCTCGTCATTTCCAACTACAAAAATCCTACACGCTCCTTGATCTATCACAGCGATACGCCAGCGCAACCACGGGCCACGCCGCCGCCAGGACGCGCGGGGACCTCGATTTGTGCAATGGTCGAGACAACTGACGGATATTATTTTGGCTTTTACCTGCCGGTCATGTGAATGGAACCCAGGAGCACTGGTTGGGGGCAGGCCCATCTCGAACAGGTAAGGGTTGAGCCCCGCCTGGCGAATGCTGTCCTGGGAACAGCGGCTCGTGCGTCAAGGGCGCCCACGCAAACACCACCACGACAACGGTTTAGACCCAGCTCCTCCCCCCCCTCCGTGATGCGGCGGATGGAATCTTGCGAGCACGTGTAAAGGTGTCGGCGTGCGCCACGCGCGCCAAGTTTTGTATCTCTTCGGGCACATCCAGGAACCCGCCGATGTTGCTGCCGCAGTGGCAGAGAACCCCGGCCCACCCCTTGCTCGCCGACATCGCGCTCGGGTAGGGGCCCACGGTGCCCCGGGCCGCGGCAAAGAGCCCTCCGGCGAGGGCCGCAGCGCCGCTCGCCTCCACCACCGTTTCTGCGATATCCTTGGGTGGCAAGGGGACCCTGATGGCGCACCCCGGGTGTGCGCAGCGGCTGGAAGTTGACGTGTAGGAGGAAAACCGTAGTTGTCCAGCTCGACGCCGACGCGCGGCCTAGCCCACCTCCGCCGCAATCTCCATGCCGACGGGAGAGCACCACCAGGTCGAACCGCTCGTGCGCAGCTGCTCTCCCAGGCTCCCACCGCGCTTCGGCTTGAAAATATGGCACCACGAGATCGCTGCTTTGCGGTCTCAAATGGCCGACACGTGGAGCGCACGTAGTGTAGCGCATGGCTCTTGCGCTCGCCGATAATAAGGCTCGTAGCCCTTGGAGAACTCCCTCTCCATGAAGAAGACCGTTATCTCGGCTTCCCGGTCACGTCTTGCGGCCATCGGACGGCAAGCCCGCTCGCAAGATCGCCTTCCTGCAGTGCGTCGGCTCCCGCGACCAATCCCACGGCTATTGCTCGGCCGTCTGCTGCATGTATGCAGCCAAAGAGGCGGTGATGGCGCGCGAGCATGACCGGGAAGCCGAGAAATGGTCTTCTTCATGGACATGCGGGCCTTTTCAGGGCTACGAGGCTTATTATCGGCGAGCGCAAGAGCAGTACGGCCTGCGCTACGTGCGTGCCGCGTGTTGGCCATTAAGGAGGACCCGCAAAGCAGCGATCTCGTGGTGCCATATTTTCAAGCCGAGGCCGGTGGGAGCCTGGGAGAGCAGCTCGCGCGCGAGCAGTTCGACCTGGTGGTGCTCTCCGTCGGCATGGAGATTGCGCCCGAGGTGCGCGAGCTGGGCCGCCGCGTCGGCGTCGAGCTGGACGACTACGGTTTTTGCTACACCGTTGATTCAGCCGCTGCAGACCAGCCGGCCGGGCATCTACGCCGTCGGTCCCTTCCGCGAGCCCAAGGATATCCCAGAAACGGTGGTGGAGGCGAGCGGCGCTGCGGCCCTCGCCGGAGGGCTGCTTGCCGCGGCCCGGGGCACGCTGATCACCCCGCTATCCTACCCCCCCGAGCGCGATGTCAGCGCCGAGGAGCCACGCATCGGCGTATTTGTCTGCCACTGCGGCAGCAAC
Organism: uncultured Chloroflexia bacterium; assembly: GCA_963808455.1. Lineage (GTDB taxonomy): Bacteria > Chloroflexota > Anaerolineae > CG2-30-64-16 > CG2-30-64-16 > CAWEHT01. Next base: position 10,904 of record CAWEHT010000240.1, on the reverse strand, counting down.
ATCGGCGGGTTCCTGGATGTGCCCGAGGTGGTCGAGTACGCTTCACGCTTGCCGCACGTGGCGCACGCCGAGCACAACCTTTACACGTGCTCGCAAGATTCCATCCGCCGCATCACGGAGAAGGTGCAGGAGCTGGGTCTAAACCGTGTCGTGGTGGCTTCGTGCACGCCCTTGACGCACGAGCCGCTGTTCCAGGACAGCATTCGCCAGGCGGGGCTCAACCCTTACCTGTTCGAGATGGCCAATATCCGCAACCAGTGCTCCTGGGTTCATTCACATGACCGGCAGGCAGCTACGGCGAAAGCCAAGCAACTGGTGCAGATGTCCGTCGCGCGGGTGGCCGGTCTCGAGCCATTGCACCAGATCGAGGTCCCGGTCACCAGGCGGGCACTGGTCATTGGCGGCGGCGTGGCCGGCATGCAGGTTGCGCTGGCGTTGGCCGGCCAGGATATCGCTGTGGACATCATCGAGCGGGACGGCGTGTTGGGCGGCAGCCTTCGCCAGGTGCATTTTCTGGTCGAGAGCCGGCGGGGCCGGGGCAATGACAAGGCCCAACTCGTCTGGCGAGACCCCCAGGCCTATCTACGCGATCTGATCACACAGGTCAACAGCGAGCCACGCATCACTGTGCACCTGAAGACCGAACTGCACGACGCGACGGGTTACCGCGGGAATTTTACCTCCACGGTCAGGGGCCCTGATGGAGTCGTGACCATCCAGCATGGGGCCACCATCGTGGCGACCGGCACGCAGGAGTATCGGGGGCCAGAATATGGCTATGGCAGTGATCCGCGCATCTTGACGCAGCAGCAGTTTGAGGCAGTTCTGGCCGGTGAAGCAGATCAGCTCCCTGGCAGAGAGGCGATCAACTCCGTCGTCATGATCCAGTGCGTGGGACCGGCCGAAAAGTACCTGCAGCCGCATCTGCTGTACGGTGGCTTTGAAGAACGCTCTGAAGCTCAAAGAGCTCAACCCGGCGGCGCAGGTCACAATGCTCTACCGCGACATCCGTACCTACGGTTTCAAAGAGCGCCTGTACACCGAAGCGCGCCGGGCGGGAGTGCTGTTCGTGCGCTATGACGACGCCCACAAGCCCGCCGTCAACGCCCAGGCTGCCGGCGCGGCCCTCGAGGTACGCGCCTGGGAGCCCATGCTGCGCCGCGAGCTTCTGCTGCACCCCGATGTGCTGGTTCTCAGCATGCCCATGGTGCCGGCGGACGGCGCTGCCGACCTTTCCAGGCGGCTGAAGGTCGGGGTAGACCTGGACGGCTGGCTAATGGAAGCCCACGTGAAGTTGCGTCCCGTCGATTTCGCGACTGAGGGACTTTACATGGCCGGCGCGACTCACTACCCGAAGCTGTTGGATGAGAGCATCGCGCAGGCCCAGGCCGCCGCCGCCCGGGCAGCCACCATCCTCACGCGCGACGCCCTGAAGGTGGGCGGCATCGTTGCCAGCGTTACACCCGAGGCCTGCGTCGGCTGTTTGACCTGCGTTCGCATCTGTCCGTTCGACGTCCCACGGGTGAAGGCAGACTTCAGCGGCGTCGGAGGCATCGTCGGCGCGGCCTACATCGAGCCGGCGCAATGCCAGGGCTGTGGCCTGTACGCGGCCGAGTGCCCGGCCAAGGCGATCCAGCTGATGCACTATCGAGACGCCCAGATGGAAACCAAAGTGGAGGCTTTATTCCATGATCTCGTCCCAGTTTAGCCCTGAGATCATCGCCTTCTGTTGCCGTCACTGCGCCTATGCGGCAGCGGACCTGGCCGGCTCCTTGCGCATCCAGGTACCCACCGAGCATCAAGGTGGTGCAAGTCCCGTGCACGGGCCGGGTAGAGATCACGGAACTCTTGCATGGTTTCGAGCGCGGCGTTGACGGCGTCATGGTTGCCGGCTGACTGGAAGGTGACTGCCATTACCTGGAAGGTAATCTCAACGCCCGCCGCCGAGTAGAGACCGTAAAGAAGCTTTTGGCCCAGGTCGGGCTGGAGAGTGAACGGATCGAGATGTTCAACCTCTCATCAGCCATGGGGCCGCAGTTTGCTCAGTATGCCGAGGAGATGAGCGAGCGCATACGCGAAGCTCGGCCCGTCTCCCTTGCACGCCGCCGGTGCGGTGAATCGTTGATTCGGAGGGGGTCAGGATGATCGTTGGGGAGCAAAAGCCGTTTGAGAAAATCAAAGAACTGGTCGCCGGCGCCGAGCGAGTGCTGATCGTCGGTTGTGGCACGTGCGTCACCGTCTGCTTCGGCGGTGGGACCAAAGAGGTTGGCATCCTGGGGTCCAGCCTGCGCATGGCCCTTCGCATCGATGGGCAGGACAAGGTTATCGACGAGATAACGGTGCAGCGCCAATGCGAATGGGAATACATAGATCCGCTGCAGCCTCGGCTGGACGACTACGACCTGATCCTGTCGCTCGGTTGCGGTGTTGGCGTGCAGACCCTCGCCGAACGTTTCCCGACCAAGCGCGTGGTCCCGGGCCTCAACACGAAGTTCATGGGTTTGCCGGTCGAGCAAGGTGTTTGGGAAGAGCGCTGCCAGGCTTGCGGCGACTGCATCCTCGACCTGACCGGCGGCATTTGCCCTATCGCTCGCTGCTCCAAGCAGTTGCTCAACGGCCCGTGTGGCGGCTCCCAGGGAGGCAAGTGCGAGGTCAATAAGGATACGGACTGCGCCTGGCAGCTTATTTGGGACCGCATGAGCGCGTTCGGGATGCTGGATCGCCTGATGGAGATACAGCCGCCCAAGAACTGGTCCAGCAGCCGGGATGGCGGGCCGCGCCGCATCGTGCGTGAGGACCTACGGTTGCCTGAAGATTACCACGAGGCGTGATAGCCAGGAGGGTTTGATATGACGGACGTTCTCAAGGTCGGCAGCAACCTGGAGCGCATGCTGACAAAGGGCTATTTCACCGTCACTGCCGAGCTGGGGCCGCCCAAGAACCATGACGCCGAAGTTGTCCGCAAGAAGGCAGCGTTGCTCAGAGGCATTGTGGATGCCGTGAATATTACCGACAACCAGACGGCTATCGTCCGCATGAGCAGCATTGCTGCCGGATACGTCGCGTCGCAGGAAGGCCTGGAGCCGATCATCCAGATGACTTGCCGTGACCGCAACCGGCTGGGCATGCAGGCTGACCTGTTGGGCGCGGCGGCCCTCGGGCTGAAGAACGTGCTCTGCCTGTCGGGAGATCACCAGAGCTTCGGCAACCATCCGGCGGCCAAGAACGTGCACGACATCGATTCGATCCAACTCGTGCGTATGGTAAAGGACCTGCGCGACGAGGGCAGGTTTCAATGCGGCGAAGAGATCAAAGGCGGCGGCCCGCGCTTCTTCATCGGAGCGGCGGCCAATCCCTTCGGCTGACCCGTTCGAATTCCGGCCATACCGCCTGGCTAAGAAGGCCCTGGCTGGCGCCGACTTCATCCAGACACAGCTCATCTACGACATCCCGCGCTTCCGGGAGTTCATGAAGCGCGTGGTGGACATGGGCGTCCATGAGAAGGTCAAGATTCTGGCTGGCGTTGGCCCGCTAAAGACCGCGGGCGCGGCCAGGTACATGCGCGATCAAGTGCCCGGCATGATTGTGGCGGATGAGTACATCAAGCGCATGGAGGCCGCCGTCAAGGATGTCTCCAAAGATGACAAAAAAGCGCGGCGCCGCGGCCTGGAAGCAGGAAGGCATCCGCGTGTGCGTGGAGCAGATACAGGAAGTGCGCGAGATCGAGGGTGTGGCCGGCATTCACATCATGGCCATCGAATGGGAAGAAGCAGTCCGCCCCATCCTCGAAGGGGCCGGCTTGCTGCCCCGGCCTGTGCTCAATGGGAACTGAGCCGGCTTCCCGGCGGGGAAGATGCCAATCCGAGAGAGGTATGGGATGGCGATGAGCAAGACATCCGCAACTGAAACGCTGGCTGAGACCCTGCAGGAGCAGACCGGGCAGAACGTCTTCCTGTGCTACCAATGCGTCAAGTGCACGAGCGGCTGCCCTCTGACCAGTCACTTTGACCTGATGCCGAACCAGGTGATGCGTAGCGTGCAGCTGAACAGCCACCAGGTGCTGGAGAGCAAAACGATCTGGCTTTGCGCCTCTTGCGAAACGTGCACGACCCGCTGCCCGCAGGGCCTTGACATCGCCGCCGTCATGGACGGCCTGCGTATCGAGGCCAGGAACCAAGGATTGAAGCCGGCGGTCCCGGAGGTAGACCGCTTCGCTCGCCTGTTCCTGACCGATCTCAAGGTGATGGGGCGGCTGCACGAGGTGGGCTTGATGGCCGGCCTGAACGTGGTCAACGGCAACCTGTTCAAGGATATGGACTTGGCCCTCGAGATGCTGAAGCACAACAAGCTGCACCTGGTCTCGTTGCCCACGCGGTCGCCGCAGCCCGGCAAAGTCCAACCCGTAGAGCCGGCCGAAAACAAGATCGCTTACTATCCGGGCTGCTCGTTGCACTCGTCGGCCCGGGAATACAGCAAGAGCCTTGAGGCAGTTGCCGAGGCGGTGGACCTCGACCTGGTCGAGCCCCCCGGCTGGATTCTGCTGCGGCTCCAGCGCCGCGCACTCTACGGACCACGTCCTGGCCACCAAGTTTCCGGTCATTAACCTGTCCATCATCGAGCAGATGGGCCTCAAAGAGGTGGCCGCGCCTTGCGCTGCCTGCTACAGCCGCTTCAAGACCGCGTCGCATACCATGGCGCACAATGCCGAGATTGCCGAGCAGGTCAACGAGGAAATCGGCTACAGGTACGGTGGCTCGGTCAGGGTCATGAACCTGGTGGAGACGCTGATCGAGAAGGTCGGTTTGGACAAGATCGGGCAGACCGTGAAGAAACCGCTGCGCGGGCTCAAGGTGGCCTGCTACTATGGCTGCTACATGACCCGTCCGGCGGCGATCACAGGCGCCAGGCAGCCCGAGTATCCCATGGAGATGGACCACCTGATGCAGCGGCTGGGCGCTGAGGTCGTGGATTGGGATTACAAGACTGATTGCTGCGGCGGCTCCCTGGGCCTGACGAAAACGGAGATCGCCCACGAGATGACGGCTAAGGTCCTGCACAATGCCCGCGAGCGAGGCGCCGATGCTGTCGTAACGGCATGCCCGCTGTGCCACGTCAATATGGATGCGCGCCAGGTGCAGATCAAAGACCTCGGCTTCAGCCTGCCAGTCCTGTACGCCACCCAGCTGGCGGTGATCGCCTTTGGACTCGACGAAAAGGCGGCGCTGCTGAGCAAGAACATTGTCGATCCCCGGCCCCTGCTGCGGCAAAAGGGACTTATTGCATAGTCTATGGATTGAGTGCGGTTGTGGGATTGGGCCGCAGGACCGAAGCAGCGACGCCTTTCTCGCCTCCACTGCTTCCAGCCGGCGGCCTTTTCCTGTTGCGCGCCCGGGCTGCCGGCGAACGAGCGCTGAATGGAAGGATAGATGGGAATCAGGCGAGCGATCCAGGATAGACCTCACGTTCTGGAGAAGCTGTGGCAGTTGGCCGAATGGGGCCTGTGGAAAGCCAACCCTTTGTTGGTGCGCGTCGGCTATGACCGGGCAGAACGCGTGATCCTGCCCTTCGAGGATCTGAGCAAGAAACTCCTGTTCGATTGCCAGTTGTGCGGGCAATGTGTGCTTCACTATACAGGCATGACCTGCCCGATGGGCTGCCCCAAGAACCTGCGCAACGGTCCGTGCGGCGGCGTTCGCGGCAACGGGCACTGCGAAGTGAACCCTGAGATGATCTGCGTCTGGGTTGACGCTTACGAACGGTCCCTTCGGATGCCGGTCTGGGGCAAGGAAATGCTGACCGAGCAACCACCGGTCAACTGGCAGCTGAAGGGCACGTCGTCATGGATCAACCTTGTCAAGGGGGTAGACCGGCGGACGCGCAAGGTGTAGCCGCCAACGTTCCCGGCACAGGAGGGGCCATGAGCCTCAGTTTTGCCATCAAGCGTGTGCAGAGCCTGGAGGAGGCGCAATGCGGTTTCTGCTGCATGACGGAGGTTCCGACGCCGTGGCCCGAAGCGCTGGGGCTGTGCCGCGCATGGGTGAGCCAGAACCTGGGCCGCCACGTGGAAGGCTATCATGCGAAGGCCGCCGACGGCAGCGTCGTGGGCCAGCTCTACTATGCTCTCGCCGAGCAAGCGCTCGTCCCGTACGAGATCGAACCCGGCGTGGCGGTGATGTACTGCGAATGGATCCAGCGCCGCTATCAGAAACAGGAGATGGGACGCCAGCTGTTCGGCGCGTTTGAGGCCGACCTGCGCGCGCAGGGTTGCAAGGGCATCCTGGTGGAGACCACGGACCGGGAAGAGCGCATGCACTACCGTCATTACCTGGCGCGGGGCTTCCAGACTGTGCATGATGCCGGCCATAGCAAGTTGCTCTACCTGGGCCTTAGCCAATCGGCCGTGACCGTCCGCCCGTATCAGCCGGCCATCCAACCCCGTCGCGGCGCCCCGGTCGAGATCCTCGTCCTCAGTGGCTACCTCTGCCCCTTTGAGACTTCGACCCAGATGCTCCTTCTCGAGGTGGCCAGAGAGTTTGGCGATCGAGTTCGGGTGCGGCAGGAGCTCTTGACCACGGAGACACTGCGCCGCTACGGTGTCACCAACGGCATCTTCATCAATGGTCGCCCCAAGCTGGCCGGCGCTACCACTGAAGAAGAAATCCGACAGTCTATCGTCGAAGAGCTGTAAGAAGAAGGGGAACGCAACAACACCGTATGCCATCTACGACCACTGAAGGGACCGGCCAGGACCTCGCTCCCATCAGCAACCTAGCTGCTGTGCTGGCCGCCGGCCACTTCGCTGTCGCCGCCGAGCTCTCGCCGCCCAAGGGCGTCGATCTGGAGAGCATCGCCCGCGACGCTCGCGCTCTACGGGACTATGCCGACGCGGTCAATGTGACCGACAATCAAGCCGCCAGCGTCCGCATGGCGAGCATCCCTGTCGCTGCGCTCCTCCTGCGCCACGGCATCGAACCCGTCGCTCAGATAACCTGCCGGGACCGCAACCGCCTGGCCATGCAAGCCGACCTGCTGGGCGCTTCCGCCCTCGGCATTCGCAACGTGCTGCTCCTGAGCGGTGATCATGGCATCGGGGGCGACCACCCCGATGCCAAGTGCGTCTATGACGTTGACTCGATGCAGCTGATCCGTATGGCTCGCAACCTCAGCGAGCACGGCATTCTGGATAACGGGCGCCCGATCACGACCGCGCCCCGATTCTTTCTGGGCGCAGCCGCCAATCCCTTCGCGCCTCCTTATGACTTCAGGCCGCTCCGCCTCGGCAAGAAAGTCGAAGCCGGTGCCCGCTTTGTGCAGACCCAGCTCATCTACAACGTCGAGCGCTTCAAGACCTACATGGCCCGTGTGCGAGACCTGGGCCTGCACGAGAAAGTGTACATCCTGGCCGGTGTGGGGCCGATCAAGTCGGCTGCGGCAGCCAAATACATGGCCACCAAGGTCGCCGGCATGGAGGTCCCGGACGAAATCGTCAACCGGATGACGAGCACGCCAAAGGCCGCCCAACCCGAGGAGGGGCTGCGCATCTGCGGCGAGATCATCGAGCAGGTCAGGGAGATACCCGGCGTGGCCGGCATTCACATCATGGCGGTCCACTGGGCCGAAGCAGTGCCCGGGATCGTGACCCAGGCAGGCCTTTATCCCCGCCCCAACAGAAGTATCGCCGCATCACCGCTTTGCGAGCCACTGGTTGTCTCGGATCCTGCGGAAGTTCCCGCACCCTGACACAGGCCTTTGTCGCGTTCGGTGATCCTGTTCGCGGCTTTGGCGCGGCCTGTGATAAGCTATGCGGCAACCCAATCTCACACAAAGAGTACCCCATCGGGATGGGCATTCCTGGCGCACGGTCCTACTCGATTGGCGCTGAAGGTGGCGTGAACACGATGCGCATGATATTCGCGGTGGAGCTGGTCGCCGATGAGTTCTTGTGGAACAAGCAGTAGAGTCGCAGGGCGCGCGGCAGGTTCTTGAGCCATGAGCCACCCCTGCCCCGATCGTCGCTATCAGGTCGCCCTCGAGCGCAGCCGGGCTGCCTGGGCCGGAATTGAGCCGGCGCGGGCGGCCGCGCTTGCGGGCTGCCTGCCGGTCCCCGGCGGCGTGCGGGTGCCCTACTTCGGCGCGCTGCACCTTGTGCTCCATCCCGGCGGCGAGGTGGTCTTCGAGCCGACCGGGCAGCCTGCCCATCCGTCGGTGACCGTGCTGCTGCTCCATTATCTGCTCACTGCCGACGGCAGCAAGCCGGCGGGCCGCTGGCTGGTTTTCCGTGAGCTGCCAAGTGGCCTCTTCTACAGCCAGGCCTTCGCGGCCCATGCGGAAACGCCGCTGGCGGCGTGCTTTGGCTCGGACCTTCCGGCATTTCGCCAGGCAGCCGGCCGCCTGGCCGGCACCCCGCTCGACCTCGCCGATGCCAGCTCCCGGTTTCTTGCACTGCCGCGCGTGCCCATCGCTGCGCTGCTATGGGAGGGGGATGAGGAATTTCCCGCCGGCGCGGAGATCCTGTTCGATGCCCAGGCAGGCCACTACCTTCCTACGGAGGACCTCTCCGGCGTGGGCGACTGGCTGGCGCACAGGCTCATGCGTTGAGCCACATCAGAGGATGAGCATCGCGTCGCCGAAGCTGTAGAAGCGATAGCGCTCGCGGATGGCTTCGGCGTAGGCCCGGTCGATGAGCTCCTTGCCGGCGAGGGCGCTGACCAGCATCAGCAGCGTCGAGCGCGGCAGGTGGAAATTCGTGATCAGGGCATCCACGGCGCGGAAGGCGTGGCCCGGCGTGATGTAGAGATCGGTCTCCCCCGTGAAGGCGGCCACCGCCTGCCAGCCGCAGGCCCGGTCCGCCGGCACGCGCTCCCCTGGCCGGTAGCCCAGGGCGATCTTGGCTGCGCTTTCCAGCACGCGCACCGAAGTCGTCCCGATGGCCACGATGCGGCCTCCGGCGAGCCGGGTCTCGTTGATCTGCTGAGCCGTCCCCGGCGCCAGCTCTGCCCACTCGCGGTGGATTCTGATGTTCCTCGATTTCCTCGGCCTGCACCGGCCTGAAGGTGTCAAGCCCGATGTGCAGCGTGACCAGGGCCAGCCTGATGCCGTCCTCCCGCAACCGCAGCAGCAACTCAGGGGTGAAGTGCAACCCGGCCGTGGAAGAAGCCACGGAGCCTTCGACCCGGCTGTAGATGGTCTGGTAGCGCTCGGGATCGGCCAGCGGCTCGTGGATGTAGGGGGGCAAAGGCACCTCGCCGGCGCTCCAGAGCCACCTTTCGACGGGAGGATCGAAGGCGACGAGCCGGCCGCCGGCCGGCGTGCTGCCGAGGATGGTCGCCGTGGCGCGCCAGGCGCCTGCGTTGCCGGGGCGCTCGCCGCTGCCATCGCCTGAGCCCGGCGCCGGCCACGCGAAGGAACTAATAGCCACCTGCACGCGGGGACGCAGCCCCTTGCCGCGCACCAGGCACTCCCAGGGGCGCGAGCCGGTGCCCTCGTCCGCCGGTTCCCCCTCGCAGTGCCCACCTTCGCCCGGCGCGGCAGGCCGCAGCAGGAAGATCTCGACCTCGCCGCCCGCCGGCTTGGTGCCGCGCAGGCGCGCGGGGATGACGCGGCTGTCGTTGCCGACCAGGAGGTCGCCGGGCCGCAGATAGTCGGGCAGGTCGCCGAAGCGGCGATGGCTGAGCGTGGCGCTGTGGCGATCCACCACCAGGAGGCGGGAAGCATCGCGCGGCTGCGCCGGATGTTGCGCGATCAGCTCGGGGGGCAAGATATAATCGAAATCGCTGGTCTTCACTGGCCGTTGCCCTGGGGGCCGGCGAACAGGTCGGGCTGTTCCGGCTTCTCGGGATACGCTTCGCCAAGATGCTCGTAGGCGCGCCGCGTGGCCGTGCGGCCGCGCGGGGTGCGGTCCAGGAACCCGAGCTGGAGCAGATACGGCTCGACGACATCCATGATGGTGTCCGGCTCCTCGGAGACGGAGGCGGCGAGGGTATCCAGGCCGACGGGTCCGCCGGCAAAGTGATGGATGATCGCGGTGAGCACCTGGCGGTCGAGCGTGTCCAGGCCGAGATCGTCGACCTCCATCAAGCTGAGCGCCTCGCGCGCCACCGCGGCGGTGATCTCCCCGCCCGCCTTCACCTGCGCGTCGTCGCGCACGCGGCGCAGGAGGCGCAGGCCCACGCGGGGCGTCCCTCGGCTGCGCCGGGCGATCTCGTCGATCCCTTCGGGCGTGATCGGCACCTGCAGCAGCCCGGCGGCGCGGCGCACGATCTGGCGCATCGCCTCAGTTTCGTAGAAGTCGAAGCGATACACCGCGCCGAAGCGGGCGCGCAGGGGCGCGGTCATCAGCGCCAGCCGCGTCGTCGCGCCCACCACGGTGAGCTTGGGCAGCTTCAGCCGGATGTTGCGGGCGCTGGGGCCCTTCCCGATGACGATATCGAGGGCAAAGTCTTCCATGGCGGGATAGAGCACCTCTTCGACCGCCCGCCCCAGCCGGTGGACCTCGTCGATGAAGAGAATGTCGCCCTTGTGCAGGTTGGTCAGGATGGCCGCCAGGTCGCCTGCCCGCTCGATGGCAGGCCCGGAAGTGACCTTCAGCCCGGTGCCCATCTCGACGCTCAAGATGTGGGCCAGGGAAGTCTTGCCCAGGCCGGGCGGCCCGTAGAAGAGCACGTGGTCCAGCGGCTCACCGCGGGCGCGGGCCGCCTGGATCAGGATGCTGAGGTTCTCGCGCAGCCGGTCTTGCCCGATCATCTCTTGCAGGGACCGGGGGCGCAGCGCCGAGTCGACCACGGCCTCCTCGGGCCGCCCCTCCGGCGAAATCGCACGTTCAGGCATGCTGCCCCTTTCGCCAATGAATCATCAGTTCTACGCATTATAGCAAGGCTTCCGCGATATGGCGACTTCTGCCCCGT
>CAWEHT010000239.1:0-6080 GCA_963808455.1 uncultured Chloroflexia bacterium | reverse complement strand
GTTCTATGTCTCATCTCCCTGACCGTTGCGTATTGCTTACTCGACTGCCATGTGTCTCTCAAGCTGACCCAGATGGGCCTGGACCTGGACGAGGGCTTGTGCTACGAGAATATGTGCCGGATCCTGCACGAGGCCGCGGCGCTTGGCAATTTCGTGCGCATCGACATGGAGGGCTCCGCCTACGTCGAGCGCACGATCGCGCTCTACCGGCGCCTTTGCCTGGCCTATCAGAATGTCGGCATCGTCATCCAGGCCTACCTCAGGCGCAGCCAGGCCGACGTGGACCGGCTGGTTGCGGATGGGATAGGGCGCCTGCGCCTGTGCAAGGGGGCGTACGACGAGCCGCCGGCCCTCGCCTACCGCGAGCGGGAGCATGTGACCTGGTCGCTGCAAGAGCTGGCTCGCACCGCGCTGGCCCCCGGCGCGCGCGAGCGGGGCGCCTATGCCGGCATCGCTTCGCACGACGAGGCCGTCATCAACTTCGTCCGCGCCTACGCTTACCAGTGGGAGATCCCTTCTTCGGCCTTTGAGTTCCAGATGCTCTACGGCATCCGCCGGGAGCTCCAGGCATCTTTGGCCCTCAAAGGCTATAAGGTCCGCGTCTACGTCCCTTATGGCACGCATTGGTATCCCTACCTCATGCGCCGCCTGGCCGAGCGTCCCGCTAACCTGGCTTTCTTTCTGCGCGCACTGGTCGGAGACTGACAAGGCCGGCGCAACCTGCGGCGGCCAGCGGAGTTATTTCAGGTGACCCGGAGAACTCAAGGAGGAAGGTTGTGAGCGAAAATGGACTCAAGGGGAAGTGGGCGTTGATCCTGGGCGCATCCAGCGGCTTCGGGGCAGCCACCGCCCGCGCCCTGGCGCATGCCGGCATGAATATCGCCGGAGTCCATCTCGACCTGCGCGCCACGCTGCCGCCGGCCAAGGCTGTCATCGCCGACGTCGAGGCCGCGGGCGGCGAGGCCCGGTTCTTCAACACCAACGCCGCCGACCCGGAGAAGCGGGCCGAGATCCTGGCCTCGTTGCGCGAAGCCCTGCAGGGATCTGGGGAGCCTTATCTGCACGTCTTCATGCATTCGCTGGCGTTTGGCTCGCTGCTGCCGTTCATAGCCGAGACGCCGGAGCAGGCGATCAGCAAGGCCCAGATGGATATGACCCTGGACGTGATGGCGAACAGCCTGGTCTATTGGGTGCAGGACCTGGTGCGCTGCGACCTGCTGGGCCGGGGGAGCCGGATTTTCAGCATGACGAGCGAGGGCAGCCGCCGCGTGGTGCCCAATTACGGCGCCGTGTCGGCGGCGAAGGCGGCCCTGGAATCGCACACGCGGCAGCTGGCGATGGAGCTAGGCCCGCGCGGCATCCTGGTGAACGTGATCCAGGCCGGCGTCACCGACACGCCGGCATTGCGCAAGATCCCGGGCCACGAGGCCATGATCGAGAACACGCTGCGCCGCAACCCGAGCGGGCGCATGACGGCCCCCGAGGACGTCGCCCAGACGATCGCCGCGCTGAGCCAGCCGTCCATCCAGTTCGTCAGCGGGTCGGTCATCTTCGTTAACGGCGCCGAGGGCGCCATTGCCTGAGCCGGGTGACGTGCCCGACCACACTGATCGCAACCTGAAATTGCGCCCGGCGACTGGAAGTCGCTGCAACACCAGCGAAGCCGGCCGCCGCCGGCTGCTCGGACCATGTCAATGTCGAAACATGCCCGCCTTGCGTGCGGTCTAGGGGAGGGGCCCGGCCGTGGACCCGCCATCGCTCGCCACCGTGACGGCCACTGCCGGCGACCAGGCGCCCACGTTGCCGGCGGCGTCGCGGGCGCGTGCCTCGATATACAGGACGCCTGATCCTATCCCTGTGTGCCGGGCGCCCGTCGCGGCCTCGGCGAACAGCCAGCTCTGCCAGGACACGTGATCGGGGTCGGGGCTGGTGCGCGCGTCATAGGATACGACGCCGTACGCGTCGCTCGCCGACCAGGTCACGGTGAAAGGCTGGCCGGGCGCCACGCTGGCCGGCACGGTCACGGTGGCCTGGGTAGGAGCTACGGTATCGATCCGCACCGGCCAGCGCGGGCTGACGGAATCCGCGTCTTCCCGATCCCACCCAAAATTCCACGCGGTTGGTGCCGCCCCCCTGGCCGCCCGGCCAGGCAAACCTCAGCTCGGACGCGCTGCTCGAGACCGTCGTCGGAGTGAGGTCCTGCCATGTGCTCCAGTCGAGCCCGCCGTCGGTCGAGTAGCGCGCCGAGGCGCCGCAGCCGCCGGTCGGGTGCGCCTCGCACGCCGTAACCAGGGCATCGATGGTGCCCGTGACCCGCGCGACGATCACAGGCTGGGCCGTGGAGCTGACCCAGCCCGTCGGGCTGATCAGCTGCCACTCGCTGGTTTGTTCGGATGTCGCCCACTGCGTGGTGCCCAGGAGGTCGGCGGAGGGGTTGCCGGCGTTGTCCAGGATCTTGGCCACCACCGTCTGTGACCCGGTCTGGGGGATCAGCAGATAAGGCATGGAGGCCGCGTAGCTCTGCGGCTCGTACAGGATGCGCAAGCGGTCTACGGTCAGAGTCACGCCCCCGGAGGCTGTGATGCGGGCGAGCAGGCGCCCGTCCTGGTCCGCCGCCCCGTTGTCGTTCATCTCGAAGTCGGTCGTGAATTCCTGATAGGCGCCGGCCTGGCGAAAATCGCCCTGGTGCAGGTCGAAGAAAGCCACCGGCGCGGGGTCGTCCCCCGAAGGGTAGTAGGGGTCGATCAGCTCGACGTGGGCGATCGACGCTCCGGCATCCGTGCCGAGCGGCTGGTATTTGACACGGAGGTAAGCCTCGTAGAGCGTATCGACGGGCAGTGGGTTGACGAAGCTCGTCTGCCAGGTGCCGCTCTTCCCCGCCGGCAGGACCAGCGCCAGGCCGCTGGCAGTCTCTGGATCGGTGGCCAGGCCGCTCGCCGTCGCGGTGGTGATGATCGGAAGCCAGATGCCGTGCTCGGCGCGGGGTCCGCTGACCATAGCGCCACGTGCGGCGCCCGAGGTGCCATGGGGGGTCGCTGCCCTCGGCCGGGCGCGGCGAGCAGCAGCCCGCGCCGTCGAAGAGGTCGTGCTCGTGAAGGCGAAATCGCCGGCCTGCACCTGCCAGTCGCCGCCGAGCGCGACGCCGCCGACGCCGCTGCCGGCGTCGCTCGCCGTCACGCCGACGGTGATGGTTTGTACGGAAGTCGAGGCCGGGACAGCGATCTGCCCCGTGGGTGGCTGAAGGTCCATGCCGCCGAGGGACAGGGTCGCCGTGCGGGTCAGGGTTTGCGCCGTCACGCTGACTGGGCTGGCCAGACTGCCCGGCAGGGACCAGAGGGCCGACCAGCCGGTCGCGGGGCCGGTGTCGGTAGCCGAGAAGCCGGACGGCGCCGAGAAAGACACCGATGGCGCCCACTCCGGGTTGGCGTGGGCGGCCAGATAGGCGGCCGAGCCGGTCAGCCAGGTGCCCGGCCAGGGCTCAGCAAGGCCAGCAGCGGGTTGTGGTGATCGGGGTTGACGACCTCGATGCCGGTGTAGTAGTGCGCCAGGATCTGGATGGCGTTCCAGCCGTCGTCGCTGGCCCAGAAATAGGCGCCCCACTGCGACAGGCCATGGCCGTGGCCATCGAGCGCGTCGCCGAGGTCCACCGGGTCCATCACCGGCTGGAGATACGGCTCGCCGCCGTAGAGGGTCGGGTCGCCGTTGTCGGCGCTGTACTGGGCCAGGATGGGCTCCCCATCATAGCTCACGTAGAAGCCGGCCGTGGCCGCCGTTGCGGCGGAGGAGTAGGTGCCGTGGCCGTCGCACAGCATCTGGTAATAGGTGTCGTCGGTAACGTCCCAGGCGGGATGGCTGCCATCCTGGTTGGCAATCTCGTACCAGGCGTAGGTGCGAGCGGCGATGGCCTGCGCCTTGAGCTCCTCCATCCCGCCGCTATCGCCCCATGAGTCAAGAGATTCCGCGGGGACGACGCGGGACACATAATCTTCGAGGGTCAGGGTGACGACCTGGCCGACGGCCACGCCGGGGCGGCACCAAGAGTAGCTGGCGTTCAGCGCCGTGTGCAGGACGCGGATCTGCGCGGGCGGGGTCAGGGCAGCGGCGGCCGGGTTATGCACGCTCGAGGATCGGGCGGCACGGCGGGCCGGCCCACCATGCCAGCCGGGGGGCGGGGCCGGACGGGCGGCCGCAGGCACCCAGGAAGGCGCCGCGGCCAGCCGGTGCGGTGCCCGGGCGGTGCCCTCACTGACATCGACGACCCACCAGCGGGCCAGCGGGGCGGTCTCGGTGCCTGTGGGCGTCACCAGGTACGCCACCTGCGAGCCGTCGGCCGACCAGATGGGCTGGCCGAAGTGCTGTCCTTCGCTCCCCGCCACGAGCCGGGCCGGCCCCCCTGCGGCGGCGACCCAGAGCTGCGCTGCCGGGCCGGCGGAGACCCAGGCCCGGCCTCCGCCGGCCGGGGCCGCGACCCCCTCGCCCTGCGGCGAGGCCTCGGCAGCCGTGGGCGGGGCGGCGCGCGGGCGGCGCGGCCGATAGGCCTGGGCCGCGGCAGAGCCGGCCGGCGCGAGGAACAGGATGAACAACGTCAGGAGGCAGAGCCCCGACCTGCCGAGTGCGGAAACAGGGAGCCCTTTCGGTGACACCAAGACGGATGCTTCGCTGGCACCCCGCCGCGGTGCGGGCCGTCTTGTCCACCCGCTCAGCATGACAGAGGCTGCTACCGAAGACCTTCCTTGCGCATGCACTAGGCGACTTCCGGGCCGCGGAGCGTTCCGTGGGAATCGGTGCAGTTGGCTGGATGGCATCATGTGTCCTGTTGCGCTGAGGCGCTTGATTTGACAGTGGTGACGCAACCGGGCGGCAAAACGACGCGCGGGGAACGCTATCGGTTTGCGGGAGCTCGATGTCCGCCTGCGCTCGTGAGCAGAAGCGCGCGAATGCCAACGGTCACGCGGGAAGATCCAATAATGAAAGGCTATCGCACCAGGACGACGTCATTCTTCGAGAAGCTTGGCATAGACGTCGTCTGCGGAGTTGTCCCAAATGTCATCCAGCGAGACCTGGCTGGCGTTGAGCCAGAACTCAGCGTCCCCGTCTACCAGAAAAGTTACGACTGCCCTCGTCCCATCGGGAACGTCGATCTGCTCCAGCGGCTCGATCTTGCCCTTGCGGATCACCGCCCACACCGAACTAAGCATGGGTAACATCTCCCTGCACAGCTTGAGCCGAATGACTACCCCAAGTATACCATGCATGGCCTCTCCCGGCGCAGCCAGCCGTGAGGGGGCCAGGGCCAAGTCATGTTACGGGGCTACGCCGGGCCAGCGGCCTGAATTGCGTCCACCCGGCCCAGCTGGCGCGCCCCTGGGTGCTGATTCCAACAGGATGGACAGGATGCAACGGGATGGACAGGAAAAGACCTAAGGAGCACATCCTGTCTATCCGGCTCATCCTGTCAATCCTGTGGGCGTAGCTTCTCCCAACGGCGCGCTGCCCCCATTGCAGGCGCCGCCCTGGGGGTCGGCTGTAACATGGCTTGGCTCTGATGAGGGGGTGCCTCCTCTGTTTGACGCGGCATCTCGCGAGTGGTATGATCCTGGCATAATAGGACATATTTGACGGCTCCCACCTCGACCCCGCCCTTGCCGGAGGCGTGCCCATGAAGAACCAGATCAAGCCCTTGCTGTCCGTGCTATTCCTGGTGACACTGGTCGGATCCCTAGCGGCCTGCGAAAAGGAGCGCCCGGTTCCTCGGATTCCCACGAGTGTGGTAGGCACGCCTGGCGCACTCGTGACCCCGCTTCCGGGCTTGACCACGGGCGGCGTGGCGACCGCCGACAACCTTCTCACCCCCATGCTGCCTTCGCCGGTGCCGCTGAACCCGCCGAGCCCAACCCCCCCGCCGCCGGACCTGTCGGCCGGCACGGAACCGACGGCTACCGTCGCAGCGGCCCCCGACAGTTGGGTCTATACCGTTGCGGCCGGCGATAGCCTGACCAAGATCGCACAGAAGCTCCAGTCCACCACCAATGCCATCCTGGACCTCAACCCCGGGCTTGACCCGGATGTGCTGGTCGTCG
>CAWEHT010000238.1:0-4166 GCA_963808455.1 uncultured Chloroflexia bacterium | reverse complement strand
TTCACGCTGCTGTTCCATGTTCAAGGTGACTGTCCTCATACCTCAAGTATGCGGACATTTTCCCTGAGCAGTTAACCCGGACCTTTTCCCTGAGCAGTAACAACCCTCGCCTGATATGCTTGACGCTGGGAAGGGTTCGTGCTATGGTTGCCCCGACCCGCACGCCCAGGCGGCGATTGGCCGTACGGCGACGGTTCAACGGCGAAGGAAGGGGAAATGGGTCTACTAAGCGAGCTGCTGGCCGATTTGCAGGCCGACGCTCCGGTCCGCAACGTGCTGGTCGGTGCCCATTGGACGGTCGTTTGCAGCAGTGGTTGCGGCCTGGCTGCGACCCTCGTGGCCGAAGGCCCGCATGGCGCGGGCCGGGTACGCGGTGTGGGACAACTGCACGAGATGCGCGCCCGCGAGTTGGCCGAGTACGCCCTGTCCGACAACCCGCTGGAGGCGAGCATCGGTGTGGCAGCCATCAATTCGCTGCTCCCCGTAGATGAGCGATGGGCTGTGGAGATCAATGCGGCCGAAGTGCTGGCCGAGCGTGGGCGAGGCAAGAGGGTGGCGCTGGTGGGCCACTTCCCTTTCATCCCGGAGCTGCGCCAGGCGGCGGGCAGGCTGTGGGTCATCGAGCAGCACCCGGCCGACGATGAGTATCCCGCCGAGGCCGCGCACGATTTGCTGCCTCAAGCCGATGTGGTCGCCATCACGGGCAGCGCCCTGGTCAACCACACGCTGGACGATCTCCTTCCCCTCTGCGGCGCGGATGCGCTGGTGATGATCCTCGGGCCAAGCACCCCTCTGTCGCCGGTGCTGTTCCGGCACGGGGCCTCGATCATATCAGGCGTGTGCGTCAAGGACGAAGCGGCCGTTCTGCGCACGGTCGGGCAGGCCGCCGCATTCCCCCAGGTGCAGGGCGTGCGGCTGTTGACGCTCTGCCGGGAGGATCAGGGGAAGCAGTGACGGCCCCGGAGTTCGTCGTGACGCCTATCGGCGTCCATTCGTGCCTTGTTGGACATCAAACCCTGTGTGCCGGACTTTGACGCGCCCGGGGATATGCGAGCCGGGTGCTTCTCCAGTCGAGCCCGGCCTTGACCACACAAGCCGTCACCTGCCACTCCGGCTCGGGGTGAGCGCGATCGCGCCGGCCGTCCTGACGCCGGGCGTGTCACCTTTGCCTGCCAACGCGCATCATATACCTTCAGGAACCTAAACGATCATGCTTATGAAGCGCACAGGCAGGAGGTGCAGTATATGGGTCTCTTTGCGCAATTGTTCGGAACATCTGTGCCAGCCTTGGACGCCGCTCAGGCACAGGCCAGGCTTCACCAGCAACCGGCGCCGTTCGTGCTGGATGTCCGCCAGCCTGAGGAATACCAGGCCGGGCATATCGACGGTGCTCGGCTGATACCGCTGGGCGAGCTCGGCCAGCGCGTGAAGGAATTGCCCACTGATCGCGAGATCATTTGCGTTTGCGCCTCCGGCAGCCGGAGCAGCCAGGCCACCCGCGAGCTGGTCGCGCGCGAGGCTTCAAGGTCACCAATATGAGCGGCGGTATGATCGGCTGGGCGCGCGCCGGCCTGCCGATCAAGAAAGGCACCGCCCGCTGAGGACGGTCTCCGTGCGTGATGAACCAGCCCGATGCGTTGGCCGCGCTCGGGCTGAACAGAAGCCAGTCGCCGCGTTTGGTCGGCTGCCGAACACGCCGCGTGACCTCTCGGCAAATTCGCTCGGATCGCCTCGGAAACCTGCATGCTTCCCGGCTAACGCCGCGCTGGCCCTGCCAGGGTGAGCTTCGGCTCGCGCCGCGCCGGTATTCCCCGTCTGCCCATTCGCCGGCGATCAGGACACGCGCCGGGCTGTGTCACAGCGCGCCGATATCCGTAGTGTCGCGACGCACGACAAGAGCACGGTGCATACGCATCACATGCAGCACAGGTAACGCTCGTAGGGCACATACACCACATCTCTGCATCACACACTTGACAACGCAGCTCGAATCTGTTACACTGCGCACAATATCGGGAAAGAAGACACAAGTGATCTCGAGATGTGACCGATGGGGCAGGAGCATCGCATGGCAGACTTGCTGACAACCGGCCAGGTGCAGGGCTTGCTGAAGGTCAACCGTACCACGATCTACCGCATGGTGGAGGGTGGGCGGCTGCCGGCCATCCGGGTTGGCAAGCAGTGGCGCTTCGAGAAAGACGAAATAGAGCGTTGGTTGCAGGCCCAGGCGTCGCCAGTAGCCAGTGTTCTGCCCGCCAGCCCGGCAGCCAGCCAGGCACCAACGGCGCTGTCCGCCGGCCCAGCCGTTTCTCCGCAACTCGCCGAGATCCTCCCCCTGACCTGCGTGCAGTTGATGCAGGACGCCTTTGCCGAGATGTTAGGGGTAATGCTCGTGATCACCGACATGCGAGGCCAGCCGATCACGCAGGTCAGCAACCCTTGCCCGTTCTTTGTCGCAGCGACGCAAAAAGCCGGAGGCGCCGCGGCCTGCACGCAGACCTGGCAGGGGCTGGCCGAGAGCATATCCCTGGAGCCCAGGTATATCGCCAGCGAAGTGGGATTGCTCTGCGCTCGCGGGCTGATCCGTTCACGCAGCGACTTGAGAGGGATGGTCATCCTGGGCGGTATTGCGCCTGAGGCCTGGCCGCCCGCCAGCCAGTTGTTGGCCTCGATCGCCCGCAATCTTTGTGTGGAACCGGCCGTTCTCGAGGCGAACCTGGGCGCCGTCCACCGGCTGGACAAGACCCAGCGTGAGAGGGCCCTGCGTTTCGTACAGCGCATCGCCGACATCGTCTCTCACATCGCCGAAGACCGCAGCTCGATCTATGGCAAGCTCCAGGCGATCGCGTCGTTGACGACACTCTGAGCAGAATCTACCGCAGGAGGATAGGGTTCATGAAGCGTCTTCTCATTTTGGGTGCCGGCACGGCCGGCACGATGGTGGCCAACCGCCTGAGCCGCATGCTCGACCGGGATGAGTGGCAAATTACCATCGTCGATCAAGACGAGGTCCACTACTACCAGCCGGGTTTCTTGTTCATCCCCTTCGGGATGTACAGCAAGAGCGACGTCGTGAAGCCGAAACGCGACTTCATCCCGGCCGGCGTGGAGATGATCATGTCGGCGATCGACGTGATCGAGCCGGATCATAACCGGGTCAAGCTGGCGGGTGATGGCCGCTACCTGGCCTATGACGTCCTGGTGATCGCCACCGGTGCCCAGACGCATCCCGAACAGACCCCCGGGCTCCACGAGCACGAGTGGCGCCGGTCGATTTGTGACTTCTACACCATCGAAGGGGCCCTGGCACTTGCCAGACACCTTCGCACCTGGCAGGGCGGGCGGCTCGTGGTGAACATCGTGGACAACCCTATCAAGTGCCCGGTCGCGCCTCTGGAGTTCCTCATGCTCGCCGACTGGTTCTTCACCGAACAGGGCATCCACGATCGGGTGGAACTCTCGCTCGTGACGCCGTTGTCCGGCGCCTTCACAAAAGCCCGTCGCCTCGAAGTACCTGGGCAACATACTCCAAGACAAAAACATCAAGGTCGTGCCAGACTTCCTGATCGAACATGTCAACCCTGATGCCAAGAAGATCGTGGCTTACGACGAACAAGAGGTGGAGTACGATGTGCTGCTGAGCGTTCCGCTCAACATGGGCTCCGAGGTGATCGCCCGCTCAGGACTCGGCGACGAGCTGAACTACGTGGACGTCCACCCTTGCACATTCCTTTCGCGCAAATATGACAACATCTTCGCCCTGGGCGACGCAGCCGCTTTGCCCACTTCGAAGGCGGGCTCGGTGGCCCACTTCGCCGTGGATGTCTTCTCTGAGAACTTCCTGCGCTACGTCGACGGGCTCCCGTTACTGCCCACCTTCGACGGCCATGCCAACTGCTTCATCGAGTCCGGCTTCGGCAAGGGCATCCTGATCGACTTCAATTACGACGTGCAGCCGCTGCCCGGCAAATATCCCCTGCCCGGCGTGGGCCCGTTCTCGCTGCTCCAGGAATCCGAGATGAACCATTGGGGCAAGATGATGTTCCGCTGGATGTACTGGAACATTCTCCTCAAGGGGCAGACGCTGCCGCTGCCGGCGTGCATGAGCATGGCCGGCAAGGCCGCCTAGAGGAGTGATGGACGACACAATGCTGGAACTAAACCAG
>CAWEHT010000237.1:0-8201 GCA_963808455.1 uncultured Chloroflexia bacterium | reverse complement strand
TCTCTTCCTTTTCTTCCTCCTCGGTCAGTCTCCTCCATCCAGTACCCGGTTCTCCAGCTATCGCACACCGGTGCCGGCGAAGCCTCTCCGACACTTAGTCAACGATTAGCGAAAGTGCCGCGTGTCGTTCGTCGTGGCGTTATCTCACTGGTGCGTGTACTGCTTCTACCTATCGCCTACCTGCCTGTCTGTTTCGTGCTGATCGTTGATCGAGTGTGTAGGTCATTTTCTTGTTCGCGTCTCTTTGTGTAAGATCGGCGCGACCTTGGGTTTCATCGCTGCCCAGACCACCGGGAACTATGTCATCGGCTTCATCGTGGGCATCGCCATAGGCGGCCTGCTGGGGCTGCTCCACGGCTTCTTTTCCGTCACGCTGGGGTCGGACCAGGTCGTCGTCGGGATGGGCATCTGGATCCTCGGGTTTGGCCTGACCACATATATCGGCAGCCCCTATGCCGGGCCGTTGGGGATGGACCGGATCTTCACCGTTCTGGGCCTTTCCCCCTTCGTCTACCTCGGCATCACGCTCGTGGTGGTCTCGTGGTTCGTGCTCTCGAAGACGAGCCTGGGCCTGAAACTGAGATCGGTAGGAGAGAACCCGTCGGTTGCCGAAGTGTCGGGCATCAGCGTCACACGCACGCGTATTTGAGTGTGACCATCGGCGGGATGCTCGGAGGGCTGGCCGGCGCCATTTATGCCCTGTCGTATAACCCGGTCTGGAACTACAACTTTCTCATGGGGTGGGGTTTCATCTCTCTGGCGCTCGTCTTTTTCTCCATGTGGAACCCTTTCATTCTGCTGGGTGGCTCCTTCCTCTTTGGCATCATGTGGGAGCTCTCGCTCAACCCGCAGCTCGTGCTTCCCAGCGTGCTGTCCCGATACATCTGGAGGATGGTGCCGTTTGCCATCACCATCGTCGTCTTGCTGATCATGTTAACAAAGTGGTTCAAGACCAGGTGGGGCGCGGCGAAACCCGAGGCGCTGGGCCGTTCCTACGCAAAGGAGTAGCGCCCAGGTGGCCCTGCCTGGTGCACCCACAAGCGACGTCTTCGGCAGCACCAGGTGTCATTCTGAGCGGCCCTACGGCCTACCGGGGGCCGCGGCAAGGCGCCAGCGACGAAGTCCCCGCAGGGGGAAGAATCCGTCGGGCACCCGCCGAACAGGTTGATTGATTTTGCACTAGACTGCCGCGCCACCCGGATCGGAGGTGATCCACTGTGCAGCCCTTTGACTACATCACCCCGCACTCGCACGCCGAAGCGAGCACGTTGCTGGCCAACGGACGTTGGCATGAGGCCATGGGACCGGTGCTGGCGTTCCTCGGCGGCACCGACCTGCTGGTGCGGGCGCGAGCCGGGCAGGTGCTGCCGGCCTGCGTGGTAGACCTCAAGGGCCTGCCGGGCATGCGCGAGATACGGGCCACGGGCGATGGCGGCCTGGCGATCGGCGCCGGTTGCACCATGAACCAGGTCGCGGGGCATCCCTGGATCAGGGCCAGGTACGGCCTGTTGGCCCAGGCCTGCGGCTCGGTGGCTTCATACCAGTTGCGCAATCGGGCCACGTTGGGCGGCAATTGCTGCAACGCCAGCCCGGCCGCCGACTCGGCGCCCGCTCTCTATTGCCTGGATGCCGCAGCCGAGATCTATGGGCCGGACGGCGTCCGCTGCCTGCCCATTGCCGAGTTCTTCCTTGGCCCCCGCCGGACGGCGCTGCGCAAGGGCGAGTTCCTCACCGGCCTGCTCCTGCCGCCTGCGCCGGACGGTGCTGTGGGCGTTTTTCACAAGCTCGGCCGCACGCAAATGGGCGATATCGCTACCGTCAGCGTGGCAGTCTACGCCTGGCGCCAGGGGCCTGCCCTGAGTTGGCGCCTGGCCCTGGGCGCCGTGGGCCCGACGCCCTTGTATGCGCCCGAGGCGGCCGCCGCGCTGGCGGCCGGCAGCACCCCCGCCGGCATCGCCGCCGCCACAGAGCTGGCCGCCCGCGCCGCCCGCCCCATCGACGATCTCCGGGCCAGCGCGGCCTACCGGCGGGCCATGGTGAAGGTCTTCGCCCGGCGCGGCATCGAAGCGGTCTTGCAGTCTTGTAGTCGTGTAGCCGTGTAGTCCTGCGGCGCCACGGTCTGACTACCCGACTGCCCGACCACGTGACTGCGCGACTTATCTGAGAGGTGCCGGATGAACCACGAGATCACCCTGACGGTCAACGGCGAGGCCTATCGCCTGACCGTTCCGTCGCACTGGACGTTGTTGCGCGTCATCCGTGAGCGGCTGGCGCTCACGGGCACCAAGAACGGCTGTGAGGCCGGCGAATGCGGCGCTTGCACCGTCCTCATGAACCATCAACCGGTTAATTCCTGCATGGTGCTGGCGCCGGAAGCGGACGGAGCCGAGATCATCACCGTGGAAGGGCTATCGCAGGACAGGCGCCTCGACCCGATCCAGGAAGCTTTCATCGAAACGGGCGCCATCCAGTGCGGCTTCTGTACGCCCGGAGCCCTGGTGACGGCGCGCGCCCTGCTCGACCGCAACCCCAACCCGTCGCAGGCCGAGATCCGTGAGGCCCTGGTCGGCAACCTTTGCCGCTGCACGGGCTATTTGCGCATGGTCAAGGCGATCCAGACGGCCGCGCTTCGGGCGGCGGAAGCCAGCCGGTTCGAGGAGGTGGCTCGATGACCACCCCACCCAAGAAATGCTCCATCGTCGGCACCAGCCCTCGCCGCATCGAAGGGCGCGAGAAGGCGACCGGCGCGGCAACCTACGTCGATGATTTGCAGTTTGGCCCCAACCTGCTCTGTGGCAAGATCAAGCACAGCCCGCTGGCCCATGCGCGGATCGTGCGGATCGATGCGAGCAAAGCCAGGGTACTGCCCGGCGTGCGCGTGATCATCACCGGCCAGGACTTCCCGGGCTACACCGGCCTCTACTTGAAGGACCGTCGCCTGTTCGCCCTGGATCGGGTGCGCTACGTCGGGGATGCGGTGGCGGCTGTGGCCGCCGACACCGAGGAGATCGCCGAGCAGGCGCTCGACCTGATCGACGTCGAATACGAGGAATTGCCGGCTGTTTTCGATCCCGAGCTCGGCACGCATGCCGGCTCCCCGCTGATCCATCCGGAGCTCAGCACCTACGAGTGCGTGCCCTTCATCTGGCCCCAGGCCGGCACCAACATCTCTAACTGGTTCAAAGTGCGCAAGGGCGACATGGCGCACGGCTGGGCCGAAGCTGACCTGGTCCTGGAGCACACCTACCGCCTGCCGCAGGTGCAGCACGTGCCGATGGAAACGCACATCTGCGCCGCACAACAAGACGTGCAGGGCAAGATCACCCTCTGGTCATCCAGCCAGTCGCCGTTTGCGCAGCGCAACCTGATTGCCATGGCGCTGGGCATCAGTCACAGCCAGATCCGCGTGATCACGCCGCACGTGGGCGGCGGCTTCGGCTCCAAGGCGGGCCTGAGCATCGAAGGGGCCTGCGTGGGCCTGGCCCTGGCCGCCAGGGGACGGCCCGTCAAGCTACGGCTGAGCCGCGAGGAAGAGTTCTATTGTGCCTTCACGCGCCAGGCGCTGGTGGCGCGGGTCAAGATGGGCGTAACGCGTGAAGGCCGTATTACCGCGATGCAGAACACCTTCTACTGGGACGGCGGCGCCTACACGGAATACGGCGTGAACATCACCCGCGCGGCAGGCTACAGCGGCACCGGCCCGTACTACGTCCCCAACGTGCACGTGGACAGCTACTGCGTCTACTGCAATCATCCTGTCACCGGCCCCATGCGCGGCTTCGGCATGGCAGAGATACATTGGGCCATCGAGCAGCACATCAACCGCATGGCAGAGCAGCTCGGCCTGGACCCGGTCGAATTGCGCCTGAAGAACTGCCTGAAGGATGGCGACGAGACGTGCAGCGGCATGAAGATGCACCCCACCGGGCTCAGCCAGTGCATCGAGAAGGCGGCCGCAGCCATCGGCTGGGGCCAACCCGGCGCGCCCCCCTCCGCGCCCCATAAGGTGCGCGGAAAGGGCATGGCAGCCATGTGGAAAGCGCCGGCGATGCCGCCCAACCCCGGCTCGAGCGCGTACCTGCACCTGAACGAGGACGGGACGGTCGCCGTGAGCATCGGCGGCGTGGACATCGGCCAGGGGGCCCTGACCGTCATGGCCCAGCTCGCGGCCGAGGGGCTGGGCGTCAGGTTCGAGGACGTGCACGTCAACCTGGTAGACACGGATTACAGCCCTTACGAGTGGCAGACGGTGGCCTCGCGCATCACGTGGAGCGTGGGCAACGCGGTGCTCAAGGCGGCGCAGAGCGCCCGCGAGCAGATCCTGCGCACCGCCGCGCAGGCGTGGGGCGAGGCTCCCGGCGACCTGGACATCATCGACGGCAACGTGGTCAGCTACAAGACGGAAGAATCGATCCCGGTCGCGAAGATGGCTGTGTACGGCATGCAGTGTCCCGACGGCACCTGGGTCGGCGGGCCGATTGCCGCCGAGGGGCATTTCATGCCCGACTACGTGACGTCGCTTGACGACGAAACCGGCCAGGGCGAGCGAGCGGTCGTGCATTTTACGACGGGCGCGCAGGCGGTCGAGGTGGAGGTGGATATCGAGACCGGCCAGGTGCAGGTGCTGAAGCTCGTCTCGGCCTACGACGTGGGCCGGGCCATCAACCCGGACATGGTGCGGACCCAGATCGAGGGTGGCGCGGTGCAGGGGATGAGCACGGCCCTCCTCAAGAATCTCATCTTCGACGAACGCGGCGTGCCCCAGAACGCCAACCTCACCGACTATCGCATCGCGACCGCGGTCGAACGCGCCCTGCGAGACCGAGAACATCATCGTCGAGGTGCCGCAGGATGACGGGCCGTTCGGCGCGCGGGGCATCGGTGAGCACCCGCTCGTGCCCACTGCGCCGGCCATTGCGCACGCCGTCCACAATGCCACCGGCGTCTGGCTCGATAGCCTGCCCTTGACCAGCGAGCGCATCTGGGCGGCGCTGCAGGCGCAAGGCCGGGCATCAACCCATTGGTTACCAGCTCAGGTAAAGGAGGACTCTTGATGGCCATTGACATGGATCTTGAGGCTGTACTGCGACCACCCGAAGTTCGCCAGGGACCCTATCCTCCCAAAGTGATCACGCTGGCAAACGGGAAGAAAATGGTCGTGCGCGAGGCCTGCCGCGAAGACGTGCCCACCCTGCTCAAGGCCGTTCGCCCCACCTTGAAAATCCCCCGTGACTACTACGATATCGTGGGCGTGCGCCTGTACGCCGAGCTGCTCGGCTGGTATCGCTACCGGGTGCAGAACGAGTATTGTCTCGTCGGCCAGGTGGACGGCATCCTGGTAGGGATCGTCAACGGCCGCCTCCGCGACCCGGCTACCGGGTGGAGCCTCCATACGCTGGCTATCGATCGGGGGCTCCGCATCGGCTCGCACCTGTTCGCGGCGAAGATGGAGCACCACATCGAGTACCTGGGCCAGGAAGAAGTGCTGATCGTGGCCGAAAGCCCGATCGGCTTCCGGCGTTGGATGATCGAATACGGCCTGGAGCCAACCACCATCCCGCACGAGCTCGGCGGCGCACCGTCCTACCGGCTCTCCAAGGCGTTGTATTACGAAACCAAGCCGCGCCTGGTGGTTGGCGACCGTCCCGTACCGCAGCACCTTCTCGAGGAGGCCATGCAGGAGATCGTCATCGCCGATGAGGAGACCATTGCCGGTCAGATTTGCGGCGTGAAGGGGAGGTAAGCCATGAGGGACGTTGCCATCATCGGCGCCGGCATGATCCAGTTCGGCCGGCGTGACGAAGACAGTTTGCTGGACATGCTGGCCTGGGCCTCCCTGAAGGCGTTGGACGATGCGGGGCGGGGCGAGAGCGGCGTGGATGCCGTCTATGTGGCCAACATGGGCAGCGGCATGCTGCAACATCAGACGGGCATTGCCAGCGCGCTGGTAGACCGCCTGTCGCTGCTGCCCGCCGCCGCGGATGCCGTGGAGAACGGCCCGGCCTCCGGCGCATCGGCGATCAAGAACGGCCTGCTGGCCGTCGCCTCCGGTTACTATGACTACGTGCTGGTGGCCGGCGGCGAGAAGATGCGAGAGGTCACCGGCTGGCGGGCCACGGATTTTGTGGCCACCCTGACCCATCCGCTGGCCGAGTACCCGTATGGCGTCACGCTGCCCGGGATGGCGGGCATGTTCACGCGCCTCTACATGGAGAAATATGGCGTGACGCGGGAGCAGCTGGCGCAGGTCGCCATCAAGAACCAGCGCATGGGCGCCCTGAACCCCTACGCTCACGTCGAGATGATGATCACCCGCGAGGGCATCCTGGACAGCCCGCATGCGATCGTCAACAACCCGCCCGTGGCCGATCCCTTGCACCTCTACGATGCCTGCCCGGTCAGCGATGGCGCGGCTGCCGTCGTCTTGTGCCCCCTCGAGTTGGCCCAACAGGCCAAGAAGACACCGGTGCTCCATCGCCGGCTTCGGACAGGCTACCGACACCCACACGGTCCAGGAGCGCGATGACCCCACGGACCTGAAGGCCGTTACCATCGCCGCGAACAGGCGTTTGCGCGCTCCGGGCTGAAGCCCCAGGATATGGACCTGGCCGAGCTGCACGACGCTTTCACCATTCTCGAAATCGCCGAGAGCGAGCACGTCGGGTTCTTCCCCAAGGGCGAAGGCGGCAAGGCGCTGATGGAGGGCAAGACGAGCCTCGGCGGCACCATCCCGATCAATGTCTCCGGCGGGCTCAAGGCGCGCGGCCATCCCGTCGGCGCCACGGGCGTGGCGCAGGTGGTAGAGCTCGTCTGGCAGCTGAGGCACGAGCTGCCGCCCGACCGCCAGGTCGCCGGCGCCCGCAACGCCCTTGCAGTCAACTTCGGCGGCTTTGGCAACAACGTGCTGGCATTCGTGCTGAGGAGGGTGGACCAATGAAGGAGATCCAGCTCGTGGCCTACAAGTGCCGTGCCTGCGGCAAGGTCCACTACCCGTTTCACGATCGCTGCCTTGGCTGCAAAGGCCGTGATTTCGAGGAGATCAAGCCGCAAGGCTGCGCCAGGCTCCTGACCTTTACCCAAATCTTCAACCTGCCATGGGGCTTTGACCAGCGGTTTCTGATCATCGCCATCGGAGAGTTCGAGAATGGGGTGCGGGCCATGGGCCAGCTCGAGGCCGATTCGATCGAGGGGCTGCACCTCGGCATGGCGATGAATGCCGGCTGGGAGCCGGTACGCATCCAGTATGGCGAGCACGTCTTCGGCTTGAAGTTCGAGCCGCTGGCATAGCATCTGTTGTAGAAAAACCTGCCGGCGACGGGCGGCCCCCCACGCCCGTCGCCGGTTTCCTCCGCCTGGTCGCCGGCGCGCTTGCCGTCCACCTGCACTTGACCCTGCTGCCGAAGAGCGATGCCTGGCTGCCTCATCCCACATCGGCCCTCCGCCGGAAAGGCGCGCCGCGATCCGGGCGACTGGAGCGCAGGTTTTCGCTTCTTTTTGTGTTGTATGCTACAATGATCGGATGAAAACTGAAACGGTCGCCCGTCCAGGCATTATCGACGCGCTTTCAAACCGGATTGATCCGGGTGTGGCAGCGGCCCTGGTTGATGCTCATCCCTGTGCTGGTGGATCTCAGCATCTGGCTGGCTCCCCACCTGTCGATCCGGCCGCTCGTGGACAGTTTCGTGCAGAGCTGGCAGGGGATGTTGCTCCAGGCTGCTGGGCCGGAGCAGTTGCCCAACATGGCCCAGACCGTGCAGCTCGTGCGTGATGCCGCCGCCCAGGTGGGCTCGCAGGTCAACCTGACCACCGTGATGGCCGGCAGCTGGCTGGGTGCTCCAAGCCTCGTGGCGCTGGGCCAGGCGACCAGGATGACCTTCATCACCGACCTCGTGCTGGCGCCGGCCGGCCTTTCTTTGAATACGCCGCCAATGGCCATGCCGATCTGGCAGCCTGCCACGATCCAGGTCAGCGGGTTCGGCAGCATGCTCCTGGCCGTGGTTGGCCTGTGGCTGCTGGGGCAGATCCTGACGGCATTCTATTTGCGCTGGGCCTGCGCCGGCTGGCAGGATGGGAGCGCCTGGGATGGCTTCGCGGGGTTCCTGCGCCTGGTCCCGCGGCTGATCGTATTCAATATCATTATCGTTGTCGTCGTGTTCGTGCTGCGGCTCCGACGGCGATCGTGCTGACGATGTTGAACTTCT
>CAWEHT010000236.1:0-3130 GCA_963808455.1 uncultured Chloroflexia bacterium | reverse complement strand
GGCACTGCGCAAGCGCACGGCTGCCGTTGAAGCTGCTGGCGGCTCGCAGCGGGCTCGCCCGCTATGGCCGCAACAATGTCGAGCTATGTGCCGGAGCTCGGGAGCTATTACCAGCTCGTAGCGGTCTATTCTGACATGCCCTGCCCGGGAGACGACTGGGGCGAACCCCGTGTGCTGGAGCGCTGCGGCAGATGCCAGGTCTGTTTGCAGCGCTGCCCGACCGGCGCTGTAGGTGCGGATCGCTTCCTGTTGCACGTCGAGCGGTGCCTGACGCTGCACAACGAGCGGCCCGCAGGCGTGCCTTTCCCCGGGTGGATCGATCCGGCCTGGCACCACGCCCTGATCGGCTGTCATCTGTGCCAGCGGGACTGCCCCGAGAACCGGATGGCCCGCGACCGGCCTGGTGGGACGGAGCGGTTCTCGGGCGAAGAGACGGCGCTGCTCCTGGCCCCGGAGGGGCCCGATGCATTGCCGGCGGAGACTCAGGCCAAGCTGGCCCGGCTGGACACGCTCGGCCGGCTGCCGATTGTCAGGCGCAACCTGCCACGCCCTGCTCGAAGGCGGGGCCCCGCGGGTAGCAACTGCTACGCCCATGGGCGCCGCCTGCTGTCCCTGGCGCGGTCCGCAGCGACCACGGCAGGCCCGGTTGGGTCGGGGGCCTCGCCCGACCCCAGCGGGGCCAGCTCGATCGGGGTCCCGGCGGCGCGAGCCGGGCCCGGCGTGCCATTTCGGGGGAAAGCGAGTCTCCAGCATAGAAGGACTTTGTGTGTGACACGCGTCCGAAGGCCGGGCGTGGGATGATTCGGGTAGACGCCTGACGCGCGGACGGTCGCCCACAGTCTTGCTTCTCAAAAGGGAGTACCACAGATGCGACGAATTGCCGGAGCGACACGGGCGCATAACCGCGTGCGGGCGGTGGCTGCCTGGGCCGGGTTTCTGATTCTCATTCGCGGGATGTGGGCTACCTGGCTCGGCGCCTGCCTCGCCGCAGCTCTCGGCAATTGCGCCGGTAACCACGGCTACGCACGCGGTTGCGACCCCTTCGGCCCCGGGCACAGCTGCGGCGCCGCCCACGGCCTGCGCGGACCCCGTGAGCGTTGTGCGTGCCTTCTATAGCGCCAATGACGCCGGGCAGTTGGCCACCAGCCTCTCCTTGCTGACGGATGACGCCACCCTGGCTACGTGGTCGGAGGGCATCAACGGCCATCACATGATCGAGAAGCACCTGGCCGGCAAAGCGCAGATCCGCCTTGCGCTGGGCAACCTGGGCTTACGGCGCGGCACCGGGCAACCCGATGCCCCCGTCTATCATGAGACCGAGTTCCACGTCTCGGGGAACCAGGTGGATTTCATGTTGAGACCGGACCGGGTGCGGCCGAACGGCGGGCCCTACAGTCCCTACAGGATCGAGCTGGTCTTCGACGGTTGCAAGATCAAGGGCCTGACGGTCGTCGAGCTGATCACCTGGCTCTAGTGCTCCATTCCGCAATGGAAGTAGAATATGGGCCTACTTGCGCACCTTGCCCCGCCGTAATCAGACGCAGCAGGCGCCTGCGGCCTATCGTCAGCTCCATAACGGCGTGCGCCAGATCATTGAGACAGTCAACGACCAACTGACCGAGCAGTTTCACGTCGAGGCCAATCACGCCCATTCGTTCTGGGGCCTGTGCACCCGGCTTTACGGGAAGTTGACCGCGGATACCTTATGCATCTACCTGAACCGGCTGGTGGGCCAGCCCGACTTTCTGCACGTCAAGGGGTTAGCCCTCGCAACATAGCGGCGTCGCTGCCTTTACGTAACGCCGCATCTAGCATAACGGCCTAATAGTACCTGGGCGAGACGCGGCTGAAGCGGGCGGTGACCCAAGAGGAGGGCGAGAGGGATCCGGTCCGCCGAATCCGTCTCGTCTTCTTTTTTGGTAGCGTCCCTGGTTTGACTTGATGAGGTAGGCCGTTATGACGAGCCAGCCCCACCGTGCTCAGAGGCTTCAGCTTGTCCTGCCCCTTGGCCCTCTGACGCATTTTCGTGCTCAACTTCGGTCCAAAACTCATCATGGCTCAACTTCTGACCGGCGCGCACTCTGGCGTCTGCTGCATCCAACAGGCGGCGCAGCTTGGGCGAGTGGGTCATGACCATGCCCTCAAGATCATCGTCCTCTGTGATCGCGACGAGCATTGCTACCGGGCGTCCATTGCGAGTGACGATGATCGGGCCTTCCCGGCTCTTTTCGACGAACTGGCTGAGCCTGGCCTTCGCATCGGCCAGCGGTACAATGAGCATGTTATTGTTCCTCTCCGGCAATCAGGAGCCGTTCGCGGTCCTTGATCCCAATAGCCAGAACCGCGACCCTCGCGCAGCCCATGTTCGGGATCGAGGTGTACGCGATAGAAAACTCGAATGGTGTTGGCGGGGCCACATCGCAATTCCCAAGCCGCCCAGTAGATCTCCCGAGCGCCAAGAAGTTTTCGATTCTTGGTTTCTACCAGCGGCTCGTACTCCAACTGCTCTTTGATGGTCTTCCTGATCAAGGTATGATGCCGCCGATCAATGAAACGCAAATGGATCTTCACGTCGTCAGCATAGACGATACTATACGCGGCCGGCATCATGGTCTGAATTGTAGTCCACTTCTTGGTCCTTTGTCAAGTCTCCACGCTTACCTGTTTCTTTTGCGGCTCCTGAGACGGCCGACGCTGCGACTTGCCGAGCAGGTGAGTTAGCGCATCAACGCTTGTTGCAGTGAGACTCATAAACGCAGGCCAGCCGATCCAGCAGGCGCTCCGGCAAGCAGGGCCTGGGTAAGATCTTTGGTGAGACAACCAACTGGGTTACGGTAAGATCTTTATGTGAGGCAATTCGTGAGCAATTCTAATCGTCAGCGAGCACCGCGATCCTCGGGTGCAGCAGGTTTTCCTTCCCAGGGGAGCCGCCTGGTTGAATCTGGAGGAATATTGCACTAACCCGCTGATGCAGACTCAGGGAGCCCTTTCGGTGACACCGCGACGGATTTTCCCCTGCGGAGACTTCGTCGCTGGAGGTCAGCCGTGGTGCAGGCTGGCTTGCATACCCGCTTCCGAGAATTTCCCTGACGACGGATTCTTCGCTGTGGTTGGCCTGCGACAGAGATTG
>CAWEHT010000235.1:0-4238 GCA_963808455.1 uncultured Chloroflexia bacterium | reverse complement strand
AATTGAATTTCTGTCCGGTTGAGCTTCCTCACGCGCTTGGACCATTGGGAGCGGCTGCTGCTCACGTGGCTAAGGTTCTCGACGGCAATTGGCAGAAGATCTTTATTGCATCTTACTGGCTCGGTTGCATCTTGCTGCCTCGGCGAGGTACGCCATCGTGGGCTGAAGCTGCCCGACCAGGTCGAGCAGCTCGGTCGCGCGTTGGACCCATTTCCGATCCCCCAGCGCATCGGCAATCTGACCGCCAGACCAGCGAAGATTCCGCAACTTCCCTACCGTGTTATAGCGAGCCAGCTCCTCCAGTAACTGCTTGTAGCCGCGCAAGTGTGGGGTGAAATCCGTGAGTGACAAGCGGGAAATTGGAGCATCCGGCTCGGTGCTGCCGACGAGGATACCCTCATCGGTTGCGTAGGTCAGGCCGCCGGTGAATACGCGCTCATTCCAGACCGCCAATCCCTGGGTCAGGCGCCCGCTGACAGCCGCGGTCCGCTCCAACTCAGCCTGAGCTGTGCTCTGTAACTGGCGTACGGCCTGATCACGGGTGTTCTCATCACGGATTGTGCCCGCCGGCAAGCCGAGCCCCTCGAAAACCATCCCCCAGAGGTTCAAAGGCAAGGTCTTGGGCCGGCCGAAAAAGCGGAAATTGCACAGATCCGTCAGGGCCAGCGTGGCGGCACGGTCTACGGTGCCGGCATCGAGCGTCTCGCGTCCGTCCACATTCAGTGTGATATCGCCGTTGTAGACGAGAGCGACCAGGATCACGGCGGCCCATTCCGGCTCCAGGTGGCTCGCCGTGTCCTTCTCCACCGGACGGATGCCGCTGGCGACCTGCTCGATGACCTCACCGCGGTTGACGACCTGGCCCTCCGCCTTCTCGCGCTGAGCACGTCCAGATAGCGCCTGGCGTAGCGCGAGTTGTACGGGCGCAGACTGCCGTCGGCATCCAGCAGGCCGAGTCCCTCCAGCACTCCCGCGCCCAGGTTCGTGCGACCGCGCCCAACAATCATGCGGATGGCATCCGAGGCGGCCGTGGCGCGGCCGGCCTCACTAACGGGCTGAGTGAGGCGGGTGAAAGCCGGGTAGTCGCTGTATTGTTCGCCAAACTGCGGGGCCAGGAGCTGAGCCGCCACCGCGCGTACGAGATCTTCAATACTTTGGCTGGCTGTGCTGCGCAGCCGGGTCAGCATGGCGCGCATGGGCTCGGTGATGCCCTGGTGGGTCACCTGCATGTGCTCCGAGACATGATCGCGAAGCCAGGGAAGCAGCCGGCGCCGGAGCTGGTTGTCGGCTTTGTCTGCATAGACTTCGCGATGGGAGGCTGCTTCGGTCGCCATGGCCCGCGCCCCGGCATACGTACGGATGATCGTGCGAAACTCTTCGTCCAGTGCCCTCAGCCCGAAGATGATCTCATCGGCCCGCCGTTCGTCATGCCAGGGACGATCGAGATAGGGTGGCATGAGATACACGTAGAAGTCGCGCGGAGGCTGGGCCGTGCTGCGCTCGTCCGGTGCCCCGCAAAAGAGATAGCCTGGACGAGTTACGTTCTTCTCGGCCCAGGGCAGCTCGTAGAACCAGATGCGATGCCCTGTGACGTAGCTGGCGCTGGTGTTCAGGTTGAGCGTCTGGGCTAAAGCATCGAAGTAGAAGCGATTGAGGTCGCCCTCCTCCATGAACTCCCCGCGTTCCTCGATTTTACTGTCAAAGTCAACGTCCTTCTTGAGATCCAGGTAGTATTGGCCGTTAGCCTCGTTGAGGGAAATATACTGCCCGGACACCGTCCTGAGGATCTCGCGGAGCGTTACCTGCACCTGGTCTAGAAGGAATTCGGCAGTTGTCTCGGGCAGCCGAACCCAGAGGCAGAGGTTATCGCGCAGCTCCTCGGGAGCCGGCCCCAGGGGCACGTAGATGTCGCTGGTGGTTAGCCGATGGACACTGAGGGCATGGACGATGCGCAACGCCATGCTTTGCAGATGCGGCCGGGTGTAGGCGTTGCGGACCCGGCCTTCGAGGACCTCGGACTTCTCGATCACCTGCGCCACACCCGCCAGCCCCCGCATCGAGGGATTGCCCCGGAGAACGTCCCAGTAATGATCGTAGGAGATCAAACCGGGCTCCGCAGTTGGCACGTCCTTGTCCAAGAGCCCTCGGATGGCCAGGCTGAAGGTCTTTAGAACCTCGCGCTTCTCGGCCACATAGACACGCTCGAACGTTTCAATGTACGCCGGATGGATCGGAAAAAGCCCCGCGAACTCCTCCATGCGCTCCGCCATCTTGCCGTAGAGGGGCGTGAACTGGCGGAGGTGCTCGATGATCGCGCGCAACTGCTCGGGTGTCTTACGAAGCAGGCGGTTGGCGACCACGTAGGCGATGTCCTCGCGGGCGATGCGCACCTGCTCAAAACGATCACGGACGCGACGTAACTGCTCGGCCACAAATCCGAAGCGGGGGTTGTCGAACAGCGTCTCCTGCAGGCCGCCCAGGAAACGGAACCGGCAGGAGGCAGCGACTTCGCCCAGCTCGCGGAGGAACCCGAGGTCCAGGATGAGCTGGCGTTCTTCCCGCGTGCGCAGATAGTCCAGCAGCTCATCGACGACCAGCAGGATGCCGTGCTCCGGGTAGCGCAGATGGAAAGCCGCTGCGGCCTGAAGAAGCGCATCCTTGTTGTTGGAAACCTGGTCGGCCTGCGGGAAAGCAAAGGGGACACCCCAGCCCGACAGAGCGTTTTCCAGCTCAGTCAGCAGGATATCGCGCAAGCTCCGAGTCACGCCGCCTACTTCGACGCGGAGCACCTTGAAGCGGCCGGCAATGGCCTCTGCGGCTGCCTTGACCGACGGCTCGGTCAGTTGCTGAACGAGGGAGGGGTATTCTGCAACGGCCGACAGCACTGAAAGTAAGTGCGACTTGCCGGTACCGTAATTCCCGACGATCAGCACGCCCTTATTGTCTCGGGGGGTCAGAAACTGGAGTTGTGGGATGACAGTATTGACCAGCTGATCCGCCATGCGGGCAGAAATGACGTAGGTCTCGACCAAATGCGCTGCCGCTGATTCTTGATCGGCGTCGAGCAGTTGGATAACCGTTTCGATGGGCTCGAATTGCACGAGATCGCGATAACGCATAGGAACTCCTCACTGAGCGTGGTGTGCGATGTTCCCTGCACATGTATTGGCGAGCGGTTACCTGAGTTCCGGCTGGAGCTGGCAAACTGCGACGTCCAGGTTGCGCCAGGTGCGGTAGTGGGCGTGCTCCGGAACCGCGTAGGCCAGCACGGAAGCGGTGTAACTTCCCGGCCACGTCACGACGAGCCTGGTCCTGCGGGCGATGCGGCGGAACAGCGCGAGCGGATCCAGGTCCCAGGAAGGCTCGAACAGCAAATCGATGCCCGTACATACCGCCGTATCGGATGCCACGTGATCGAGCCGGTCCTCCAGCCAAAGCCGCGCGGCACGTGGGCGAGCGCCACAGGGCTCGCCAAGCAAGGTGTCACTTAGCTCGCGAGCAACAGACACCAGTGGCCAGCCGTAAGTATCCGCAACAATGGTCCCAGCATGAAGAAGCTGGCCCGCATCCAGGCTCAGCAGGAGCACGCAGGAGTTGTAGTCGAGCAGTTGTGGGAGTGACGGCAAGAAATCGGCCATCGCAGCTCGCGTACCGACCTGGGGAAAGCGCCGGCTGCCCTAAGAGCAGCTAAGGATCAGCGCAGCAACCTGCATGCGGCCCGACGGCCACATTTCTCCCTACTTCGGTTGCCGCTAAGACTGTAGGGGCAGGCGAACTCGCAAGTCGATATGTCAGCAGTGATTGTACCACAGGTATCACGTGATCGAGAATAAGGAGCCCTTTCGGTGACACCAGGCCGATGCTCCCCCTGCGGGTACTTCGTCGCTGTGGCGCGTCGTTAACAGGTCTTGTTGGCACGGCCGCTGCCAGGAAACTCCCTGGCGGCGGATTCTTCGCTGTGGCTCGCTGGCGACGGTGATTGTGGACAGACCCGCTCAGAATGACAAGCGGGGGGTTTCTTGCCATATCATGTGCCGCCGCGGCGGCATGGGGGATTTCCGAGCAACTCCCTGGCGACGGATTCTTCGCTGTGGCACGCCGGCGACGGTGATTGGGGATAGACCCGCTCAGAATGACAAACGGGGGGTTTCCTGCCACACCATGTGCCGCCGCGGCGGCGTAGGTGACACAGATGGCAAACGCCCGTGCCGAAGGCGTTCCCTACACGCGCGCTGATC
>CAWEHT010000234.1:0-30487 GCA_963808455.1 uncultured Chloroflexia bacterium | reverse complement strand
GCCTGCGGCTCACCCCCGCCCTCGCCAACGGCACCAATTACTACGTCGATAGCGTCAACGGGTCCGATAGCAACTCCGGCACTTCGAGCGCTGCGCCCTGGAAGACGATGGCGAACATCAACTCTCGCTCCTTCAGCCCCGGCGACACCATCAACCTCAAAGACGGCTCGACCTGGTCGGGCACCGGTGCCAACAGCGCCGCGCTGACCATCAAGGGCACGGGGCGGCCGGCAACCCGATCATTGTCCAGTCCTACGGCTCGGGCGCCGCGCCGACGCTGACCAACCCGACGCCCGTCCCGACGCAGTCGTCCAACTCGGCCTTCGGCGTCAACATTGTGGCTAACTACGTCACCGTGCAGGGCCTGTACTTCGACAATAACGCCGAAGCCTGCGTGGGCGTCCACGGCCAGTACGCCGTAATCCAGGACAACGAGATGACCGCCTGCGGGGCCGGGGTGGAAAGCCGGGCCGACTACACCACCATCTCGCACAACAACATCCACGACCTGATCACAGCCGTCTACGGCAATGGTGCCTACTGGGGCGGCGATGGCGTGATGCTCAACGGTTCGAGCCACGACCGCGTCGACTACAACACCTGCACCAACTGCACCTCGGCGGGCTATACTTACTCCACTGCCGATGGCGGTTTCGTGGAATTCTACAGTTCCAACACCGATGACATGATCGACCATAACTACGTCCTGGACAGTTGGCAGATCAGCCAGATCGGCAGCCAGGGCGGCACGGATTCGAATATCACGTGGGCCGACAACCTCTTTGTCAACTCCGGCCCGCTCCTGGATCTGCATCTCTCCGGCACCTGGGTCACGACCGTGACCGGCTTCCAGGTGCTGAACAATACCTACGTGGCCAACAGCACGGCCTGGGGTAACTGGATCTTCGAGACCGATACGGCCAACTCGGTGGGGTTTACGGCCAGCGACCTGGTCGTGCGCAACAACATCTTTTACATCTACAACGGCGCCAAGTTTGGCGGCAACTGGAACGGTAGCAACGCCTTCACTCACGACCACAACATCTGGTACGGCGTAGCGTACTATATGCCGACACTGACGGGCAGCGAGTCAACGGCTGATCCCCAGCTGGTCAGTCCCAACACCGGCAACTACGCGCTGATGTCCACCAGCCCGGCCATCGGCGCGGCCCTGGCCCCGGCCCCGTTCTCCACCGACTAAGCCGGTAACGCGGTGCCCTCCATGAACGGCGTGGACATTGGGGCCTTCCAGGCCCCCACGCCGGCGGGTAGCGAGACGACGCTAACCGCCACGCCGCCGCCGGCGCCAACCGCCGCCCCGACAACGGCGTTAGCCGTCACGCCGGCACCGGCGCC
This sequence comes from uncultured Chloroflexia bacterium, assembly GCA_963808455.1. Taxonomy (GTDB): domain Bacteria; phylum Chloroflexota; class Anaerolineae; order CG2-30-64-16; family CG2-30-64-16; genus CAWEHT01. The sequence goes on along the minus strand of CAWEHT010000234.1, from coordinate 29,131 downwards.
AACTGCGACCCCTCTCCCGGCAGCCGGACGGCGCGCCGACATCAACGGCGACGGTATAGTTGACGTGAGCGATCTGGCCAGAATTGGCCTGAAGTGGCACCTCAGAGGGACACCCGGTTGGATTCCCGAGGATGTCAATCAGGACGGCATCATCGACGTGAGCGACCTGGCCACCGTCGGGCTACATTGGGGCCCGGTGAAGTAGCAAAAATCTGCCCGAATACCGCACCCCACTCCGGTTCGGAGCGGGGTGCCGAGGCCCCCTTTCCCTCGTGGGGGAGGCGCCCAGGAGGCTAGGTCCAGCGGCTGATACCCAAGTCTTCCCGTCCTGGCGGCGAAGCTCGCGTTCGCCGCCAGGCTGCGCCAGCCGACACAAGGAGGTCGCGATGACGCCCGGTCAACATCTCCCGTTGGTCAGCATCCTCCTCGCCCTCTGGGGGCTCCTCTGCCTGATGGGTGTGGCGCCATTCAGTGTGTCTTTGGCCGGCGGGCCGCGCCCGCAGCTCTACATGCCCTGGATCGGGCAGGACCAGGAAGCGCTGGCGACGCCTCCAGCCACCACACCCTCCTCTCCCACGCCGACGATTCCCTGGTGGCTGACACCAGGCACGCCGTTCCCTTCTGCGACCATGCGGCCGACGCTCACCCCTCCCCCCGACACCTACTTTGCCGTCGCGTCGCCGGCCGGCCCCGTGCCGCCGGGCCAGGCGTTTGATGTGCCGATCACCGTCGAGACCAGTGTGGAGATACGGGGGCTGCAGTTCTCGCTGCGCTACGACCCCACTCTCGTGCAATGCGAGGGCGTCAGCGAAGGCCCGTTCCTGCATGACTGGGCCGTTGCCCACGGCGGCACTACTTTCTTCATGAGCGGCGCGATCAGCAACACCCTCGGACTGGTGCAAGACGTCGCGGCGGTTATACTCCTGGGTACCGACCAAGACGGCCCGTCCGGACAGGGGCTGGCCGCCAGCGTACACTGTCAGGCGCGGCCTGGGCCGGGCGGCACATCGCAGCTGGACCTGATCAAGGCAATGCTGACGGGGACGCCCGCGTCCGGCTATGCCTTGGGCGTGACAGTGCCCGGAGTAGACGGCCAATTCACCATCGGGCAGGGTGGCACGACGACGCCTGGACCGACGTTTACTCCGTGGCCGACCTGGACGCCCGATCCGGTTCCCGCCTCCACGCCGTGGGCGACGTGGACGCCGGGTCCCAGCCCCACGCCCTGGCCGACGTGGACGCCGGGTCCCAGCCCCACTCCGTGGCCCGCGCCTACGCTTTCCCCCGACACTTACTTTGGCGTCACTTCGCCGGCCAGCTCGGTGCCGCCGGGCCAGGCGTTTGATGTCCCGATCACCATACAGACCACCGCCGAGATACGGGGGCTGGAGTTCACCCTGCAGTACGACCCTTCGCTCGTGCAGTGCAACAGCGTCGGCCAAGGCTCGATTCCTGGCCGACTGGGCGGCCGGTCACGGCGGCAGCACCATTTTCATCCAGGGTGTGATCAGCAACACGCAAGGCCTGGTTCAAGGTGTCGCAATCGCCATCCTCCTTCGCAACGATACCGACGGGCCGACCGGGCAAGGGCTAGCAGCCACCGTGCACTGCCAGGCTGGGCTCACCGACGGCACCTCGGCACTGGACCTATCGCAGGCGCTGATCTCGGTCATATGCCACCCAGGCTCCGAGGACGCTTGCAGCGTGACCGCGCCCGCTGTGGATGGACAGGTCACCGTTGCGGGCGGCCAGGCGGCTCAGCGAACGAGCCAGGGCAGCCAGAGGTGATAGTTGGGGAGGCCGCCATATGCCAAGGCGACCTGGTCCTCAAGGGAGAGGCCAGGGGCCTTGAGCACAACCAGAGCCGTGTAGGGCCCTCCGTCGAGCGCGCCGGTGTAGCTCACCGGCACGGTCTGCTGCGCACCTGGGGCTGCCCCGGGGCAATCGTCCTGGGTCAGCTGGCCGCTGACGTAGCCGCGTGCGCTGAACAGCAGGAGGTCCGCCTCGTCAGGCCGGAACCAGAGGCCGCCCCGGTTGGTCAGGACGATCTGCAGTTGCGGATTACGGCCAGGATTGCCCGTGGCGACGACGCCATCGATCGCCACGGCTCCCACGGCCTCGAAGCCGGTGGTGGCCGTCAGCGGCTGCGTGGCGCCGTAGTTGACGGCCGCGGTGGCTGAATACACGGCGCCGGGCACGAAGGCAAACGGCGCTTCGGCCTGGTAGAGGCCATCCCGGCCGGGCAGCACGAAGCCCGGCGACTCGAGGCCGATCTGGGCCACCTGGGCGCCGTCACGGTAAACCTGGACGCTGCCGTCGTGCGGCGACAGGCGGGTGTTGCCCGCGTTGTGCAGCGTGGTCTGGAAATCGATCGCCTGTCTGCCAGTCCACATTGCTTCCAGGCCGTCAAGCTCGGCCAGTTGGACGACCGGCGCCGCGCCATAAACCGTGATTGCGAACAGCGCTCCGACGCCCGCGTTGTTTTCGCCCGCCCCGGCGGAAGCCAGCCCGAACACCAGGGCAAAGCGTTGCCCAGAGGCTGCATCAGGTGGCACTGTGAGCGTGACGGTGATCGTCGCCTGCCTGCCGGGAGGGATGACCGGCGTCTCGGCGGGGACCACCTGGAGCCATGGGACGGCCGACAGGACGCCGCCGGCGTCCTGGAACTGCCGCACGCCGGTAGACGGCTGGATGGGGATCGTGCCTTCGTTCAGCAGGCTTAGACGGCGCACATAGAGCTGGCCCGGCGTGGCCTGGATGTTGACCAGTGCCGGCGTGATGCCGATGGAGAATGAACCGTTGGCATTGGCCCGTGCCGGAAAGGGGCTCACCATGAGCGCCACCATAACAACCAACGCCCACAGGCGCCCCCGAACCCAGAGCCGCATGGACCGTCTCCCAACCTGCGATGGACCCGCCGCATTTTACCTTTGCGCGGGATACGCCATGACCTGGCCGCGCCAGGATCGATGGCTCCATCGTACGGCTCTTTCTGGGCGTGATCAATAGGAAACACGGGCTAGCATCCAGCGACGATCGCTTCCGTTTACCCGAACCGCCCGGCCACGTATTCCTGTGTTTCCGGTCGCTTCGGGTTGTTGAACACCTGAGCCGTCTCGCCGAACTCCGCGATCTCGCCGAGGTACATGAAAGCGGTATAGTCGGAGATCCGGCGCGCTTGCTGCATGTTGTGAGTGACGATGACGACCGTGTAATCGCCTCGCATGGCCGTGATGCTCGCCTCAACCTTGGCCGCAGACCCAGGGTCTAGCGCTGCCGCCGGCTCGTCCATCAAGATCACCTCGGGTGTGATGGCCAGGCTGCGGGCGATGCACACGCGCTGCTGCTGCCCCACGGAAAGGCCGAATGCGTTTGCCCCCAGGCGATCCTTCACTTCCTCCCAGATAGCGGCCCTGGTGAGGCTAGCTTGCACCACCGCGTTCTGATCGACTTTCAGGCGGGCGGCCTTGATGCCATACAGGACGTTCTCGCGGATGGACATCGGGAACGGGTTCGGCTTCTGAAAGACCATCCCCACCTTCCGCCGCAGCAGCATGGGGTCCATCTTCCCGACCTCCTGCCCATCGATGACGATCTTGCCACGCATCCACGAGCCGCGCAACAGTTCGTTCATGCGGTTGATGCAGCGGAGCAGCGTGGTCTTCCCGCAGCCCGACGGGCCGATCACTGCCGTGATCATGCCCGGGTGGATATCCAGGTCGATGCCCTGGATTGCCTTCGTGCCGTTATAGCCTGCTTGCAGGCCGCGGATCTCAAGGCCGCTCGCCATGCCATCCTCCTCGTTGCGCCTATCTGAGCGGGACCTCGTCAGCGCCCCCGATGAAGTCGTGCAAGCCAGTGCTTCGCAACGAGGGCGAGCACGCCCAGCCCCATGGTGATGGCGAGCAGCAGCACCGCGGCGGTGAACTGAAACGGTGCCATCGCCGACCTGAAGACGCCGTCCACCATCTGCACGTTGTAGATCGTATAGGCCAGCGTGGTCACTTGCATGAATGGCCCCACCCCGTAATCGCCGCTGCCGGCGATGAACATCATGACGGCCACGCTTCCGGCCGCTTCAGCGCTGCCGAGCAAGAGCGACGTCACGATATTCGGCAACGCCCAGGGCACGATCACGCGCCGCAGGGTGGTCTCTTCCGAAGCTCCCAACGCCAGCGACCCCTCCCGGAGCTCCGGCGGCAGGCTGCGGCAGCCTTCTTCCGTGGCGCGGGCAATCAGCGGGATCACCAGCAGCGAGATCAGCAAGGCGGCCGTCATATACGACCCGCCCATCATCCGCCAGGCATGGGAATCGAAGTAATGCCCGACGAAGATCGCGGCCAGAGGCGTAGCATACGTCGCCGCCACGAGCTGGGTCGCAGCGAGAGCCAGGATCATAAGCGAGATCCCGCGCAGGGCCGTGATGGCGAAGCGCGCCAGGCTGCCAAGCCTGCCCTCGGCGTACTCGCTCAAGAAGACGCCCGCCCCAACGCCGGGCACCACGGAAATCCCGAGCGTCAGCAGCATCAGCAGCCCGGTCCCGAGGAGCTGGTTGCGCAGCCCGAGGCTCTGGACCGACTGGGTGACCCAGGACGGCCAGTCGTCGAGGATCATCTTGACCTGCACCCGGATCTGCTGATATGGCGCCGAGATGAATTGCCAGCGGAGATTCGGCAGGCCTTTTGCGAGCAGGTGGACGATCAAGAAGATATAGAGTGCCACGACGGTTGCCACTGGCAACAGCACGAGCGGGTAGTGGGCGATGTCATCGGCCGACGGCGTCCGGCCCAGCACGTGGTAGATCGAGGTACACGTCGCCGGCAAGCCAACCCCGAGCAAGATGGCCGCTGACAACAAAGAGTGATGCAGGACGACGTGTACTTGCCAGCCTGTAATGTATTCGGGCAGCGGCTGCAAGACGAGCATACCCACGAAGGAAAGGCAAGCCAGGAGGAGCAACTTGAGCTCCCATCTCTGCTCTCGCTGGAAGATTTCCGCCACCAGAAGCTGCAACGCTACGCAGAGCACCACGAGCACGGGGGCCGTGTAGTTGTCGTACCAGTTGCTGCCCAGACACACGCAGCCCAGCGCCAGAGCAGCCAGGCTCGCCAATAACGCGATGGATGGCGCCAGCTGGTCCAAGATGCCGCGTGGTTGCGCCAGAGCGCTTACGCGTGGTATCGCCGGCCGCACGTCCACGACCACGCGGCTTCCAATCCCTTTCATGGCGCGCACCTCCTGGAGGGATTCCGATCACGCGCAGATCTCAGCTTTCCCAGGGATCCCCGCACTCTTTTCATTGCGCGTACCTCCTCAAGAGCGAGCGCTGCAGGATGGCCGCGAGGAACATGATCCCGAACGCCATGAGCAGCAACATAAGGGCTGCGAAATCGGCAACCGATGTCCGCGAAAACTCGGTCACTACCGTGGAATCGCTGGCGGCAACCATGCCTCCCATCAACCCGGCTGCGGCGCCGCTCAGCGGCGCGGTCTTCTGGAACACATCCCAGAGAGGCACAGGCAAGTGGTTGGCGCCCCACCCGACGGCCATCACCGCGATGACGACGTCGCCGATGGTTTTGAGCAGGCCCAGGCTCACGGCCGTCACCAGGCCGGGCAGCGCCGCGGGAAGCATTACACGGCGCAGGGTGTGCCAGCGGTTGGCTCCCAGCCCCATGGAGGCCTCTTTGAGGCCCGGCTGGACACTGCGGATGGCGTCGAGCATGAGGGGCGCCATGAACGGGATGACCAGCAGGGTCAACAGGACGCCGCCCATCAGCGTGCTGGTGATCCCCGGCAGTGTGGCGGCGTTGAGGGGCGGCATCCCGGGGAGCGCACGTATCTCCTGCTCTGTGAGATATTCCCCGGCGAACTTGGGCACAAAAAACGTCTGGCCGATGAAAAACGCAAAGACCCCGTAGATCACCGGCGGGATGCCGGCGAAGAGCGAAAGCGCCAGTTCTACGAGGCGACCCAGCCCTGCTATGGAGAATTCCGAGGCGAACAAGGCAAGCGACAGCGCCGCCGGGGTCGCCATGCACAGCACCAGGAGCGCCAGCAGCACCGTCCCCCAGATCGCAGGCAGCAGGCCGACTGCCGTCGGGTTGTAGGTCCCGTCGGCGATGGTAGAGTAGTCGTTCGAGAAAATACGGGGAAGGCCGACCTGCGTCAATGCGGGGACGCTGCTCCACAGCAGGCCGCCAATGGCGAGCACAAACAAGGCCACCGGAATCAACGCAAGCGAGGAGGCTGCGATGCGCGCCGGCGACCAATGGATACGATCATTTCCCATGACGCGATTGGCTCCTTCGGGAGGCCCGCTTTACTTGCCGGCGGGCAAAGGCAGGAACGCCGCCTGCTCGAGCAGCCTCTGGCCGGCGGCGCTCTGCATGAGCTGCACCAGGGCCGCCGCGCCAGGTGGCGCTTGCGTGCGGGTCAGCACATGGATCTTCTTGCTGAAAGGGTAGCGCCCCTGATAGATTGCGCCAGGGTCGGCCAGCGGATCGATGCCGTCGATCGCCAGCGCTTTGACGGTGAACCCGTGGGCAATGGCACGTACGGTGACGCGCCGCGAGACTGCCAACAAGTCTATCGGAAAAGGCATATTGGACACCTGCGGGATCGGCTCGTCATATAGGCGCGGGAAGACCCCTTGCACGAGCTCCTCCTCCGTGTCCAGAAACTCGGGCAAGAGAAGGCTGCCCTGGTTCACCTCGTCCTCAGACAAGCCGAATTTCGCGAACAAGAAGCCTTGCGTATCGAACTTGCCGGGCGGCGTCCCGTAGGGCACCAGGATCTGGGGGTCCGGCACCCAGGTGCCGGCCGCCCTACCAGGGTTGAGGGGGTTCTCCTGATAGGCGTCGCCGGTCATGCGCGCCTTAAAATCTGAAGGCGTAATCCCAGAAATCGTAGTCGTGCGTTTCTCGCAAGAGATTCATTTGGTAGATGCGTTTTACCTCGTCGCTATCCAGCCCACTAAGGCCGCTTGTCTTCTCCACGGGCACCATGAGGCCGCCCGGACCCAGTTGCTCCTGTTCGCCGCCCCGGTACGTGCGGGTGTTGACCAGGAAGCAGACGGCGTCGTAAGCGATGACGTGGTCCTCAAGCCCCGCCAGATCGGCGGGCGCCGGCTCCTTGCCAAGCAGGGCCACATCAACCTTCCCGGCCTTGAGGCTGGCCACCGCGTCCGTGGAAGGTAGCAGCGCCATCTGCAGGCCCGTCGTGCGCGTATATGCCTCCTCGACGGCGGTTGCAGCCGGCAAGACATCGCTGGCACCCGCCACGCGAAGGCTGGCAGCCCTGGAGCCAAGCAGGCTGCAACCGCCCAGAACTATGGCTACGATGGTGGCGCAGAGCAGAGCGGCCCAGGCAGAAAGGCGCGCTCTGGCACGGGATATCGAAAAGGGAACAGGGAGGGGGCGAGCAGCTTGCACGTTGCTGCATGGCCCGCCCTCCCCACTGCACAACCCGCGTGACGCTTGCGCGGCCGCCCCGGTTTGCGGCTGCGGCCTGTCTGCCGCAAAGGCCACCGGCGTGCTGGCAACACCCAACGGGTGATTGGTCGGGTTCTCAGTCATGTTCATCGATGCCTTGTAAGTCGATACGGCTCGTTCTTGGCCAGGACAGTCAGGAGCGGCGCCTTGTGGTGGCGAAAACGGCTCCTCCAATGACGACGACCCCGAGCACAGGCAGGATCATCATCCACGGCACGCCGGCCCCGGCGCCGCTGCTGTCGGTCGAGCTCTCTGGAGCCCTGGTCGGGCGGCGTACTACCGTGGGCTCGAAGGTCGGCGTAGGCACCGCCGTTGGCGGCTGCGACGAAGGCTCAGGCGTGGGCTGTGTCACCGCGGCCGACGCCTGGGCTGCGCCCACGGCCAGCTTCGCGCCCTGGGTTGTGACCCCGGCCAGGGGTGCGGCATGCAGCTTATCGCCCAGGCCGCTCACGACCACGTCCTGGAGCGCGGATCGGCGGCGGCCGCTGGCTCCGGCCTTGGCTTTGCAGTGAAAGACGGCAAGCGTCCCGCTGCCGCTGGGGCCATCCGCAGGCCCTCCCAGGATCACCGCCGCGAAGCTCGGGACCACGCCCTTGCCGTTGTGCTTGGCTTGGCCTCAGTACGCCATGGCGGTGCTCGCGCTGTGCGCAGACGCCCACGCCTTGAGGAAAGAGCCCTCGTCAACTCCGGTGACCTGCACCAAGCTTGGATCGAACAGGAAGGTAAGCTGCCAATTCCGCACCGGCTTGTCCGTGTTGATCGTCACATCGACGTCGAACGAGTCGCCCGGCTGCACAGAAAGGTTGGCCAGGGCAATGGCCACCGTCGTGTGCGACATCAGGATAGGGACCGCAGTGGGGCTGCCCTGCGCCTGCGCCGGGCCCCTGACGAACAGCGAGCCTGCCGCCGCCACGACAAGCGCAAGAAGCGCCAGCGCGCCGCTTGCAGGGGAAAGGCCGCGAGTCTTCGATCTGGGTTGCATCTTTGAGAATTCCTCCACCTTCAAAAGTTGGTCATGGCACCGGAGCACCTTCAGGCAAAGCGGGCTCCTCACCACCCTGTTTGGGGGCTGGTCCCGCACGCGGCCTCCGGCGCCGGTAGTACCGAAAATAGTAAAAAGCCGCCGCGCCCAGCAGGAGCACGACGCCGACGCCTGCGAACGCCACCGTGCGCACGTCCAAAGGCGTGAACTGTGCCACCGAGCGCGAAAGTCGTGAGGCTGTCGAGGTCGGCGGTCACGTATTCCTCCGCCTTGTCGGTCTGGCTCTTTAGCGGGCCCCATTTCCCGGCGTCGGGGTCGAAGGAGGCGATCGAGAGCGCGCTCTCGTCGGCGCCTCGTGGCAGGAGATTGCGGTCGTAGGCCAGGATGAGCTGGGCCGGCGGATTGAACGAGGCGCCCTGTGGGCCCAGTTCGTAAACCCGCTCGAGCAGTGACTGGTCCTTGCGAGGCGCCGGGTAGGCATCCGCGAAGTGGACCGTGATCGAGATGGCCCTTAGCGGCAGGTTGTCGGCGGTAAGCGCCTGGGCCCCGCTGGGGATCTTGACGGCCGACTCCCCGTCCGGCCCTTGCACCTCGACGTCTTGCTGCAAGATCCCGTTGGCGTCGATCACGCTCGCAAGGTCCAGCGCGACCGTTTGGCCTTGCCCTGCGCCGCCCCCACCGCCCGCCGTCGCAGGGCCGCCACCTGCCCCGGAACCGGTCACGGCGCCAGGCCGAGCGGCGCCGGCATTCTCCAGGCCCGCGGCCTTCGCCCTCCCCGGCGTGCCTGCCGCGCCGGGGAGGGCGAAGGCCGCCGCGCCGGCGACCGGCGTGCCTCCCATGGTACCCGCCATGGGGGTCCCGGCGCTGTTGGGAGCCATGGGTGTCCCCGATTCAGTAGCCGTCACCGGCGTGCCGGCCGCGACAGTGCCGGTGATGGCGTTGCCCGAAGAAGATGTATCGGATGTCGAACTAGCTCCCGGCGCGGCCGTGGAACTCCCTTCCGGTGTCGGCGTAAGGTCGCCGACCGTCACGGTGCCGTTTTCAAGGGCCACGGAGATGCCGAGCCCGTCCAACCTGTCCAGTACCACAAGCGTGTCCGAGGTCGGCTTGATTGCGATCGGGCTGGTGCCGTCGGCCTTGGCAGTGAATGTCAGCACCAGGATGGACCCGGTGCTGCTCGGCCCGTCCGTGGTGTCGCCCAGGGCGGCGAGCCCGACCTCGGCCGTGCCGGCCGTGTTGTTGCAGCTCGCGGACGGATAGACAAAGGTGCTGGCGCCGTTGCCGGCGCTCTGCGCCCAGTCGTCGAACAGCGTGCCTACGCTGGCGTTGGTGCATTGTAGAACGGTCGGGTCGAAGGCCACGCCGACCGAGGCGCCTCTCACCTTCTGGTCCGGCACCAGGTTGACGGTCACAGTGAACGACGCCCCAGCCTGTACAGACACCTGGGCAGGCACAACCTGATAGGCCGAGTTGGAGGCGACTGTGGGTTGGCCTACTATCGACGCTGGCGTGCCGGTGGGGTTGCCGCTCTGAGTGGTCGCGCTGGGCACCGGCGTATCGGTCGGCGTATCCGTGACGGTCGGCGTGTCGGTATCCGCAGGCGTTGCCGTGTCGGCAGTCGCCGCGGTGGCTTGGGTCGTCGACGTCGAGGCAGGGGTCGTCGCCGTCGGTGACACGATGGTCACCTGGCCGCCGGTGCCCGGGACCGCCACGCTCTCGGCCTTCCCGTTGGTGCTGTTGATCTGGCTGTAGGTGGTTTCGGTGATGCCGATGGAAGTCGAGCCGCTCGCCTCGGCGGTAAAGTTGACGACGGCGGCCTGCCCGGTCCCTTGAGGGCCGCTGGATGGGCCGCCGAGAAGGCTGATAGCCACGCCTCCATTCGGCCCGACGACGCCATGCTTGTTGTCGCACGCCTGACTTGGCTGGATGACCGTGGATGCGCCGTTGGCGGTGGCCCAGCTCGTGATTAAGCTGCCCACACTGACGTTGTTGCACTGGAGCTTGGCCGGGTCGAAGGTCAGCCCGAACTGAACCCCGCGCATCGGCTCCGGGACCACGATATTGACCGGCAGGTCGAAGGTGCTGCCGGTCGTCACCTGACCCTGCGGCGTGGGCTGCGGCGTGCCGACCGACAGACTGGCTATCCCTGTGGGGGTTGGCGTGGCGGTGGGTGTTGAGCTTCCGAAAAGCGTAGGTGACGCGGTCACCGTGCCGGCCGAGCCGGTCGCCGTGCTGGGCGTCGCGCTCGGGGTCGCGCCGGAGGCGGACACGACGACCTGGCCGTCGACAAGCCCGGCTCCGACCTTGTTGGCGTGCTCGTCGGCCAGCACGTAGTCATTGATGGTGATCGCCGAGGTGCCGGCGGCCTGCGCCTTGAATGTCAACAGCAGGAAGGAGCCCGCGCCCGTCGTGCCGCCTGGGTTTGCTTGGTCGCTGTTGGCCCCCAGGATCGAGATGCCGATGGTCGCGGTCCCGGCTGTGTTATCACAGGCGGCCGCCGGGAAGACAAAGGTGCTGCCGCCGTTGGCCTGGGCCCAGGTCGATAGCAGTTTGCCCTCGGCTGCACTCGTGCATTGCAAGACCGCCGGGTCGAAGGACAGGTCGATCGAGCCGCCGCGGACAGGCCGGTCGGCCTCCAGGTTGACCTCGAGGTTGAACGTGGCACCGGGGGCGACGGTGACCTGCGCCGGTACCACGCTGTAGCGCGAGTTGGTGGCCTTGGTCGGGACCGGCGTGTACGTTGGTGCCGGCGTTTGCGTCGGGTTGCCGCCGGAATAGGTGGACGTCGGGGGCGGCGAAGGCGTGGAGCTCGGCGTCGGGCTCCACGTCGGGGTGGCCGTAGGAGCTGCTCTCGTCAAAGTGGTGGCCGGCACTGGGGTGGAGCTCGGCGTTGGGGTCCACGTCGGGGTGGCCGCAGGAGCTGCTCTCGTCAAAGTGGTGGCCGGCACTGGGGTGGAGCTCGGCGTTGGGGTCCACGTCGGGGTGGCCGTAGGGGCTGGCCCGGTGCCGGTGCTCGTCGCTGTCGCGAGCGAAGTCTGCGTTGGCAAAGGGGTTGCGGTTGCAGTCCACGTCGGGCTGGCCGTGGGCGTCGGTACCGGCGTGCCGGTGGGCGCGGGCGACTGGTCGAGGATGTCCGAGCCCGCGGGGGTGGGTGTGGTGACGACAGGGCCGTCGAAGCCCGATCCGCCCTGCGCAAGGTACACGGCGACCGGCGCCAGACGTCCCACGCCCGCAGGCCAGCCAGCCCTGAGGCCCGTATCCGGGGACAGAAGGGTCACCAGTTCCTGAGTCGAGGCGGGCGAGATGGTCACGGGCGGGCCAGACGTCTTAAGGGATCGGCGCCGGACGTCGCGATCGTGCTGGTGATGGCCCGCTCGAGCAACGGCAGCGGGCTTGTACGTGGCTGCGGCGTGCCGGTCGCTCTCCTCGACGGTGTCGGCGGAGCCACAACCCCCGTCGGCGGCCGGTCCATGGCCTTCGCCGGCGCGAGGGTGTGAGCTGCGGAGTGCCGGGCGCCGGTGCTGGGCCGGTTTTCCTTGACCAGGGGCAGATACACCCTGTGGGTAGAACCCGTGCCGGCATGCGGCGTGGGAGTTGGGGTGGCGGTCGCGTTCGGCGTCGGTATTGGGGTGCCGGAGCCCGGCGTTCCGCTCGGGTCCGGGGTGCTGGCCACCGATCCCACGACGACCTGGCCGTTGTCGAGCCCGGCTCCGACCTTGTTGCCGTGCTGGTCGGCCAGCACGTAATCCGTGAGCGTGATGGCCGAGGTGCCGGCGGTTTGTGCCTTGAATGTCAATAGCAGGATGGAGCCGGTGCCCGTCGCACCGCCTGGGTCCGCCGGGTCGCTGACCGCACCCAGGATCGAGATGCCGATGCTCGCCGTGCCGGCGGTGTTATCGCAAGCGGCCAGCGGGAACACAAACGTGCTGCCGCCGTTGGCCTGGGCCCAGCTCGACAGGAGCGTGCCCTCGGCCGCTTTGGTGCATTGCAAGACCGCCGGGTCGAAGGCCAGGTCGATCGAGCCGGCGCGGATCGGCCGGTCGGCCTCCAGGTCGACCGCCAAGCTGAAGGTGGCTCCGGGTGCGACGTTCAGCTGCGCCGGCACCACGCTGTAGCGCGAGTCAGATGGAGGCAGCGGGACCGGCGTGCCGGTCGGCTCCGGCGTGTCCGTCGGGTAGCCACCAGAGGTCGGCGTGTCGGTGGGGCTACCGGCGGAGAAGGTGGGTGCCGGCGTAGCGGTTGGCATCGGAGTGGGCGTCGGCGTGGCCGTAGGCGTCGGCGTTAAGGTCGGCGTCGGGGTCGGCTCCGGCGTGGCCCCCATCGTCACCGCAGGACCCCAACACAGACCGACAACAGACAGGTCGGTTACATCGATGAAGCCGTCAGGGAAGACATCCTCCGGGATCCAGCCGGGCGTTCCGCGCTCTCCCCAGAAGAGGCCGACCAGCGCCAGGTCCGTGGCATCGACGCGCCCGTCTCCGTTGACGTCGGCCCGATCGCAATATGGCGACCCCACGAAGCCCATCGGGCTGGGTTCCGCCGTAGGCGATGGGCCCGGGGTCGGCGTATCCGACGATGTAGGCGATGGGCTCGGTGTAGGCGTCTCCGTGGCCGTCGGCACCGGGGTTGGCGTGGGCGTGAAGGTTGCCGTGGGGACCGGGGTGGGACCCACGATCACCTGGCCGTTTACCGTAAGCGTGGGCAGGTCGTGGACGGTGGCGGAGTTCGCGCCAGAGACCACGGCATCCTGCAGCATGAGGGGCGACGTACCGTTGGCGAGCGCGGTGAAGCTGACCGTGGCGATGACGCCCTGCCCGCTAGGCCCGGCCTCGCCGGCGCCTTCAATGAACATCCCGGTGTCGGTGACCAGCCCATCTGTGTTGTCGCAGGTCCCCTGTGGCAAGACGAGCGTGCTCCCGCCTTGCGCCGTCGCCCAGCTGCTGTAGAACGACCCCACGACGACGCTGTTGCAGCTCAAGACGGAGGGATCGAAGGAGATGCCGAACTCGGCGCCCCGGCTTGCCGGTGTGTCCACGCTCACTTTTACGGTCAAGGTCTGCCCGATGTTGGCGTCAACGTCTGGCAGGCTCATCACCGCTGTGCCGGGCGCCACCGTGGCGGTCGCGTCGTCTGCCGGTGCCGCCACGCCTGTAAACTGCGAGGCGTTGGCGCTCGCGAGCGAGGGGAGCAGCGCGAGCGCCAGGCTGCACGATAAACAGAACACCAGCGCCATGCCCCGGATGCTGTTCCAGCGCCTTCCGATACGCTCGGCGCGGCAGCGGGCACTTCGCCCACAACAGCCGGCCACCCCCCCGGCGCCCGCGGGCGCCCGCCGCCGCCCGCGGTATGCCGCCGGTAGCCCGGTGCGAAGCATGGCCGCGCGGCCCGCTGACCGCACGGCGGATGCGGGCCGATCTGTCGGCCCGTCCCCGCCGTCAAGCTGCTGATTCTGACTGCTGCTCATGCTGCGACCCACCACGCGCCGCCTCGCCTACTGTGTCACTAACGGGAGGAAGATCTGCGACTCGACGACGACCGTGCCGTTGTCGCCTGCGATCGCGTGGCTCACGCTCGTGTCCTTCACCGGGTCGTATACCGAAGCCGTGGTCTGGGTAAGGGTGAGCGGTGAGCTGCCCGCGAGCAACGCCTTGAAGCGCACCGCTGCGAGCTCTCCGCCGCCCGTGGGGCCGGCCGTGCCTCCCAGGATAAGGCTGACAGCCGTCGGCGAAAGTGTCCCGGTGGCATTCACGCACCCGCCGGGCTCGAAGAAGGTGCTCGCCGCGTTGGAGCTCGCCCAGTTACTGAAGAACGTGCCCTCGCTCACGGCCTCGCATTGGAGGACGGCAGGATCGAAGAGGAGGCCGAATTCGGCGCCGCGCAAGGCGACGCCGGTGCTGATGGCGATGCTGGTCGTGAACTCGCTCCCGGGCAGGACATCACTGGTCGTGGGCGATATGCCGATCGAGCCGGTCACGGGCGCGGCAGTCAGAACGGCGACTGCCGCTCCCGCCGGGCCTGCCGCCATAGCGGCGGCAGATGCGACCGGCGTCGAGGCCCCGGCCATAAGAGCAAGAAGCAGCGCGGCCCCACCGAGGGCCAGCGTACCCGCGATTGCTAGCCTGCGTACGTTTTCCATCATCGTCATACCCTCCTTTGAGTGCGGCTGTGTTTGCAGCCAGGTTTGAGAAAGGCTCCGAGTGAGCCTGACTTACCGCTTTGAACCGTTCCAACTACGCTAAGAAGCCCTTCTGAGCCCTGCGCCGGCTAATCCCCGAAGGACCAGGCCCGCTCAGACAGGCTTCGCCCACGTTGCTGCGGCTGGTCGCAGATCTCGGCGCAGCGGCTGCGGCCGGGCTTACCTCGCAAGGGTTCACCGCTTTCGCCGAGTGATCACCATGCCGGCCGAGATGCCGACGACCGCGCTGGCCCCAACCACGCCCAGGCCGATGGGCCAAAGGGCCAGCAAGCCGCCAGCGACACCGGCGCCGGCATCACCGCCCAGCCCGATCGCCATGGCCTGGCCGAGCGCAGATACGGGGATGTCGCCACGCACCGACTGCGCGCCGGTCTGCACCGTGAGGTTGTCCAGCTTGCGCCAGGCCGAGCCCTCGCGATACGCCAGCAGCAAGCTGTTTGGGTCGATCGCCCCGAGTTCCCCGGGCCGGTAGAAGACACTCACGTGGGCCACGCCGTTGCTGAAGCCATCAACCCGCAGCCCCACGAACTTCACCGGGCGTTTGCCTGTTCCCCCATCGCCAGGGGCCGCCTCGAAAGCCGGTGTCCCGGGCGGCGTCTGGGGATACTTGCCCGCGTACACCGTCCCGGTGACGATGCCCGTGCTCTCGAAGTTGACCATGACATCCGCTTTTGCTCGGGCATCGAACGTGCCCGGCGTTTCACCCTTGTAGGTGCGCGAGGCCACCTGGTCGTCGGGGATCCCCGGCAGCGGGTGGTAAGCCTCCGAGACGGAGAATGTGGTCTTGCCGGTGTCGAGGAAGGTGCCGTCGTCCAGGGCCACCTGCGCCTGCACGCCATAGGTTCCCGGAGCCAGCCCCCCCGGATGGTCGCCTGGGTTGTAGTCCGCCTCCGCTTGCACAAAAAACGTCGGGAAGACGGCCACGCCCCCTTGCGGCAGCGGTAAAGTGGCAAGCGTCGCCCCCGCCGGGTCGGTAATTTGCACCTGCCCCACATACTTGAAATGCCGCGTGCCGGTGTTTTGCACGGCGACGAGGACCTGGACGGGCTTGCCGGACTCGACCGGATTCACCTTCAGCTCGCTGATCTTGCCCGTACGGACCGGCTGCGCGCCGGCGGGCGTGATGATGACAGGCACGCCGGCGGTGACTATTTGCGCAACCGCCCCAGGGCTGGTGACCGGCTGGCTGTGGATGTAGATCATGGCATAATACGTGGCCGGGCCAAGGTTCGCCGGGACCGTCACCGTGGCCGTGACCGGCATCGACGTCCTTGGATCAAGCCGAAAGGCCGGCTTGGAGATGCTCGTGATCCAGGTGCGGGCAGAATACGGGCTGTGGTCGTCGGCGGCCGTCAGCGGCAGGTAATTACCCTGGAGCCCCTGGCCGAATCCGCGCGCCTCGACCGTAATGTCCAGAGGCACCGAACTGCTCCCGTTTCCGATCACCATTTGGTGGACGTAAACCTGGCCAGGCGTCGCCGTG
Source organism: uncultured Chloroflexia bacterium (assembly GCA_963808455.1). Classification (GTDB taxonomy): domain Bacteria; phylum Chloroflexota; class Anaerolineae; order CG2-30-64-16; family CG2-30-64-16; genus CAWEHT01. Next base: position 12,977 of record CAWEHT010000234.1, on the reverse strand, counting down.
AGCTCGAGGATGGCCCCCTGAACACTCAACCCGCCACCGGCCCCCTGCGCGCTCGGCGCAGCCTCCGCGCGGAGCGCCGGCAAAGGGCGCCCCCAAGAAGACAAAAAGCAGCAAAAGTATAACGAGGCGAAGTCTGGTCATGATCCTTAATGTCCTCATCCCTTGCGTTTCTGTGCCGGGCAGGCTGGCGCATACCCTGTGCTGCATCACATGGAACCTGACGCTCGTCACGCTCGCGCGCTAACCAAGAATTCCCAAGAACGGGCTCTTCGCCCGCAGCTCGTCGGTGACGGTCTTTTGCGGCCGGCACGTTCGCCTAGGCCCCGTGGATTTTTTCACGGTCCGGGCTGGTCAGGCCGAAGGGCCCTTGGCGCGAGCTTAGGGACGGCCGGTCCGACCGTCCCTAAGCCCAGATCAACTCATCGCGCGTAGGTTAGAGAGCAATGCGCACACCTCAAGGCGTGACGCCGGTGACGTAGCCGAAGTAGGTCGCCTGGAGGTGGTAAACCTCGGGCGATGACAGGAGCTTGTCGTTAGCGTAGAGCTCCTGGCCGTAGGTGAGCGGGAAGGTCAGGCCGGCGCCGTTGGCGCCCTGGGTCGTGTTGTCGCCGGTGACGAGCTTGGTCGCGGTCGTGGACAGGGTGACCAGCTGCCCGGTCGTGCCCGTCGGCGCAGCCGGGTTGACCTTCATCGCATCCTGAAGTTTCTTCGCGCCGTAGGTGCCCGTGCCGGTCGGGTTGTACTCCGTCAGGTGGCCGGCCGTGGTGCTGCTGGCGTCTGACAGGTTGACTTCGTAGGAGGCGTTGCAGGCGACGATCAGGTAGCCGTTCGGGTTGGCGTTGAAGCCGACCTGCATCGGGACGGTGCCGTCCGGTCCTGGGATCCAGATGGTGGCGGTGGGCGTGATCACGAGGTAGCCGTTCATCGTCGCGTTGACGTTGGTTTCCTGCGTGTTGTTGACCGGCGAGTAGGTGGCCGACTTGGCATGGCCGACCGTGTCGAACGAGAAGGTGAGTGAGGCCGTGCTGCCCGTGAGGGCCACCGGGGTGACCTCAAAGTTTTCCGAGCCGCCGACGGCCAGCGTGGCGCTGCTCAGCGCCACGTCGCCCGTCCAGGCATCCGCGCCCGTGGTCGGGAGTGTCGCGCCGGTGATGGAGATATGCACGGAGTCGGGATCGGAGGCGGTGGCACCGACGTTCGAGACCGTGAACTTCAGGTCAAAGCTGCTGCCGCTGCCGATGGGCGTCGTCGTGATCGAGGTGAACTGAAGGTTCGGGCCCGGGCCGACCTGCACGAAGCTGCCATTGAGGGTGACACCGCTTGCCGGGATAGCCGCTGCGTTGTTGTCGTCAATGACGGTTGAGCCAACGCCAACCGGGTTGATCGTGATATCGGCCTTACCGGCGGTCGTGCCGGCGGCGACCATGAACTTCAGGGTGCCCAGGGTCACATAATTGACACCGGTGGTTTCCGCGGAGAGGCCTGAACCGCCGGTCATCAAGTAGGGGTCGGTGATCAGCGTGCCGCCGCTGGCCGAGCCCGCGCCGACATTGCCGTCGCCCACGTTGCAGCCCGAGGCGCCGTTGCAGCCGGCGGACTTCATCCAGCCGCTGTCCAGCCAGTAAGCGCCGCTGCCGTCACCATTGGTGCCCGTGAGCGGGGTGAGCTTGGTCGCATCGTAGGTGACGAACAGCTGGTAGGCGCGGATGCCGCCGTCTGCGCCGGTGTTATTGATCAGCACAGGCACGTCAATTTCGGTGCTGCCGGAGGTCGGGATGTTCACCTGCAGGCCGGTCTGGACCGACAGAGTGACGGCGTTGGCTGCCAGGGCCGGCAGGGCCGCCCCGAGCAAGAGACCGGAGACCATCGCCACGATGGCCAGGCCCGAGAAAAAGCGACTGAGCTTCATTTTGTGGTTCTCCTGTGTGACGTGTGATGCGGGAGTGCGTTGCCGTAGACGGTGAGCCGAGCTCACTTGCAGGGCGAGCCCCAGTGCAGGCCGACCGTCGCCAGGTCGGAGACGTTGACGATGCCGTCGTTATTGTTGTCTTCGGGATCCACCCGTTGACTATCGGACGCTCGGGCGTGGCCTCTTGCGAAGCCGGGGCCTTGGCATTCCACTGGAGGCCGATGCGGGCCAGGTCGCTCACGTCGCAGTTATTGTCGTGGTTTATGTCCCACGAGAGTACGATCGTGCGGCCGGGCACCTGAACGTAACCGGCGATGACACCCGTGTCCGTGCCGGAGGGCCCGGTCACGAAGTTCAAGTAGGTTTGGGTCAACGGGTTGTACCCGCGTGAAGTAGTGGTGGCATCGGCTTGCGGCAGGCTGAACATGTACAGCTTGCGTGCGAAGTTGTAGGATCCGCTATCGCTCGAGCCGTTCGTGTACCAGCTCTGGATGGTGGACACGGTCGGCTTGTTGTAGGAATCCAACAGGCCGGGGGCGGTGCCCAGGCCGGACCCATTGGCGTTATTCCAGGCGGAACTGGACACGAGCGAATAGTTGAGCACGTTCACGCCGGACTGGAAGGCGAAGCCGACGTAGCCCAGGCCGTCCGTGTCATTCTGGATGGCAATTGCCATGGCGCCGTTGGTCGCCGGGCGGGTGATCCCGTCCGCGGTGATCTCGGCCTGCTCGAACTGGAAATTCTTCGAGCCGTCGGGGTTGTTGGTTGGGTTCTGGTAGGCGTTGATGCCCGAGCTGCCCAGGAAGTAGTCGTGCGTGCCCGACAGATCGTTGCGGGAGTACGGCTTGATGTTGTCGGTGGAGCTGGAGTTGGACCAGACCTCGTGCCACGTCCACTGCGTGGGAGGATTGGTCACTGTGCCGGTGCCGTCGAGCGCACTGCGACCTTCGTAGATGGCATCCAGCTGCGCCTGCGTGATCTGGGTGGCGCAGGTTTTGCTGTTATTCGTGATGATCCCGATGCCGTCGAGGGAGACCACCGTCGTGTTCAGGTCGCTGCAGCCATAGGGCCGGCTGCCCTGGTTATTGGAGCTGCACGAGCCTGATGACATGCCGATGTCCGTGGTGCCGGCCATGATCTGCTGCTGGCCATCGTTGGAGCCGAGGTCGGTCATCGCGAAGATGTCGCTGGCGTTGGCCGTGTTGTCCTCGGGGAACCAGCCCTGGTTGACCTCGGCGATCGGGAAGATGGTCGTGGAGCCGTCCATCTTGATGCAGGAACCGAGGGGGCAACTGCTGGGGTACGTGCCGTAGGCGAGAGCATGCGCTGCCGGCAGCAGGATCGCTGCCACCAGGCCACCCGCCACGAGCAATTTGCTGGCGTTCATGGCGACACTCTTGAACATTGTAACCTCCGCTTTGGGTTGATTCCACCGGCCCGGTCCTCCCGGGCCATGTTAGAATCGGGTTGGCCAACCTGCCCCGAGCATATGCGAGAAATCCGAAGCTGTCATCACGGAAAACCCGGTAATTCGCAAACTCGTACTTGCCGTAACCTTCGCATAATGGGCACGGATTCCCCCGTTCAGAGGGAGAGCAGAGAGCATCGAGAAGCAGGACCGGGCACCGGCCGGCCCCTCGGCCTGGCCAATCAAGGATGGCAGGGCGTGCCCCAATGCAGCCCGACGCTCGCCAGGTCGGAGACGTTGACGATGCCGTCGTCGTTGACGTCTTCGGGGATCCAGCCGTAGACGACCGGGCGCTCGGGCGTGGCCTCCTGCGAAGCCGGCGCTGTCAGCTTCCACTTCATCCCGATGCGCGCCAGGTCGCTTACGTCGCACTTGCCGTCGTGGTTGATATCCCAGGGGAGCACGGTCTGGCGGTAGGGCACCGGCACGTAACCGGCCACGGCAACCGCCTCCGTGCCGGCGGCGCCGGTGACGAAGTTCAAGTAGGTCTGGGTCAGTGCGGTAAAGGTCCGCGGAGCAGGCAGACCCGTGGTCTGTGCCACCGGGAACGCTGCCGGCCAGCGAGAACATGTACAGCTTGCGCGAGAAGTTGTAGGCGCCGGCATTGCTCGACCCGCTCAGGTACCAGGTCTCGATGGTGAACACGGTCGGCGGGTCATAGGAACCCAGCAGGCCAGGAGCGCTGCTCTCCCCGGCCCCGTTGGCGTTACTCCAGGCGTCCGAAGCCACGAGGGAATAGCTGAGCACCTTCACGCCGACCTGGAAGGCGAAGCCGGCGTAGCCCAGGCCGTCCGTGTCGTTCTGGATGTCCACCGCCATGGCGGCATTGGTCGCCGGGCGGGTGATGCCGTCAAAGTTCATCTCGGCCTGTCGAACTGGAAGTTCGCAGAGCCGTCGGCGTTGTTGGTTGGGTTCTGGTAGGCGTTGATGCCCGAGCTGCCCAGGAAGTAGTCGTGCGTGCCCGACAGATCGTTGCGGGAGTACGGTTTGATGTAGTCGGTGGAGCTGCAGCCAGGGAAGACCTGATGCCACGTCCACTGCGTGGGCGGGTTGGTCACGGTGCCGGTGCCGTCGAGCGCATTGCGGCCTTCGTAGATGGCGTCAACGCCGCCTGCGTGATCTGGGTGGCGCAGCTCTTGCTGTTGTTCGTGATGATCCCGATGCCGTGAGGGCGACCACCGTCGCTTGCAGTGCGCTGCTCTCGCAGTTGAAAGGGCGAGACACCCCGGACAGCAAGCCGGCTGTCTGGTTGTTGTCGTTGCACGAGCCGGACGACATGCCGATGTCGGTGGTGCCGGCCATGATCTGCTGCTGGCCGTTGTTGGAGCCGAGGTCGGTCATCGCGAAGATGTCGTTGGCGAAGGCCGCGTTGTCCTCGGGGAAAGCTCGGTTGACCTCGGCGATCGGGAAAACGGTCGTCGAGCCGTCGATCTTGATGCACGAACCTTCGGGGCAACTGCTGGGGTACGTGCCGTAGGCGAGGGCAGCTGCCAGCTGCATCAAGATGGCTGCCGAGAGGCCGATGGCCGCGAGCAGCTTGGCGGCGTTCAAGGCCGTGTTCCTGAGCATGGTGTCCTCCTTAGCGCCGATCTGACCGGCCAGCCCTGGCCGAATGAGAATCCCGGATGGTGGACGATACCCAAACATACACCGGAAATGTGCGGCTGTCATCACGGAAAACTAGGTGTTTTTCAAACTGGCGCTTGCCATAACTCCTGCCTCAGGGGCCGGGAGCCCCTGCCACATGCCCCGCTCGGCAGCGAAGACATGGGTTTCCTCCTCTTCACAGGCAGGGGCCGCCCCTTCCGGGGGCGAGGCGAGGGCATCGAGGTGATGGGGGAGGACGAAGGCGAGCAAGGCTTTACGGGAGCCAAGCTTGGTCTCGCGCAGGATGGCGCCGACATGCTTCTCTAGGGTGTTCTCGCTCACCGCCAGGCGGGCCGCCATCCTCGTGTGTGCTCAGCCCGGTGGCGAGGAGCCCGAGGACCTGCCGTTCGCGGGGCGCCAGCGCCGCGAGCCGCCGGCCGACATCACGATGGTAAGCCTCGGCGCGCTGCGCTGCGACTCAGACCAGATCGGGGCGGCCGCGGCCTGCCGGATGGCCGTCCGTAGCTCCTTGATGGTCGCCGAGCGGAGGAAATCCGTAGGCGCCAGCCTCGTGTGCGGCGGCCAGGAGGACGTCCCAGTTCCAGTAGCTGAGCATAAGCACGTGGACGCCTGCATATTCGGACAGGAGCCAACGGCACAAGTCCAGGCCGCCCTCGCCGGGGAGGTCCATATCAACGACAGCGACGTGGGCCTTGCCCGCATTGCCCTGATGTCTCCGCCGCCGTCGCGTACTCGGCGATGACCTGCATTCCGCGCCCCTATCCAGGGCGTGGCGCAGACCCAGCCGAAAGGTCAGGCAATCGTCGACCAGCGACACGCGGACGGGCGAGATCGGGACTTGAGAATCGGGATGGTTCATGGGTACCGAAGACAGGGCGCTTACTCTCTTTGCTTAGCGTAGCGCCGCCAGTTTATAGGGTCTTTGTGTGGAAATTAGAGAGTTGTGTGTGCTGGGGTTAAACTTTCGCCAATCCAGGGCCCTTTCTGACCCTCGGGCTCTCGTTTGACGAGCCTTCCATGTACGTCCGACCTCCGGCCCGCCGGGAGGCGTGCCTACCAGGTCTGGCCCCAATGCAGTCCGACCGTCGCCAGATCGACTGGCGTCGATCACACCAGCCCGGTTGACGTCTTGGGGCATCCAGCCGGGCCACCCGTTCCGCCCCAATGCGTGGCTATTTATGACAGGTCGAGCATGTCGGCCACGTGGTCGCCGTTGACGTCCCAGGCCGGGCGTGTGATGACGGTTGCCAGACTGTTGTCATAGCGGCCGGCAGCGATGGCCGTTATGCCGCTCAGCCCCCGCGGGGACGTTGCATTGACCGTAATCATGTGGCTTGGCGCAGCCCCAGGCGACCACCTTGCCGGTTCTCTTGAGGCCCGTAGGTTATCCGCCGAGTTGCTGGTGGCGATGGCGGAGACGTCCTTCAGCCCCCATGGCACGTGACTTTGGCCTATGTCGGTCGGCATGTCCGCGTCATCGCCGCAGCCCCAGGCGACCACCGTGCTGTCGCTCTTGAGGGCCAGGCCGTGATATTTCACCGGTGGCGATGGCGGTCACGCCGCTGAACCCTGCCGGCACGTTGCTTTGGCCAGCGCTGTCGGAGCCCCACCCGACCACCGTGCCGTCGCTCGTCAAGGCCAGGTCGAACTCGCTGCCGGCAGCGATAGCCGTGACATCTCGGTGCAGCCCTGCCGGTACGCTGCACTGCCCGTGGTCGTGATCGCTGCCACAGCCCCAGGCCACCACCGTGCCGTCGTTCCTGAGGGCAAGGCTGTGCCATTGCCGCCGGCTATCTGCACAGCCTGGCCCTGAAGAGCGACGGTACCATCGTGGCGTGGGGCTGCAGAGGGTACGACTTCGGACAATGCAGCGTACCGGCAGGTTTGAGCGGCGTCACCGCCATCGCCGCCGGCAACTGGCACAGCCTTGCCCTCAGGAACGACGGCACGGTGGTGGCCTGGGGCTGTGGCAGCGATCACGACCACGGGCAGTGCAGCGTACCGGCAGGGCTGCGCGATGTCACGGCTATCGCTGCCGGCAGCGAGTTCGACCTGGCCTTGACGAGCGACGGCACGGTGGTCGGGTGGGGCTCCGACAGCGCTGGCCAAAGCAACGTGCCGGCAGGGTTGAGCGGCGTGACCGCCATCGCCGCCGGTGAATATCACGGCCTGGCCCTCAAGAGCGACAGCACGGTGGTCGCCTGGGGCTGCGGCGATGACCAGGACATGCCGACCGACATAGGCCAATGCAGCGTGCCATGGGGGCTGAAGGACGTCTCCGCCATCGCCGCCGGCGACTGGCATAGCCTGGCCCTCAAGAGAACCGGCAAGGTGGTCGCCTGGGGCTGCGCCAGCCCACACGATTACGGTCAATGCAACGTCCCCGCGGGGCTCAGCGGCATAACGGCCATCGCTGCCGGCCGCTATGACAACAGTCTGGCAATCGTCATCACACGCCCGGCCTGGGACGTCAATGGCGACCACGTGGCCGACATGCTCGACCTGTCGTCGATCGCCGGTATCGGGCGGAACAGGGTGGCCCGGCTGGATACCCCAAGACGTCAACCGGGCTGGTGTGATCGACGCCGTCGATCTGGCGACGGTCGGACTGCATTGGGGCCAGACCTGGTAGGCACGCCTCCCGGCGGGCCGAGAGGTCGGACGTACATGGAAGGCTCGTCAAACGAGAGCCCGAGGGTCAGAAAGGGCCCTGGATTAGCAAAAGTTTAACCCTGGCGTGCGCGACCCCTAACCTGCACACAAAGACCCTATAAACTGGCGGCGCTACGCTAAGCAAAGAGAGTAAGCGCCCTGTCTTCGGTACCCATGAACCATCCCGATTCTCAAGTCCGGATCGCGCCCGTCCGCGTGTCGCTGGTTGACAATTGCCTGACCTTTCGGCTGGGTCTGCGCCACGCCCTGGATAGGGTTCGCGGAATGCAGGTCATCGCCGAGTGCGCGACGGCGGCGGAGGCGCGTCAGGGCAATGCGGGCAAGGCCCACGTCGCTGTCGTTGATATGGACCTCCCCGGCGAGGGCGGCCTGGACTTGTGCCGTTGGCTCCTGTCCGAATATGCAGGCGTCCACGTGCTTATGCTCAGCTACTGGAACTGGGACGTCCTCCTGGCCGCCGCACACGAGGCTGGCGCCTACGGATTCCTCCTCCGCTCGGCGCCCATCAAGGAGCTACGGACCGCCATCCGGCAGGCCGCGGCCGCCCCGATCTGGTCTGAGTCGCAGCGCCAGCGCGCCGAGGCTTACCATCGTGATGTCGGCCGGCGGCTCGCGGCGCTGGCGCCCCGCGAACGGCAGGTCCTCGGGCTCCTCGCCGCCGGGCTGAGCACGCGGGAGATGGCGGCCCGCCTGGCGGTGAGCGAGAACACCCTAGAGAAGCATGTCGGCGCCATCCTGCGCAAGACCGAGCTTGGCTCCCGTAAAGCCTTGCTCGCCTTCGTCCTCGCCCATCACCTCGATGCCCTCGCCTCGCCCCCGGAAGGGGCGGCTCCCTGCCTGTGAAGAGGAGGAAACCCATGTCTTCGCTGCCGAGCGGGGCATGTGGCAGGGGCTCCCGGCCCCTGAGGCAGGAGTTATGGCAAGCGCCAGTTTGAAAAACACCTAGTTTTCCGTGATGACAGCCGCACATTTCCGGTGTATGTTTGGGTATCGTCCACCATCCGGATTCTCATTCGGCCAGGGCTGGCCGGTAGAATCGGCGCTAAGAGGAGGACACCATGCTCAGGAACACGGCCTTGAACGCCGCCAAGCTGCTCGCGGCCATCGGCCTCTCGGCAGCCATCTTGATGCAGCTGGCAGCTGCCCTCGCCTACGGCACGTACCCCAGCAGTTGCCCCGAAGGTTCGTGCATCAAGATCGACGGCTCGACGACCGTTTTCCCGATCGCCGAGGTCAACCAGGGCTGGTTCCCCGAGGACAACACGGCCTTCGCCAACGACATCTTCGCGATGACCGACCTCGGCTCCAACAACGGCCAGCAGCAGATCATGGCCGGCACCACCGACATCGGCATGTCGTCCGGCTCGTGCAACGACAACAACCAGACGGCCGGCTTGCTGTCCGGGGTGTCTCGCCCTTTCAACTGCGAGAGCAGCGCACTGCAGACGACGGTGGTCGCCCTCGACGGCATCGGGATCATCACGAACAACAGCAAGAGCTGCGCCACCCAGATCACGCAGGCGGCGTTGGACGCCATCTACGAAGGCCGCAATGCGCTCGACGGCACCGGCACCGTGACCAACCCGCCCACGCAGTGGACGTGGCATCAGGTCTTCCCTGGCTGCAGCTCCACCGACTACATCAAACCGTACTCCCGCAACGATCTGTCGGGCACGCACGACTACTTCCTGGGCAGCTCGGGCATCAACGCCTACCAGAACCCAACCAACAACGCCGACGGCTCTGCGAACTTCCAGTTCGAGCAGGCCGAGATCAACTTTGACGGCATCACCCGCCCGGCGACCAATGCCGCCATGGCGGTGGACATCCAGAACGACACGGACGGCCTGGGCTACGCCGGCTTCGCCTTCCAGGTCGGCGTGAAGGTGCTCAGCTATTCCCTCGTGGCTTCGGACGCCTGGAGTAACGCCAACGGGGCCGGGGAGAGCAGCGCTCCTGGCCTGCTGGGTTCCTATAACGTGCCGACCGTGTTCACCATCGAGACCTGGTACCTGAGCGGGTCGAGCAATGCCGGCGCCTACAACTTCTCGCGGAAGCTGTACATGTTCTCGCTGGCCGGCAGCGCGTTCCCGGTGGCACAGACCACGGGTCTGCCTGCTCCGCGGACCTTTACCGCACTGACCCAGACCTACTTGAACTTCGTCACCGGCGCCGCCGGCACGGAGGCGGTTGCCGTGGCCGGTTACGTGCCGGTGCCCTACCGCCAGACCGTGCTCCCCTGGGATATCAACCACGACGGCAAGTGCGACGTAAGCGACCTGGCGCGGATCGGGATGAAGTGGAAGCTGACAGCGCCGGCTTCGCAGGAGGCCACGCCCGAGCGCCCGGTCGTCTACGGCTGGATCCCGAAGACGTCAACGACGACGGCATCGTTGACGTCTCCGACCTGGCGAGCGTCGGGCTGCATTGGGGCACGCCCTGCCATCCTTGATTGGCCAGGCCGAGGGGCCGGCCGGTGCCCGGTCCTGCTTCTCGATGCTCTCTGCTCTCCCTCTGAACGGGGGAATCCGTGCCCATTATGCGAAGGTTACGGCAAGTACGAGTTGCGAATTACCGGGTTTTCCGTGATGACAGCTTCGGATTTCTCGCATATGCTCGGGGCAGGTTGGCCAACCCGATTCTAACATGGCCCGGGAGGACCGGGCCGGTGGAAGCAACCCAAAGCGGAGGTTACAATGTTCAAGAGTGTCGCCATGAACGCCAGCAAATTGCTCGTGGCGGGTGGCCTGGTGGCAGCGATCCTGCTGCCGGCAGCGCATGCTCTCGCCTACGGCACGTACCCCAGCAGTTGCCCCCTGGTTCTGCATCAAGATGGACGGCTCCACGACCATTTTCCCGATCGCCCAGGTCAACCAGGGCTGGTTCCCCGAGGACAACACGGCCAACGCCAGCGACATCTTCGCGATGACCGACCTCGGCTCCAACGATGGCCAGCAGCAGATCATGGCCGGCACCACGGACATCGGCATGTCATCAGGCTCGTGCAGCTCCAATAACCAGGGCAGCCGGCCCTATGGCTGGCAGCGACCTGAACACGACGGTGGTCTCCCTCGACGGCATCGGGATCATCACGAATAACAGCAAAACCTGCGCCACCCAGATCACGCAGGCGCAGCTGGATGCCATCTACGAAGGTCGCAGTGCGCTCGACGGCACCGGCACAGTGACCAATCCTCCCACGCAGTGGACGTGGCACGAGGTCTGGTCCAACTGCAGCTCCACCGACAACATCAAGCCGTACTCCCGCAACGATCTGTCGGGCACGCACGACTACTTCCTGGGCAGCTCGGGCATCAACGCCTACCAGAACCCAACCAACAACCCCGACGGCTCGAAGAATTTCCAGTTCGAGCAGGCCGAGATCACCGTGGACGGGATCACCCGCCCGGCGACCAACGGCGCCATGGCAATTGCCATCCAGAATGACACGGACGGCCTGGGCTATGTCGGCTTCGCCTTCCAGTCCGGCGTGAACGTGCTCAACTATTCGCTCGTGTCCAGTTCCGCCTGGAATAACGCCAATGGGTCCGGCCTGGGCACCGCCCCCGGCCTGTTGGATTCCTACAACAAGCCGACCGTGTCCACCATCCAGAGCTGGTACACGAACGGCTTGAGCAATAGCGGATCCTACAACTTCGCACGCAAGCTGTACATGTTCAGCCTGCCGCAAGCCGATGCCACCACTACTTCACGCGGGTACAACCCGTTGACCCAAACCTACTTGAACTTCGTGACCGGGCCCTCCGGCACGGACACGGGTGTCATCGCCGGTTACGTTCAGGTGCCCGGCCGCACGATCGTACTCTCGTGGGACATAAACCACGACAATAACTGCGACGTGAGCGACCTGGCCCGCATCGGCCTCCAGTGGAATGCCAAGGCCCCGGCTTCGCAAGAGGCCACGCCCGAGCGTCCGATAGTCAACGGGTGGATCCCCGAAGACAACAATAACGACGGCATCGTCCACGTCTCCGACCTGGCGACGGTCGGCCTGCACTGGGGCTCGCCCTGCAAGTGAGCTCGGCTCACCGTCTACGGCAACGCACTCCGCATCACACGTCACACAGGAGAACCACAAAATGAAGCTCAGTCGCTTTTTCTCGGGCCTGGCCATCGTGGCGATGGTCTCCGGTCTCGCTCGGGGCGGCCCTGCCGGCCCTGGCAGCCAACGCCGTCACTCTGTCGGTCCAGACCGGCCGCCAGGTGAACATCCCTACCTCCGGCAGCACCGAAATTGACGTGCCTGTGCTGATCAATAACACCGGCGCAGACGGCGGGACCGCGCGCACCAGCTGTTCGTCACCTACGATGCGACCAAGCTCACCCCGCTCACGGGCACCAATGGTGACGGCAGCGGCGCTTACTGGCTGGACAGCGGCTGGATGAAGTCCGCCGGCTGCAACGGCGCCTCGGGCTGCAACGTGGGCGACGGCAATGTCGGCGCGGGCTCGGCCAGCGGCGGCACGCTGATCACCGACCCCTACTTGATGACCGGCGGTTCAGGCCTCTCCGTGGAAACCACCGGTGTCAATTATGTGACCCTGGGCACCCTGAAGTTCATGGTCGCCGCCGGCACGACCGCCGGTAAGGCCGATATCACGATCAACCCGGTTGGCGTTGGCTCAACCGTCATTGACGACAACAACGCAGCGGCTATCCCGGCAAGCGGTGTCACCCTCAATGGCAGCTTCGTGCAGGTCGGCCCGGGCCCGAACCTTCAGTTCACCTCGATCACTCCGACGCCCATCGGCAGCGGCAGCAGCTTTGACCTGAAGTTCACGGTCTCGAACGTCGGTGCCACCGCCTCCGATCCCGACTCCGTGCATATCTCCATCACCGGCGCGACACTCCCGACCACGGGCGCGGATGCCTGGACGGGCGACGTGGCGCTGAGCAGCGCCGCGCTGGCCGTCGGCGGCTCGGAAAACTTTGAGGTCACCCCGGTGGCCCTCACGGGCAGCACGGCCTCACTCACCTTCTCGTTCGACACGGTCGGCCATGCCAAGTCGGCCACCTACTCGCCGGTCAACAACACGCAGGAAACCAACGTCAACGCGACGATGAACGGCTACCTCGTGATCACGCCCACCGCCACCATCTGGATCCCAGGACCAGGACGGCACCGTCCCGATGCAGGTCGGCTTCAACGCCAACCCGAACGGCTACCTGATCGTCGCCTGCAACGCCTCCTACGAAGTCAACCTGTCCAGACGCCAGCAGCACCACGGCCGGCCACCTGACGGAGTACAACCCGACCGGCACGGGCACCTACGGCGCGAGAAGAAACTTCAGGATGCG
>CAWEHT010000233.1:0-4797 GCA_963808455.1 uncultured Chloroflexia bacterium | reverse complement strand
TTATGTTTCTGTTGCCAGCCTTTCGACGACTCATCGTATTGCTACCATCCCGATCTCGCTGCGCAGCTTGTTGATATCGACGAACGGCGACGTTATGTCGATGCCCTCCACCACGATGTGCCCCGAAGTGGGTTCCTCCAGCCGGTTCATACAGCGCAGAAAAGTGCTCTTGCCGCCGCCCGACGGCCCCATGATCGCCACGACTTCCCCACAGTCGATCCGGGCGCTGATGCCTTTCAGGACATGCAGATCTTTGAAATACTTGTGCAAGTCCGAGACCTCGATCAAGACTTCTGGGCCGTTTGTTTGCGTCATCTTGGCCTGACCTTCATGCCGAGCCGATGCTCAAGCCAGTTGGCGAACCTTGCCAACGGCAAAAGCACGATCAAATAGATTACTGCCGCCGCGACCAGCGGGGTCGGGTTGGCATTCCCGATGTAAGCTTCGCCGCGCCCGCTGCAGAGTTCCGGCGAGGCCACCACGGAAGCCACCGCCGTATCCTTGAGCATGGCCACCAGGTTGCCGGTCAGGGGCGGGATGACGACCCGGATCGCCTGCGGTAAGATGACGAGGCGCATCGTCTGCAGGCGGGTCAGGCCCAGGGCCCGGGCGGCCTCGACCTGGCCGAAGTGAACCGACTCGATGCCGGCGCGGAACGACTCGGATGCATAAGCGCCGTAGCCCAGCGACAGGGCCGCGATGGTCGCCGTGATGGAGACCAGGGTGATGCCCACGTAAGGCAGGGCGTAGTAGATGACGACCATCAGGACGATCATGGGCACCGAGCGGAAGACATCGATATATGCGATGAGGAAGAGGTTCACGGTTGGGTTGTCGAACCACCGCAGAACGCCTACGATCATGCCGATCAGGATGCTCAAGACGGCCGAGATCGCGGCCAGCTCGAGGGTCACGAGGAATCCCTTGAACAACTGGCCCCAGCTTCCCTGAAGCTTGCCCAGGTTGAAGAACGCGCTGCCCAACCGGTCCCAGCGCGTGCCGGAATAGCGATAAAACAGCCAGCACAGCACCGCGATCAGCCCGAAGGCCACACCGCCCTTGAGCAGGTCCGACTTGGAGCCGTCGGTCAAGACATTGCCGCTCCACGCCAGCGTGAGAAACAGAAACACGGCCACCGCGGCCCACGCGCCGGGAGACGCCACGTTCCTGGCAGGCAGCAGGAAGAACGGCGTAGGCTACCAGCACGGCCAGCGTCCCCAGGATGAACCCGGGGCGCCGGACGGTATAGGTCCACTCGGGCCGCGAAAGCATGTAGCGCGAAGGGCCGCCGATCGGAGCCAATTGCGAGTCCATAGGCAACTCTCATGGATCGGTGTTCCCGGCAGGCGCCTGCCGGGAACACCACCAACTGCCAGCCTGCCGTTATTGGGCAGCGGATGGTTGGTAGCCGCCCGGATAGACGGTGACGGTGGCGCTGTCAGGGGCCGGGTCCTGGGCGAACCAGGTCTTGTAGATCGCGGCCAGCGTGCCGTCCTGCTTCATCTGGTTCTCGATCCCGGTCAGCGCGGCCTTGAGCGGGTCGCCCTTGCGCACGGCCCAGGCCTGCATCGACGCCTGGTGCATCAGCAGCGGCACGGCCAGGCCTGCCGAGGGGTTCTGCTGCACGTAGTACATGGCGGTCGGCTCATCGGCCACCACCCCATCGAGACGCCCGGTCTGCACGTCCAGGAAGGCATCGGTCGGGTTGTCGTAGCTCTTGATGGTGTAGGGGCCGTATTTGGCCTGGTTGTCCTTCAGCCATTGGTCGTTCATCGAGCCCGTGTCGGCGCCCAGGGTCTTGCCCTTCAGATCGGTGAAGCTCTGGATGGTCGTGTCCTTGGGGGTCAGCAAGGAGATGTCCGACTGATAGTAGGGATCGGCGAAATCCATTTCCTTCAAGCGTGCCGGGGTGATCCAGATGCTTGAGGAGGCCACGTCCCACTTGCCCGACTCCAGTCCGGTGAAAATGCCGCTGAAGGGCACGGTGATGAAGTTGAGCTTCACGCCGGTGCGCTTGGCCAGCTCGTTGAGCATGTCCACCTCGAAGCCGACCAGCTTGCCGTCCTTGGTGAATTCCCAGGGCACGTTCTCGCTGTTGATGCCGACGTTGAGGGTCTGGGGCCACTGGTAGGAACTGGCGGTCGAGGTGGTGGCCGTCGTGGCCGTCACTGCCGTCGTGGCCGTCACGGGCGCAGTGGTCGTAACTGACGTCGTGGTCGTCACGGCAGCCGTAGCAGCCGGAGCGCTCGCTGCCGACGGTGGTTGGTAGCCGCCCGGATAGACGGTGACGGTGGCGCTGTCAGGGGCCGGGTCCTGGGCGAACCAGGTCTTGTAGATCGCGGCCAGCGTGCCGTCCTGCTTCATCTGATTCTCGATCCCGGTCAGCGCGGCCTTGAGCGGGTCGCCCTTGCGCACGGCCCAGGCCTGCATCGACGCCTGGTGCATCAGCAGCGGCACGGCCAGGCCTGCCGCCGGGTTCTGCTGCACGTAGTACATGGCGGTCGGCTCATCGGCCACTACCCCGTCGAGACGCCCGGTCTGCACGTCCAGGAAGGCATCGGTCGGGTTGTCGTAGCTCTTGATGGTGTAGGGGCCGTATTTGGCCTGGTTGTCCTTCAGCCATTGGTCGTTCATCGAGCCCGTGTCGGCGCCCAGGGTCTTGCCCTTCAGATCGGTGAAGCTCTGGATGGTCGTGTCCTTGGGGGTCAGCAAGGAGATGTCCGACTGATAGTAGGGATCGGCGAAATCCATTTCCTTCAGGCGTGCCGGGGTGATCCAGATGCTCGAGGAGGCCACGTCCCACTTGCCCGACTCCAGCCCGGTGAAAATGCCGCTGAAGGGCACGGTGATGAAGTTGAGCTTCACGCCGGTGCGCTTGGCCAGCTCGTTGAGCATGTCCACCTCGAAGCCGACCAGCTTGCCGTCCTTGGTGAATTCCCAGGGCACATTCTCGCTGTTGATGCCGACGTTGAGGGTCTGGGGCCACTGGTAGGAGCTGGCGGTCGTGGTGGTGGCCGTCGTGGCCGTCACTGGGGCGGCCGCGGCGGGCACGGTGGGCGTAACGGCAGCCTCTGCGGCCGCCACGGTGGGCGTGACAGCGGCCTCGGCAGCCGCTATGGTCGGTGTGACGGCTACAGCAGCGGCCGGCACGGAGGTCGGTACGGCAGCGGCGGCCGGTGCGGCCGTGGGCGCTGCCGTCGGGGCAGGTGCGGCGGTTGGCGTGGGCGCTGAGCATGCCACGGGCAAGGCAAGCATCAGGAAAGCCATGCCGAACAAAGCGATCTTCTTCACGGTCTACCTCTCTTTGCAGTGCTGCCGGGAAGCTGCGGCCCAGGCTTCGATGCGGCCCATCCCCGGCAGGTCCAAGACGGCGCTCGCACGGTTCATTGTGCGTCTCCCGCTCCCCTGGTTTGCGAACAGCAGCCGGGCGGCGCGGCCGGATGCCCATCTGGGGCCCGTGTGTCGTTCGCCAGGAATCCTATCGGCGCTCGCGACCTCCTTTCCGGGCCGCCCCGTGCGGCCCCGTAAGATCAAAAACGGAGTGTTTGAACCGGCTTCGTGGATCAGCCGGCGGGTTTCGACCCTCGGCGGCCCCACGAGAAATTCGGAGGGCGCGCGGCTCAGCTCGTCCGGATGATCTTGCGATCTTTCAGGAGCCCAACTACGTCATCCATCTGCCGCTGGGCAGCCCGTTGCGCCAGCAACGGCTGGCGATTGCGGATCCCCTCCAGGATCTCGCGATGGTTGACCAGGGCCCGGTCCGCGCCGCCGGGCAGCGCATCGGCTTCCTCGATGGCCTTCTTCGAGCAGCGTGTGGATGAAGTAGTAACTTTGCGCCAGCACGTGGTTCTTGCTGGCCCTCGCCACCGCCAGGTGAAAGCGCACATCGGCGCGGTGAAGGCCTGATTGTTCCCCCGGGCGGCTTCCATATCCATCAGCTGGGCCTCGATCTCGGCGATGTCTTCAGGCGTGGCCCGCTCGGCCGCCATATGCGTGAGGGCAGCCTCGATGGCCATGCGTGCCTCCAGCACCTTGGTCAATTCGACCTCGGCCAGGTTGGCCTTCATGGCCGCGTCGCTGCTCAAGATCTTCAACGCGTCCGGCATCACGAGCGTGCCGCGGCCGGGCGTGGCCTCGACGAGCCCGATCAGCGAGAGCGCCTTGACCGCCTCGCGCACCGTGGAGAGCCCCACGCCAAGCTGCGCGGCGAGCTGCGGCTGGGGAGGGAGGTACTCGCCGGGCGTCACGGCGCCCCGCAAGATCAGGTCCTGGATGCTGCGGATCACACGATCCGTGAGCGGGTTCTTGGCGACTTCCTCTAGTAGCATGGGGAACTCATCTGCCTGAGCGTCGGATAAACATCAGAAGAACAGAAGTTCAGCTGGCAGGATGGAATTTACCACACTATGCGCCGGCTGTCAAAGGAGGCGCGAAGCCCATGGCAGCGCGCAGTCCGTCCATCCCCGGCCTTATTCGCGCGTTCTTCACGCGCGAGCCCGGCCTCGAGCCGATACGCGAGTTGGTAAATTGGCGTGGCTGGTTGGAAGCGGCTCGGTCTCGTCATGAAGACCCTGACGAATCCGTTCTTTATCAAGATGGAACAAGGCGCCCGGCGCGCCCAGGCGGAACTGGGCCTGAACCTGATCGTGAAGACGGGCGCCTCCGAAACCTCCATCGACCAGCAGGTCGCCATCGTCAACGACATGATTCAGTCCGAAGTCGACGCCATCGTGATCGCACCTGGGAGCTCCACCGAGCTCATCCCAGTGCTGAAGAAGGCGCGCGACGCCGGCATGA
>CAWEHT010000232.1:0-3383 GCA_963808455.1 uncultured Chloroflexia bacterium | reverse complement strand
GCCGGCACGCCCGATGACGTCTACGGCCACGTACGTGAACAGGTGAAGGATTTCGGCGGCAGAGGCCTGATCCTGTGTCCCGGCTGTGACGCGCCCATCAACGCGAAGCCTGAGAACATGCAGGCTTTTGTCGCAGCGGCCCGCGAGTTCGGCCGGGTAGCCCAAACCGCGTAACGATCGTCAACCGTGCCTTTGAGTAGCATCAGGCCAGGATGTGCTCACGGGCGCTCCTGGCCTGACTTGGTGAATTTCCCTTGGAGTATGCTCGATGGAAGATCGCAAAGTGGTCATCGCGTGCGCTACCGTCATCGAAGAGATGCTGCCGCTGATGCCGGAGGGGATGGAATACCGGGTCCTGGAGTTCGGGCTGCATGTTTACCCGGACAAGCTGCGCACGACGGTGCAGGCCAACATCGACGAAGTCGTCGCGGCCCATCCGGGTGAGCCGGTGACGATACTTCTCGGCTATGGGCTGTGCTCGCAGGCGCTGGTCGGCGTACAGGCAGCGCGGCTGCACACTCGTGCTGCCTCAAGTGGACGACTGCATTGCGATCTTCCTCGGTTCACGGGCCGCCTACCAGAAACAGGCCGGGGCGGAGCCGGGCACTTACTACCTGACAAAGGGCTGGATCGAGGTCGGCGAGACCCCATTCAGCGAGTACGGGCGGACGGTAGAACGTTTCGGGAAGGCGCACGCCGAGCGGCTGTTCAAGATCATGCTGGCAAACTACAAGCGGCTGGCGTTGATCAAGACGGGCAGCTACGGCATCGATCGCTACCGCGAGTACACGCGCAACAGACGGCCTTGCGCTTCGACCTGCGCTACGAGGAGATCGATGGCTCCGACGCGATGGTGCGCAAGCTGCTGTTTGGACCCTGGGACGACGAGTACGTCTTGCTCGGACCAGGCGAGACGGTAACGCTGGCTCACTTCTATCATCAAATGGCTGCAGCCGGCGCCGGAGTGATCTGCAAATACCCGGACCGCCAAAAGGTGCAATCCAGGCCCGTAGTGTGATATGATGGCGTGAACGCTCAAATAGAGGCAACGCATATGTTGATCGTGGGTGAAAAGCTCAACGGGACGTTGAAGAAGACGGCTGCAGCCCATCGCAGCGCGTGACGTGGCCTTCGTGCAGGATCTGGCGCAACGGCAGGTGGCCGCCGGTGCCAGTTACGTCGATGTCAACGCCGGCACGCCGCCGGAGCGCGAGCCCGATGACCTGAGCTGGCTCGTGGAGACGGTGCAGGCTGTGACCGAAGCGCCGCTGTGTCTCGACAGCGCCAACGCTGCGGCCCTGGCCGCAGCCTTGGCCCGCGTCATCCGGCCGCCGCTGATCAACTCGATCAGTGGAGAGCAGAGGCGTCTGGATGGTGTGCTGCCCCTCGTCCCAGGCCACGCTGCCGGCGTGATCGCCCTGCTCCTCGACGACAACGGCATACCGAAGGACGTCGCGGGCCGGCTGGCAGTGGCGCGCCACATCCTGGAATGTACCCGGGATGCCGGCCTGGCGGATGAGCAGGTCTATTTCGATCCGCTGGCCATCGCGGTCTCCACACGTCAGGACGGCGCCCTGGTGGCACTGGATACGATCGCGCGCGCTGCGCGCCGAGGCGCCGGGGGCGAAGTTCAGCATCGGCCTGAGCAACATCTCGTTCGGCTTGCCCGTGCGCACCGTCATCAACCGGGTTTTCCTCACCCTGGCCTTGCAGGCCGGCCTGGACGCAGCGATCCTCGATCCCCTGGACAACGGCCTCTACAGCGAGCTCATGGCCGCCGAACTTTTGCTCAACCGCGACCGCTACTGCCGGAAGTACACCACGGCTTTCCGAGCGAATCGCATCACTGCCTGATAGGCGTCCAGGGCCTGACTTTGAGCCCAAACACGCATTCCCGGCACAGCCTGCCCTGAGCCGGCCGTGCGGGATTCGTTGGGTTCCTCCGCGAGGTGGAGACGGTTGCATGCAATCCGGTGATCATTCTGGCTACAAGTGGAGAGTCCTTTTCACCGTCATCTTCGGCTTCTTCATGATGCTGTTGGACGTGACTGTTATCAACGTGGCTTTCCCGGCGTTGAGCGTTGAATTCGGCAGCAGCATTAACCAGGCCCAGTGGATCATCAGCGTCTATGCGCTGGCCATCGGCATCAGCACGCCGCTATCTGGCTTCCTGGCCGACCGGGTCGGCCCCAAGCGCGTCTACCTGGGTGGGCTGGCGCTGTTCATTGTCGGCTCCCTGTTCTGCGGCTTCTCCAGTAGCCTCGGCATGCTGGTAGCCTTCCGGATCGTGCAGGGCACCGGCACCGGCCTGGTCATGCCGTTGGGTATGGCGCTGTTGCTGCAGGCGTTTCCTGTCGAGGAGCACGGGCGGGCGCTCGGCTATTACGGTCTGGCGGCCCTTTTCGCGCCGGCACTTGGCCCGCTGCTGGGCGGCTTGCTGGTCAGCCTCAATATGTGGCGGTGGATCTTCTTCATCAACCCACCCATCGGCTTGATCGGCATCCTGCTCGGCCAGCGCTTCCTCCGCGAGCGGAGAAGCGAGGAGCGTCTGCCCCTCGATCTGGCGGGGATCATCTCCGAGATCATCGGCTTCGGGGCCCTCCTCTATGCGACCTCGGTCGCGGCCACCTATGGTTGGACGGCGCCGGACGTCAGGTTCTGGCTCGCCCTCGGCGCAGCCGGCCTGATCGCCTTCGTGCTGATCGAGCTGTACGTGGCCAAAGCGCCGCTGTTGGACCTGCGCCTCTTTCGCAATCGTATCTTCCTGAATGCCAACCTGCTCGGCTACGTGGCGGTGCTGGCACTCTTTGGCGCCGAGTTCCTCCTGCCCATGTACCTGCAGTCTCTGCGCGGGATCAGCGCTTTGGAGACGGGCATCATCCTGTTGCCGATGGCGATCAGCAGCGGCATCCTGGTCACGCTGTCAGGCCGCATCTACGACCGGACCGGGCCGCGCCCGCTGATGGTCATCGGGTTCTCGGTTTTGGCCGTCAATACCTGGCAACTGTCGCAGCTGCGGGCCGATACGTCCGTCGGTTGGCTCCTCTTCCTGCTCACCTTACGCGGCATCGCCCTTGGCCTGGTGGCGCAGACGACCATGGTCGCCTCCCTGTCGGAGGTAAGGGTGGCCGATTTTCCCCGCGGCTCATCGCTGATCAACGCCACGCGCAACGTCGTACAGGGCATCGGTGTCGCCGTGCTGGCAACCGTGCTCGCCAGCACACTCTCACCGCAGGTCCAGGCCATGGAGGACCAATTCAACAATTCGGTGGCGACCTCTGCCCAGGCATACCTCGTGCTCTGCGACCCGCCCTCTTCGGCCCAGAGCGCGGTCCAATCGCCCCCCGCGCAGGCCGGGCCATCGGCGTCCCTCCTGAACGAGG
>CAWEHT010000231.1:0-33132 GCA_963808455.1 uncultured Chloroflexia bacterium | reverse complement strand
CAGAAACGTGGCCTCATGCGAGCCTGCCTCGCCGGGGTCGAAAGAAGTCTTCATTGGCTTGCTACCGTCCCTTCAGGAACCGGTCGTATCGACCTATTCCTATCATATCATAGCGCCCCGTGGCTATCAACGGCTTTCTCTGCTCCCCGTCACTTCCATCAGCTGCCCGGCGTAGGCGAACAACGCGGCGGAGCCGCCCGTGTGCCAAAACAGGATCGTCTCGCGGCTGCCGAACTCGCCCCTGCGGATGAGGTCGATCAGCCCGGCCATCGCGCGGCCCGTGTAGACCGGGTCCAACAGGATACCTTCGCAACGAGCCGTCAGCCCGATGGCCTCCTGCTCCGGCTCGCCCATCACCGCGTAGCCGGCCCCCAGGTAGCTGTCGTAGGCCACGACCTCGTCGGGCGTGAACGGCATCTCCAGGCCGAGCCGGCTGATGGTCGCGCGGGCGATGGTCGCTACGGTTGCCTGCAGCTCGCGGCGCGGGCACTCGGCGGCGATGGCCGCGATCTGGCCACGGAAGCCGGTGGCCTTGGCTCCCACGCACAGCCCGGCCTGCGTGCCCCCGGAGCTGCTGGCGAAGACCACCCGGTCCACCAGCAGCCGTTGCTCTTGCAGCTGGCCGGCGGCTTCTTCCATGGCGGCCACGAAACCGGCCGCTCCGACGGCATTCGAGGCGCCCACCGGGATGAGGTACGGGCGGCGCCCCGCGCTCTGAAGTTCCTGCATCAGGCCGCTCGCCACCTCCTCGAGCGTCCTGTCTCCGGCAAAGACGACCCGGGCGCCCAGCAGGTGATCCAGCAGCAGGTTGCCGTTCCAGTCCTCGGGCGCGTGGCCGCGCAGGACGACGATGCAGCGCAGGCCAGTGCGGGCCGCGGCCGCCGCGGTCTGCCGGCAGTGATTCGATTGCACGGCGCCGAGCGTGATCACGGTGTCGGCGCCCTGGTCCAGTGCGTCGGCAATGGAGAATTCGAGTTTGCGCGCCTTGTTGCCGCCGGTGGCCAGCCCTGTCTGATCATCACGCTTGATCAGCAGCCGGGGACCGCCCAGCGCCGCTCTCAGGCGCGGCAATTCCTCTAGCGGGGTCGGCGGATACGCGAGATGGGCGCGCGGCAGACGCTCGGTAAGCATGACAGCCTCCTGTTCGGCGTCGCCGCCGATCGGCGCCGGGCGTGTGGGGGCGGAGTAGCGGCAGCGGGGCCTGGGGCGAGCATAGCACAGAACGGGCAAGAAGGGAACACGAAACCGCGCGGTGCCGCGGGTGAGGTTTGGATCACGAAGACGCGAAGTCACGCGAAGAACTCGAAGCGCGAGGAGCGCGAAACCTAGGCCACGGCGGGGCCTGGCGCCGTGCGGAGGCGCCGCGCCGCGAGTGAGGCTTGGATCACGGAGGCACGAAGTTGCGTGAAGAACTCGAGCACGAAGAGCACGAAACCTATGCCGCCGGGGCGCCTGGCTCCGTGCGGGGGCGGGGGCGCCGCGGGTGAGGCTTGGATCACGGAAGCGCGAAGTTGCGCGAAGAACTCGAAGCGCGAAGAGCACGAAACCTATGCCGCACGGCGCCTGGCGCCGTGCGGGGGCGCTGCGCCGTTGGCACCAACCGCTATCTCAGGGCGCGAAAACCGACCCGGCGGTGCTGGCCCTTCTCGAGCCCCGTGCTGCGAGCGCGAACATCCCTCCGCGCCCCTCGCATCCCCAGGATTCCGTTTGCGATCCTTGTGGAATGGGGCTATGGTGGTGCGTGGGCGAGCTCCGCCCCCCACGCTTGCGCCCGTTCAAGCTGGCCCTCGCGCAGCGGGCCGTATTGCCCTTTGACGATGTAACGCCGGGGCCTGGCGACCGCGCGGTAGCCCGCGCCCTCCAGCTTGCGCAGGATCGCGCCCGCGGCGGTACCCGGCGACCACCAGAGGCGTGTCTCGAACGCCGCCACCCGGCAGCTCCCCCTGGGCAGCGCGTCGAGCCATGAGCGCATGCTGGGATGGCCAAGGTCGGGCGGCCGCGTGCACCTGCCGGGGTGCTCGCCGATGCCTCTGAGCACGCTCTCCGTAGGGAGCGCGAAGGCCATCAAAGGAGCGCCGGCGACGATCAGACCGGCGCCCGCCAGGGCCTCGGCGGATGCTTCGCCGGTTGTGAGGGCCGGAGTTCCTGGCCCAATGCCTTGTGCGATAGCACGGGCGATGGCCGCAGTGTTGCCCCACAGCGACTGATAGACGACGACGGCTTTCATGTCCAGACTTTCCTCTCTGCCTTCGCAGCGTGACGTCGGAACGACCACATCTACCCAGCACTACGCAAACCTGCCCGCAACGTCGCGAGCAGGCGCACGAGCGTGTCTTCAGAGCAGTCACGCGCACCGGGCTCGTCGCCGCGGCGCATGGGGATGGCGAGGCGCGTACAAGGGCCGCCAGGGTGCCGCCGGTGCTCTACTTGGCCGGCGCGGCCTGCGACCGCTGGCCGTACGCTGCCCCGACGTATAACACGAAAGCGCAGCCCATGGGGAAGACTAGCTCGTTGACCCCCCACGACAGCAGCGCGCCGGCCGAAGACCGCGTGGCGGGCGTCAGCAACATGACCAGGCCCCCGAACACCAGGCCGGTAATCAGCCCTGCCAGCAGGTGCGGGCGCGGCCCATCCGGCGCGCGCCTGGCGATCGTGGCCAGGGCCGTCCCGAGGCACATGTATTCGATGCCCCGGACTGCGGCCACGGCCACCGTGGCTGCAGCCACGGCCCCGCCGAGCGACAGCAACTGGCCGACCGCCTTCTGGACCCCCTGGGCCGCGGTGAAAGCCACCGGGGCACTCGTCAGACCGCTGAAGCCAACCCAGAGCGGCTTGTCGCTAGAGAGGACTTTGCCGAGCGCAACCCCCAGGCAGACCAGGAGCGCCCAGGTTACTTTGCCGGAGGCCTCAGCGATAGGCTGCAAGCTGGAGAACGGGTTCGCGGCGCACAGCGAGGAGCAGGGCTTCCATGAGGAGGCCCAGCAAGATGGACCACCACGCAAAATGCCACATGCTCGGGCCGGACCTCGTCCGCCCCCTCTCGATGGGCTTCGTGCCTTGGGCCTGGCTGGTATTCATATCCACCCCTTCGCGCAGCCTCGCCGGCAGGGCGTGCCCCCAACCCGGCAAGCGCTGCGACCGCCCGCGTGCCAGCTGCCTCTTCACATTCGGGCCCGGTCGCAGCGCCTTCTGATGTTGCCGGGCCGGCGGCAGATGAACCGAAGAGCCTGGCTGCACCGGGAGATCACCCTCTGGATGGGCACGAGTCTACACCAGGCCACGTGGCGAATAAGTAGGCTGAACGCCGTTTTGTCCGGGTCGCCAGGGCGGTTGGGGGGAAGCTCAGGGAGCCTACGGGGTTGATTCTCATGGGAACCGTGCGCCGAACCATCGAACTTGTTGCCGGGGTGCGACACCGCCGCATTAGCGCTCAGCAGCAGGCTGGCCCTCTATGGCGGTTTCACCTTTACCATGACCGAGCGCAGCCAGCGCAACCCGGCCAAGTACGTGACCATCCTGAGCGGAAATCTGGGCGCCGCGGGCCACGCCGAGCACGTGGTGACGGCCTCGGGAGCGGCCATCAGCGGCTACCTGAACGCCGACCCGCTGCTCGGCTCGCTCGGTACCTACGGCGGGCAGACCCCGGTCTTCCCGCTGCTGCCGGGCAGCGCCGCTATCCACGCCGGCACGCCCGGCGCGCTTTTCTTCGCGTTGCCCGCCCACCGGGCGAGCGCGCCGGTGCCGGCGGCAGCGGCCGTGCGTCTGGTGGGATCGGGCCGGCCGTCCCCAAGGGCGGGCTTTGCGCCGGGCGCAGGTAGGCCGGCAAGGGGATCACCCTTCCCCTGCCGGCCTTACCTCCTTGCGGGATTACGCAGGCATGCCGGGCAGCCTTGCGCCTGGCCCTCTCGGGCACGCCACGGCCCATAGCGCATTAAGGCCACGGCACGCGGTACCTGCTACGCTTCCGCCGCCACGCTCCGTTCGAGGGTCTCCAGCTTCCTGACGACGTCTTGTGACGCCAGCCTCAGCGCCGCCACCAGCGACTCGGCCGCCGCCTTGCCCCCTCGCTCGTGGGCGGCTACGATCTCTTTCAGCGCCTGATGGGCCTTCCGGTGCGCCACGTCGATCGCCCGGAACTCCGGCCGGCTGCCCCACTCCGTCTTGCCGCTGGTAGCGCACCAACGCCCGAACGAACAGTCGGTGTCCGAAGTGAGCTTGCGGGCGTCGTTGAGCCTGCCCGCGGCCAGCATCTGCTCGGCCCGCCGGACCCAGTTCAGGTGCGCCTGTTTGCAGGTCTCGAGGTCCGCCCTGGCCTCGCCGCCGGTTGCGCCGGCCGACACCTTGAAGACGTGCACCGCCTCGCGCAAGCTCTGGGCCACGCTGGCCAGCTCCAGCGCCTCGGCCGACACCTCCTCGGCCTGGGCGGATAGCTCCTCAGTGGTAGCCGACACCTCCTGAGCGCACGCCGCGCCTTCTTCGGAGGACGCAGCCAACGATTCGGCGGCTTGCGCCACCTGGTCGATCGCGGTGCTCATCCCGCGCGCTGCATTCAGGTTCTCGTCGCCCACGCCGGCCACCACGCCGAGCGCCTCTGCCACGCGCGCCGCGAAGCCGGCCATGCGACTGGTCGCCTCCTGGATGCCGGCCACCGATCGGCCGTTCTGCTCGGTGGCCGACAAAATCTGTTCGAGGGCCCGGCCCGCCGCGGTGGCCTCCTCGGCTCCGCTCTCGACCTGGGCCACCCCTTGCGCCGATGCCTCCACCGTTTCTTCCGTGCCTCTCTGCACCGTCGCGATCAGGGCCGCGGTCTCGCGCGAGGCCGCCGCCGACTTCTCGGCCAGCTTGCGGACCTCGTCCGCGACCACCGCGAAGCCCCGGCCTTGCTCGCCGGCGCGGGCTGCCTCGATGGCCGCGTTCAGCGCCAGCAGGTTAGTCTGGTCGGCGATGTCCTGGATCGTCGACACGATCTTGCCGATCTCGCCGGAGCGCTGGCCCATCTCGCGCACACGCTGGGCCACGAGCAGCGTGCTCTTGCGGATACTCGCCCATGCCGTGCACCGTGCGCCGCACGGTGGTCGCGCCGGTCCGGGCGCTTTCGCTCACCTCCAGGGCGTTGCCTGCGCTGCTCTCGGCGCCCTGCACGACCTCTGCCAGGGCGTCCTTGAGCCGCTGCACCGCCTCACTGGCCCTCGCGACCGCGGCCGCCTGGGTCTCGGCCGCCCTGGTAATCGCGTCGATCCGGCCGGCGATCTCATTCATGGTGGAGGTGACCTCAGTGGTGCTGCCGGCCTGGGTCGAGACGCCTGCGGCCACCTGTTGGATCGTGCTCGCCACCTGGTTCGTGGCGTCTCCCGTCTGCTCGGCTGCCGACGCCAACTGCCCGCTGGCGTGCGCCAGGTGCTCTGCACTGTCCTTAACCTCGCCGACCAGGCCCCGCAGGCGCGTGCTCATGTCTGCAAAAGCGATCCCGGCTTCTTGCAGGCGCTCCACGACGACGTTGAAGGCGCGCGCCAGCTGGCCGGTCTCGTCTTGGGAGTCGATCTGCAGCGCCAGGGCCTCGATCGCCAGGCTGCGGGTCAAGTCGCCGGCTGCCAGAGCCTGCATTTCGGTGGCCAGGGCAGCCAGGTCGACCTCCGCGACTCTCTGCGCCGCTTCCGTCACCTGCCGTAGCGGCCTGGTGATCAGGCGGGCGATAAAGAGGCCCAACATCATCGCCAGCAGGAACCCGATAAGCCCGGCGCCGGCCATCGCCCGCGTGTAGCTGGCCGCCCGCAGGTCGCTCTGGGCGCTGATGGCGTCCTCGTGCGCCTGGTTCATCTGCACAAGCTGGCCGACGGCACCGTCGATCGCCAGGCGGGCCGTGGTCGTGGTGCCGTTCAGCAGATCCTGCTCGGCGGCCTGGTCGTGCCCTGCCCTGTCCTCGGCAAGGATCTTGGCCATCTGCTGCTGATAGGCTGCCCATGCCGGGCCGAACCTGGCAAGCTGCGCGGCCTCCTGCGCGTTAAGCGCTTCCGGCTGCGAGCGGTAGAGCTGGATCTCCTGCTCGACCTTCGCAATGCCCGAGTCGATGAGCCTCTGTTCCTGCCCGCGCAGGCCGGGCACGAAGACGTATTTGTACAGAATCCCCCCGCACCTGGTAGAGGGCCTGGTCGGCCGTGATGATCTCCTGTGTCGGCACCACGGCGTCCTTGACCAGCGTCAGCCTGTCCTGCCGGGCAGACTGGAGGCTGACATAACCCATGATGGCCACGCCGGCGATGATGAGCGCCAGGAGCAGGTAACTGGCCACGAGCTTGACGAGGGTCTTGAGATTTCCAAACCACACGATCATGACCCAATCCTCCCTTGCGAGTTTGCGCCGCAAATGGTTCGTGTAGCTCACTCGCTAGGCAGACTATTGCTTTCCTGGCAGCTTTCATTCTCATATCGGCATTTTCGGACGAAATCACAGGGAAGTGCCAAGGAGCGGGGGCCGTCTCGGCGGCCATTTTACGCCGACCTTTACAGCGCCCGGTGTCTGGCCACGGTCATGCCCCGGGCAGGACGAACCGTTGGATGTCTGCTGTCTCCTCCGCGACGCCCGCGGCGACCTCAGGCGAGAGCCCGGCGAAGGCGTCGATCGCGATGTCGAGGCGCCGGCCCTTGCGGCCGGTCCGCCATGTGCCGGCAACCTGGCCGTCGACCAGCAAGACCGGCCGGATCATGCCGCCGCCGGCGTTGACCCGCCCGGCGTAGGCCGGCTCGACGGCCAGCTCGCGGCCCCGGTAGCCCAGAAGGTACGTGTCGAAAGCCGGCAGCAGCCGGACGCTGGGCGAGGCTGGCGCGGGCGCGTCGAGCTCGGCCAGGCGTCCGGCCGGCAGCCAGGCCCGCCGTTCCCTGCCGGAGCCCGAGCCGGGCTCCACGATCCGCACCTCCACCAAACCGTCGGCGACGGCAGCCCAGGCACGCTGGACCATGGCGGATGGCAGCCCGGACCAGGCGGCCAGGTCGGCGGGCGCCGCCGGAGCGTAGGCGGCCAGGTAGCGGGCGGCCAGCTCGGCCAGGGCGCCCGGCGCCCGGCCATCGGCCGTAGTGAGACGATGGGAAGCCCCAGCCCCGAGGTCAGGTGCGGCCCTGCCGGCCTGCACATAGGGGTCGCGGGGAAGGCCGGCGCCGGTCACGCCATCCGGCGCTTGCTCGCCCGGGCTGCGAACGGCCTGGACGTTCGGGTCGACGCGCGATCCGAGGGGGCGGCCGAGCCAACTCTTCGAGCAGGACGAAGGTGGGCCTGGCCCCGCGATCGGGGCCCAGGCAGACGATGCCTTCGAACCCGGCGCGGTAAAGCAGGTGTCGCTCGACCCGGTAACCGGTAGGCAGGCCGGCAGAGGCCAGCGCCGCCGACAGCTCGGGACGCGTCGATGGGCCGTGCGCGGCCAAGTGTTCGGTCAGGGCTCGGACGCCGCGCTCGTAGGCCGGCTCATCCAGCCCGACCTCTTGGCGGCGGCGGCCGGCGGCTGCCACGAAGACCGGCCCGACCAGCGGCAGCAGCCAGTCCAGATCGTCGCTGGCCAGCAGGTGGAGTGTCCCTCGCATCGCCCAGGTGCAGACCACGCTGCGCTCCTGCACGCGAGCCAGCTCGAAGGCGGCGAAGGTCGAGCCGCTGCTCCGGGCGCGCACGCCGAGGGCGGCGGCGAACAGGTCCTGCGCCTGCAAGCCGCACACCCGGCGCGCAACCGGCGCCGCCGCGTCGCCCCCATCGGGTTGCGGTGAGAGCAAGCCCTGGCCGCGAAGTCGGAGCCAGCGCGCCTGTTGTGGCGTAATGTTGATGGTCAAAGCTGCCCCCCTTCGCCGATTGTAATACAGAACATTCGAAGCCCGTTCAAAAGATACACCTCCGGATACATGCGCCTGCACCCTGGCGGGAGGGATATTGCCCCAAAGACAATCTCGAGGGGGCAGCTATGGCTTCGATCAGCGTTCACGGACAGGGGGTCCTGGTGACCGGCTGCTCGTCCGGCATCGGCCGGGCGACAGCCCTTCATCTGGCGCAGGGGGGGTTCACGGTCTTCGCCACCGTTCGCAGGGAGGCCGATGCCGAGGCACTGCGCAGCCTCGGCGAGCCGGGCCTCGTGCCTGTCTGGCCGCTTGACCTCAACCGGCCGGAGCACATCGCGCCGGCCGTCGGGCAGGTGACCGGCGAGCTGCGGCGAAGGGGGCAGCAGGGGCTTTTCGCCGTCGTCAACAACGCCGGGGGCGGCGTGACGGCGCCCCTCGAACTGCTCGACCCCGAAGTGCTGCGCGCCGAGCTCGGCGCGCGCATCGTGGGTCCGGTGGCGCTGCTGCAGGTCTGTCTGCCCTTGCTGCGGGAGGCCGGCGGCCGCATCGTCTGGATCACGACGCCCGCGTTGCTGCCGATCCCCTTCGTCTCAGAGCATCCACGTGCCCGACTTCGCGGTCAATTGCCTGGTCCGCACGCTCAAGCTCGAGTTGGGCGGCTGGGGTATACCGGCCATCATGGTCCGCTGCGGCACGATCCAGACAGCTGCGCCCGACAGGACCGCGGCAGCTGGCCGAAGCGATGGCGACCTGGCCTGCCGCCCGGCTGGACCTCTACCGCCAGGCGTTGGAAGCAGAACAGGTTGAGCTCGGGCGTCTCGACCAGGGGCGCACGCCCGCGGAGGAAGTGGCCCGGGTCGTCTACCTGGCGCTGACGTCCGCCCGGCCGCGGCTGCGCTACCGTGTGGGCCGCCTGGCCGGGCTGGCGGCCGCCATGGAGCTGCTGCCCCAATCCGCCGTTGACGCCATCATGATGAGGCGCAGCAGGTCCGGGGGCCGCGCCCACTGAGAACCCCGTTTCCAATTTGCGGGGGCCAGCGGCCCTCGCGTGCTTTGAGTTTGCTTGCCAGGGGGCGCCTGGCACCCAACATCTCGAGAAAGCAAAGAAGCAACATCACGAGGCCTGGCGGCCCCCAGCAAAAGAAACAGGCGGGCATCGAGCCGGGGGGCCGGGCCGACCCGGCTGAGGCCCGCGCCCATAGGGCCCAGCCAGACGGGCATGAAGGCGAAAGATCTGCTATGATAGCGCTCGGGCCGGCGCATGCCGGCCCGATGCGGAGAGACCATGACCCAGGCATGGCCCGTTGCCGGTTGTTCCGATGGGCAGCCGCCGGCGCCCGGGCTGCCGGCGCTAATAGGCACGAAGTGCCGGATGCCGCCCTTGCGGGCAGGCGCCGTGGCGCGGCCGCGGCTGATCAGACGGCTGGACGCCGGGCGCGCCGCCCGTTTGGTGCTGCTCTCGGCTCCGGCGGGGTCCGGCAAGACTACCCTGGCGGCCCAGTGGCTGGGCCAGGCGGATGGCCCGCCTGCCCTCGTCGCGTGGGTTTCGCTTGACGAGACCGACAACGATCCCGTCCAGTTCCTGCGATACCTGCTCGCGGCGCTGCCGCAGGCCAATTCGGCCGGCGGCGCGCTGGCCCAGGACCTGTTCCGCGTTCCACCGGCGCCTCTCCCGTCCCACGATGCCGGCCAGCGCGCGGCCGTCGCGCAGCCGGCCGCGCGCGCCTGGCAACCCGGCGGCGCCCTCCAGGCGCTGCTCGTCGCGCTCGTTGACGACATCGACACGTTGGGCCGCGAGCTTTACCTCGTGCTGGACGACTACCATCATATCGTTGCCCCGGACACCCACGGTATCGTGGAATT
This sequence comes from uncultured Chloroflexia bacterium, assembly GCA_963808455.1. Classification (GTDB taxonomy): domain Bacteria; phylum Chloroflexota; class Anaerolineae; order CG2-30-64-16; family CG2-30-64-16; genus CAWEHT01. The sequence goes on along the minus strand of CAWEHT010000231.1, from coordinate 23,454 downwards.
CCTGGTCGAGCACCTGCCGCCGCCGGCGCACCTCGTCATCGCCACCCGCGCCGAGCCGCCGCTGCCGCTGCCGAGGCTGCGGGCGCGCGGGCAGCTCATCGAGCTGCGCGAGCGTGACCTGCGCTTCACCGGCGACGAAACCGAGGCCTTTCTGAGCGCCACACTCGCCCTGTCGCTCTCGCCGCGCGCTGTCGCGGCCCTGCAGGCCCGCACCGAGGGGTGGATCGCCGGACTGCAGCTGGCCGCGCTGGCCCTGGAGGAGCGGCGCGACGACGCCGGCGGCGTGGAGGAGTTCGCAGCGGCCTTCACCGGCGAGGATCGCCACATCATCGACTTCTTGATGAGCGAGGTGCTCGAGCGGCAGGCAGCGCCGGCCCGAGATTTCCTGCTCCAGACCGCGGTCCTCGACCGTCTGAACGCCGGGCTCTGCGACGCGCTCGACCGGGCGGGGTGACGGCGCTGCCATGCTGCAGCAGCTGGAGGCGAGAAACCTGTTCCTGGTCCCGCTCGACCACCGGCGCGAGTGGTACCGCTACCACCGGCTGTTCGCGGAGTTCCTGCGCTCGCGCCTGGACCCGGCCGCCGCAGCCGCGCTGTACGAGCGGGCCGCCGCCTGGTGCGAGGGCCACGGGTTGCCCGGCGAAGCTATTCGCCACGCCCTGGCCTGCGTGTCGCGCTCGCCCGCCCGGCAACGAGACGCCGTACGCCTGGTCCGGGCCGCCGCCGAGGGCCAGTTCGAGGACGGCACCATCTCCACCCTGCGCGCCTGGCTGGATGCGCTGCCCGCGGATGCCGTCCTGGCCGACGGCGAGCTGGCCACCTATCGTGGGTGGTGCAGCGCCATGGCCGGCGACTTCGCCGGGGCTGAGCGGTATGCCGCTACCGCCGGAGCGGCCGCCGCTGGGCTCGCCGCCGCGGCGCGCGGGCAGGCTGCTGGCGCTGCAGGCTATGCTCGCCGTAGGGCGCCAGGACCACGAGCAGGTGATCGAGCTGGCGCAGCGCGCCCTGCCCCTGCTGGACGCTCGCGGGGGACCGCGGATGGGCCGGCCGGCGAGCCGGGCGGCCAGAATCCGCCGGCGGCGCCGCGCTCGCCGTGGCGCACGGTGGCCCTCTGGACGCTGGCCGAAGCGCAGGAGCGGATGCGCCCGATCGACGAGGCCATCGCCTCGCTGCGTGCCATACGCGCCGGCGTGCTCGCGGCGCACGAGCGGTTTTTTGCCCCGGCCATCGACAGCTTCCTGGCCTCGGCGTTGAACAACGGCGGGCAGCTCCGCGAGGCCATGGCCATCTGCCAGCAGGGACTCGGGGCGCCTGCGCCCTCCGGCCGGCCCGAGACGCAGGCGGCCCAGCACGGCTGCGAGGGTGGCGAAGAAGCCGGCAGCGGGGCCACCGGCGGCGCGCCGCCGGTCCACCCCGCGCCGGGCGAACAGGGCACCTGGAACGGGCGCCCCGGCGCGGCGCGCCCGCTGCTGTCGGTGATGGTGATGGCCCAGCAGGCTTTGCTCTTATGGGAAGGGGACGAGATCGATCGGCGCGCGAGGTCGCCGGGTGGGCGCTGGCGCAGGCAGAGCGGGTCGGCTTCCCGGAACTGCTCGGGGTCGCGCTCGGCCACGCCGCCTTGATCGCCGAGGCGGCGGGCGAGACCGGCCGGGCGCTCGCCGCCCTGGACCGCGCCCTTTCCCTGGCCGGGCCGGCGGGGTTCAGCGACAGCGGCTGGCTGCGCTGCCTGGCAGGCCGGCATCGGGCTGCGTCACGGCGATCGGCGAGCAGGCGGCGCGTTGGGCCGCGGCCGAGGGGCTGGCGCCGGGCGCCGAGCCGGCCTTCCTGCGAGCGGAGCCGCTGCTCGTGTACGCCCGGCTCCTGCTGGCCGAGGATCGCCTGCCCGAGGCCCGTGTTACCCTCGCCCGCCTCGGGGAATTCGTCGACGCCCGGCGCCTGCGGCGCTACCAGATCACGGTGCAGCTTCTGCAGGCGCTCGCCGTGGACCAGGCCGGCGAGAAAGGTGGGGCGCGGGCGCTGGTCGTGGGGGCGCTCAAGATCGCCGCGCCCGAGGGCTACCTGCGCCGTTTTCTCGAAGAGGACCGCCGCATCCTGGCCTGGCTTCTGCCGGTGCGCTACGTGGCGCCCGGCTTCGTTCGACAGGCTCCTCGCCCGCGCCGGTGCCGGGCCGGCGTTGTGCCGGGGCGAGGTCTCCTCACCCGCCCCCGCCCGCCCCGACCCCCTGATCGAGCCGCTCACGGAGCGCGAGCTGGAGGTGCTCAGGCTGGTTTCCGCCGGGCTGGCCAACGCCGAGATAGCCCACCGGCTGTGCATCGCCAACGGCACGGTCAAGCGGCACACGAATAACATTTATGGCAAGCTCGGCGTGAACAGCCGCACGCGAGCCATCGCGCGCGCCGAGGAACTGGGGCTGATCTGAAGGCGCTGTCGCGGCAAGGATCTGCTCTGCCAAGCCAGGGTGCTGTCATGTTGCGGGGCCACGTCAGGCCCGCGGCCCCGATCCCGCCCACCCGGCACGTACGCCAACGGGTGCGAGCATCCACAGGCACGCCGCGCTGGCAGGCAAAACCATTCACAGGATAGACACGAAGGTCCCCGACAGGGGATGGATGAGGCGGGATATACAGGATGATCGAAAGACATATAGAAAAATCCTGTCCATCCCGACCTATCCTGTAAATCCTGTCAATGTGTACACTGCCCGGCGATGAACCTCCGTACGGGGCGAAGGTCCCCGAACGCGGATGGACCTGTGATGGCGGGCGAACCCAGCGGCGCGCACCCCACCCGTAGCAGTTGTTACGCTGGGAGCCGGCTTCAATATGGAGTAGTCCCGGGGCCATCGCTCGCGATCCGCCGGCCTGGCGGCGCTTCACGCCGCACCGTCGCAGCCGGCCAGCGGCACCTCCACCACGATGGTCGTCCCGATGCCCGGGCAGCTGTTCACGCTGAAGCGGCCGCCCAGCGCCTCGACGCGTTCGCGCATGCCCAGGAGGCCCAGGGCACCATCGCGCTCGATCTCGTCAGGGGCAAACCCGGCGCCGTCATCCTCGACCGAGAGGACCAGCGCATCCTCCGAGCCCGCCAGGCGGACACTGACGCGGCTCGCCCACGCGTGCAGCGCCACGTTCGCCAACGCTTCCTGCGCGACCCGGTAGAGTGCCGTCTCCACCTCGGCCGGCACGCCGGCGCGTCCGGGTCCTTCGGCCGCGAACTGCACGCCGATAGCCTGCTCCTGCCCGAATTCGATGACACATTGCTTGAGGGCCGCGGCCAATCCGAGATGGTCGAGCGACACCGGGCGGAGCGACGAGGCCAATTCGTGGAGATCGCGCATGGCCCCATCCAACGCAAGCTTGGCGCCGGCGAGCTGCCTGACCGCAGGGCCCCCGCGCGGGTCACGCTCCAGGGCCCGCAGCTGGAGCTTGACCGCGGCCAGCACCTGCCCCACCTGGTTGAACAGCCGGTCGGCCACGTAGCCCCGCTCGCGCTCCTGCATATCGACCAGGCGGCGCGATAGCGCCTGCAGCTGCCGTCGCCCGGCCTCGACCTGCTCGTGCAGCAGCGCATGATGGAGGGCAACTGCCAGCGAGCCGGCCACGTGCGCCGCCAGCTCCAGCGCCTCGGGAGGCAGCGGCCCCCGCTCGGCCCGGCCGATGGCCAGAAGGCCGATTACCTCTTTTGCGGCCGCCAGAGGCAGCAGCGTCGCCGAAAGCACCCCCGCGGCGAGCGCCCTGTCTCGATCCGCCTCCGGCAGCGCTTCGGGCGGCAGCGACGCCAGGTCCTCGAAGACCACGGGTTGGCCTGCCTTTATCGTTTCGAGTATTGGCCAGGCATCCAGCGGCACGCGGCTCGCGGCCCGGACGGGTTTGGCGGCAGCCCCCGCATCGGCCAGGATCTCGACCGTCCGGGCCGCAAAGTCGCACGAGGCGACCGTCACCCGGCGGGCGCGCGTGGCCTGCTCGATGCCCTCGGCCACCGGCCGCGCCATCTCCGCAGGCGCCTGGGCGGCGAGGACGGCGTGGTCGATCTGGTGGAGGATGGCCAGGCGTTGAGCATGCAGCGCCAGCTCGGCCGTGCGCTCCTGCACCCGCCGATCGAGCCTTTCCGCCTGCTGCCGCACCTGCTCCAACAGGCGCAGCCGCTCGCTGATGTCACGGAAGTATACCGCCAGTCCCTCGTTGGTGGGATAGGCGTGCATCTCGGCCCAGCGGTCCACCACCAGCGAATGGAAATCGAAGTGCACCGGCGCGCCGGTCTCGATGGCGCGGTGGAAGTTCTCGATCACAAAGGAGCCCTCGATCACCGGGAAGACCTGGCAGATCGAGCGGCCCAGGAACGCTTCGCGGGGCATCCCGAAGTAGGCCAGTGCGTGATCGTTGATGCCGATGAAATGAAGGCCGTGATCCAGGGCGTAGTGACAATCGGTAATGCTCGCCAGGATCTCCGATATCTTGCGTTCGGAGGCCGCCAGGGCGGCGGTGCGCTGCTCAACGCGCGCTTCCAGCTCGTCGTGGGCCTCCCGGAGGCGAGCTTCGGCCTCGCAGCGCCTGCTCTCGGCCTGTGCCGATTGGACGGCGAACGAGATGTCGGCGGCCAGCGTGCCGAGCAGGCCGACGGCCGCAGCGTCGAAGAAGCGGGGCAGCGCGCCATACAGCGTGAACGCCCCGAAAACCCGCCCCTCGAGGGCGAGCGGGAAGGCGGCCGAGGAGCGATAGCCGCGGCGGAGCGCTTCGGCGCGCCACGGCCCCATGCGCTCGTCGGTCTCGAAATCGTCGCACACGAAGTGTCGGCCCTCGCGGATCGCGCTCCCTGATGGCCCCCGGCCCTCGGGGTCATCGCTCACCGAGACGCGGATGCGCGCCAGGTAGCCATCCTCCACGCCGGCCCAGGCCACCGGCCGCACGACGCCCGCTTCCGCGTCTACCAGGCCGATCCATGCCATCCGGAACAGATCGGTGGAGGTGGCAATGCGGCAGGCCTCGACGTAGAGGGCCTGGGGGTCGCGGATCCGGACGATGGCCTCGTTCACGCGGTGAGGATGTCGTGGAGCTGCGTCTGATAGGCCAGCTGCTGCGCGATCGCGAGCAGAGCGTCGTTGCCGGGGGCGCCGGCGCCCGGCCCCAGCTCGCCCAGGTACCTGCAGCGTTTCGGCGAGCCACCGCCGTTCGGAAGGGACATCGCCACCGCCGGCCTGCCCCATCAAACCGGCACCTCCACGACAAGGGTCGTCCCGCGCCCGCGACACGCGTCGATCGTCAGAAGCCCCCCCAGGCGCTCGGTCCATTCCCGCATGCCCACCAGCCCCACCGCTCCCTGCCGGTACGCGGTCGCCTCATCGAACCCGCAACCGTCGTCCTCGATGACCAGCCCAACCGTCGCGGCCGCGGCGTCATAGCGCAGCAAGACATCCACTGTGCTGGCAGACGCATGGCGGGCCACATTGGCCAGCGCCTCCTGGGCGATCCGGTAGAGGGCCGTTTCCACATCGGTGGGCAGGCGCACACCGGCCACGCGCAAGGCCGCGAAGTTGGCCGCCAGGCCCTGCTCTGCGCCAAACGCCTCGACGTACTGTCTCAGCGCCGCGGCCAGCCCGAGCCGCTCGAGCGATACGGGGGAGAGGCGCGTGGCCAGGTCGTGCAGGTCGCGCATCAGGTCGTCGAGGATCTCCAGGGTCTTGCCGAGGCGCTGCTCCGGCTCTGGCCCGCCCCGGGGCGCTCGCCGCAGCACCTCCAGCTCCAACTTGACGGCGGCCAGGACCTGACCGACCTGATTATAAAGCCGGTCGGCCACGTACCGCCGCTCGCGCTCCTGCACGTCCACCAGGCGCCGCGACAGCGCCTGCAGCTGCTGGCGGCCGGCCTCGACCTGCTCGCGCAGCCGGGCGCCCTGGATGGCGATCGCCAACGAGTCGGCTGCCTGCGTAGCCAGCTCCAACGCCTCCGCCGGCAACGGCCCCGTCTCGCCCCGGCTGATGGTGAGCGCGCCGATCACCGCCCCGCCGGCGACCAGCGGCACCAGCGCCGCGGAACGAATCCCCGCCTGCAGCGTCACGTCCTTAGCGGGCCAATCCTCGGGCTGAGCCGCCACGTCCTCGATCATTGCTACCTTGCCCGATCCCACCAGCTCGGCCATCGGGTATTGGGCCAATGGCACGCGGTCTCCGGCCGCATGACCGCTGGCGCTGGCCCCGGCCTCCCCCAGGATCTCGGCCGTGCCGGCGGCGAAGTCGATCAGGACGACGGTGACGCGCAGGGCGCCCATGAGCGGCTTCATCCTGCCCGCCGCCTTCTCGGCGATCTCGGCCGGGGCGCGGGCGGCCAGGACTGAACGGTCGATCTCGTGCAGGATGGCCAGCCGCTCGCTGCGCTCGTGGCTTGCCCGCTCGGCGAGCACGCGCTCCGTGACGTCCCGGTTCACGGTCACCCGCGCATAGATCCGCCCCGCCGCATCGCGCAGGGCCATGCTGGCAGCCTCGACGATGATCGGCGTGCCGTCCTTGCTCACGTGCGTGACCATGCCCTGCCAGCGCCCGTTCTCCATCATCGTGCTCAGCACCTCGGCTCGCTGTGCCTCCGTCAAGCGCGAGCCGAGCAAGTCCGGCGAGAAGGCCCCTATCACCTCGCCGGCCTCCCAGCCATACTGTTCCTCCGCAGCGCGGTTCCAGGCGGTGATGCGCAGGTCGGCGTCGTAGGCGATGATCGCGTCGTTGACATTCTCCAGCAGCGTGGCCAGGTAGGCGCTGCGCTCCTGCGCCAGCTTCTCGGCGGTGACGTCGGTGTTGATCACCAGCGAGCCGGCGGGCCGGCCTTGTTGGTCCAGCTGCAGGGCCCACCGGCTGGCCACGGTGACCTGCTGCCCGTCGCGGCGCGTCTGGACCATCTCACCCTGCCAGCGCCCCTCACGCAGGACCTGCGCCTGGATCTCGGCCAGCGGCACGGAGAAGACGGTGCTGAGGAGCTCGTGCGCGATGCGGCCCATTGCCTCCTCACGCGTCCAGCCATACATCTCGGCCGCCCCCTGGTTCCAGTAGCGGATCGCACCGTCGAAGGCGCGCACGAAGATGGCGTCGTGCGCGAGGTCGAGCAGCTCGGCCTGCTCGCGTAACTTTTGGGCTTGCTCCGCAAGCGCCTGCTCAGCGCGCGCACGCCCGGTGATATCGGCGATGATGACCACTGCCCCGGCCACGCGCCCATTCAGGTGAATAGGGCTGGCCGCGGAGCGTTGAACGATGTCTTCCCCGGTCTTCAGGTTGCGGCAGATGACCTCGCAGGTGCTGGCCTGGCCGCGCAGCGCCATGGCAAAGGGGCCTTTTTCCGGAGGGATGCGCTCGCCGGTGCCGGCGTCGCGGATCTCGAGCCTCGCCATTAGGGCCGGGACGCTGTCGAGCAGTTCCTCGATGCTGCTGCACCCGTAAAGGTCCAGGGCCACCTGGTTGCAGCGGGTGACACCTTCCTCGTTGCCGACGAAGACCGGGTCGGGCAGGCTGGCAAAGATGGCCTCCAGCTCCGCCGTGCGCTCCTGGACACGCTGCTCCATTTCGTCGCGGGCCTGTCGCAGCTGCTTCTCCATCTCCAGCCGCTCGGCGATGTTGCGGCTGACCGCCAGGACGGCCACCACCTGCCCTTGCTCGTCCCGGATGGGCCGGTACTCCACGAGGAAAGTCCGCCCCTGGTACTCGAAGTCCAGATGCTCGTGCCGGCCGGCCAGCCCTGCGCGGTAGCACATCTCCGGCCCCACAGCCGTCTCGGCGTCGTAGACCTCCCAGAGGGACTTGCCCAACATCTCTGTGGGCGAGAGGCCCATCATCGGGAACGCCTCGCCGCCGGCGGCCAGGTATCGCAGGTCGTGATCGAGCACGGTCACGTTGCCGCCCGGGAAATAGCGGGCGATGCCCCGGTAGATGGCTTCGCTGCGGCGCAGTTTCGCTTCGCTCTCCGCGAGGGAAGCAAGCGCCGAGCGGAGGCGCTCGGTCGATTCGAGCAGGTCCTCGTTCTGCGTCCGCAGCTCCTCGGCCTGGGCCGCCAGCTCCTCCCGCTGAACCTGCAGCACGGCCTCCCGCCGGGCCAGCTCGGCGTTGGCCTTCCGGAGCCGCTGGTTGGCCAGGTGCAACGCTTCGATGTCCCTGAAAGTCAGTACGCAGCCCGTGATCGCGCCCTGCTTCGTCCGGATTGGGGCGGCGCTGACCGAGACCCGCAGCGGCCCGCCGTGCCGGCTTGGCACATGGAGGATCATTTCCTGGCCCCGCACCACCTCGCCGCGCAGCGTGCGCACGGCCGGGTAGTCCGGCGGCTCGAGAGGCGACCCGTCCGGCCTGAGCGGCAGCACCATCGCAGCCGCGCGCTCGGCCACGGTCATGCCTTGCGTCTCCTCATCGAGGCCCAGCATCACGCGCCCCTCGGCGTTCAGCCGCACGATCCGCGCCTCCAGGTTATAGACCGCCAGGCTGTCGGGCGCCGAGTTCAGGATCGCTTCCAGCTGGCCGGCGAGCGTTTCGGCCTCGGTCCGGGCGCGGGCGTTTTCCTCTTCCATGGCGACGCGCTTGCTGATGTCCTGGATGACCAGCAGGCCGGCGACGATCTGGCCGCTGTCGCGGATGGGACGGTAGTCGGCAGAAAGCATGCGGTCGCCGAAAGGCTCACGGTAGCGCGTCTCGTGATGCAGCGAACCGCCCGCCAGGGCCAGCCGGTAGCGCGGCTCGATGGTGCGCACGGTCATCGCGTCGAACGCCTCCCAGATGCTCTTGCCCTCCATGCCTGCCGGTGTCTGCCCCAGGGCCGGCAGCAGCTCGCCCTCGACCACCAGGTAGCGCAGCTCGCGGTCGAAGATGTAGATCGCCCCGTTGGGGAAGCTCTGGGCCATGGTGCGGTAGGTCGCCTCGCTCCGGCGCAGCGTCTCCTCGGCTCGCCGCCGCTCGGTCACGTCGTGGGCGATGACGAAGGCGCTGTCCGGCCGCCCGTCGCGGTAGGTGATCCGCGTGCTGAGCACACCGTAGATGACGCTGCCGTCCTTGCGGAGTCCGCGGTATTCGGCGGACGCCTCCAGCATCTCCCCCGACAGGGCGCGGCGCATCCGGTCGGCGAAGCAGGCCTTGCCTTCGTCATCCAGCAGGTCGGAGGCGGTCATCGCCAGCAGCTCCTCGCGGCTGTAGCCGACCATCGCGCACAGAGCGTCGTTGACACTGCGGAACCGGCCCGTGCCGCAATCGACCTCGTAGACACCGGTGGGCGCGTAGCGAATCAGGTCGCGGACCCTCTCCTCCGACCGGCGGACCCTCTCTTCGGCGCGCTTGCGCTCCAGGGCCTCGACGATGACGGCGGCAAGGGATTGGGCCGCCGCCAGGTCTTCGGCGCGATAGCCGCCCTCGCGGTTGCCCAGCCCGATCATGCCGACGGTGCGGCCGTGGCTGACCAGCGGTACGCCCAGTAAGGCCAAGAGGGGCGGGTGGCCCGCCGGCGGGCCACCCTGGCCGGGGCCCGAGGAGGGGTCGTTCGTGATCAGGCTCTTACCCTCCAGCAGCACCTGCCTCGAGATGCCGTGCGCGAACTGGCCCGCGGGGAGCCGCCCGTGGCCATCCGGGTCCTTGATCCCGCAGTGCTCCCAGCCCGCGTCGCTGACGGCGATGTCCCCCAGGCGTCCCTGGGCATCGAGATCGCCCAGGAAGCCCAGGCGGCTGCCGGTCACCCGCTCGCAGACGGCCAGGGCGGCGCGGCCCAGCTCCTCCTCGGTCTCGCACGTGAGGGCCGCCTCCAGGATGCGGTTGATGCCCTCTTGCAGCGCCTTCTGCTGGCCGGCGCGCTCCTCGGCCTGCTTGCGCCCGCTGGCATCCGCCAGGATCGCGGCGACCAGGTCCGGGGCGGGGCGGTAGGCCCACACCTCGTACCAGCGCCCGTCGTCGGCGGTCAGCAGCTCGAAGTGGGCCGGCTCGCCGGTCAGCGCCACCCGACCGAACTCCGCGAGGGCGCGGCCTTCGACGTGCGCGTAGACCTGGCGGGCAGTCTTGCCCACCAGGGCCGCCCGCGGCCGGCCGGTCATCCGCTCGAAGGCCGGGTTGGCGTCCAGGATCAGGTAGTCGGAGGCCTCTCCTGCCTCATCGAACATCATCTGCAAGAGGCCGAAGCCGTCGTTCATGCTCGCAAAGAGCAGGCGGTAGCGCTCCTCGCTCTGGCGGAGCGCCTCGAGCGCGGCCTGCTTCTCGGCCAGGGCCTCCCCTGCTGCGGCCTGGGCGCGCTGCTGCTCGGTCAGGTCCATGAAGCCTGCCACGGCGCCCCGCGGCCGTCCCTGCCTATCGAACAGCGGCACTGCAGACCCCAACAGCGTCAGCTCTATCCCATCGGCGCGCACGACCTCCGTCACCGTGTTGAGCACGGCGCGGCCCTCGGCGGCGGCCACCTGCATGACGAGCTCTTGCGGTGCCAACTCCCGCCCGTCCTGGTAGACCCGGAAAGCTTCCCTGCCGTAGCCGGCATCGGCGCTGTGCGAGGGATTGGCGCCCGGCGGCATGCCCAACATGGCCGACAGGGCGGGGTTGGCCTGGACGGTCTTGCACAGCGGGTCGTGGGCGATGCCGATGCCGACCGGGAGCAGCTCGAGGATCGGTCTGCAGCTCCTCGACGCGTTGGGCCAGCTCCTCCCGCTGCGCGGCTTCGCTCTCGCGGAGGCGGGCGTTCTCCAGGGCCAGTGCCACGAGGGTCGCCAGGCGGTTCAGGAAGTTGACCTCGCTGGGATGGAAGGTCGCCGGGGCGGTGTTGCTGACGAAACTCAGCACGCCCAGCATGCGGTCGCCTGCCAACAGCGGGACGCTGGCATACGACTTCACGTGGCGGGCCTCGAGCCGCAGCGCATCGTCCAGGCCTGGAGCGCTGGTGTCGTCCACCACCAGGACGGCACGCGTCCGTTCGACGCAGTCGAAGGCCGGGGCGTCGAGATCGCTGATGCTGCGCAGGTCGAGGCCCTCGCGGTAGGCATAGTGGACCTCCCAGCGGTCGCCGGCGTGTTCGGCGATGTGGGCGTTGTCGCGGCCGATCGCCTCGGCCGAGCCGGCCAGGACCAGGCGGAGGACCTCGCCGGCGGCGTCGCAGCCGGTGATGGCAGCCATGATCTCGACCAGGGCATCGCTCAGGGTCTTGGCGCGCGCCAGCTCGGCCGCCTCGGCCAGCGGCGAGGATGCGGAGGGCGGGACATCGGGAGGAGCCCACACCCCCTCTTCCCTACTCCCTCGTGCCACCTCCCGATTCCCTATGGCCGCCCGCGGCCCTGCATGTCCCTCGTCTATGGGCAGGTTGGCGTAGATGGCCGCGCCTTGCCCAGGGGTGCTTTCGATCTCCAGCGTGCCGCCGAGCATCTGGGCCCGCTCGCGCATGCCCAGTAAGCCCAGCCGGCCCCGGCGCAGCGCTGCCTCCACGTCGAAGCCGCGGCCGTCGTCCTCCACGATCAACTGCACCGCGCTGCCGTCGCGCCGGAGCAGGACCGACACGCTGCCGGCTGCGGCGTAGCGGGCGCAGTTGGTGGTTGCCTCCTGCACGATGCGGTAGAGGGCGGTCTCTATTGCCGGCGGCAGGCGCTCTTCCTCCATGCCCTCGGCCAGGAAATCGACCTGCAGGCCGGTTTGCTTGCGGAACTCGTTCAGCAGCTGCTCCAGCCCCGGGACCAGCCCGTAGCGGTCGAGGCTGGATGGGCGCAGGTTGACGGCCAGCCGGTGCAGGTCTTCCGACACGCCGTCGGCCAGCCCGAGCAAATCATCGACCCGGGCCCGGGCGGCCTCAGAGATGCCCTCCTCGCGATTCAGGGCGCCCAGCCCCAGCTTGAGCGCGATGATGCTCTGCCCCGAGGCATCGTGCAGGTCACGGCTGAGGGCGCGGCGTTCGTCCTCCTGGAGTTCGACCAGCCGGCGGGACAGGGCCTGGTACTGAGCGTTGGCTTCCTCCAGCTCGGCCGTGCGCTGGCGCTCGCGCTCCTCCGCCTCCCGGCGTTTCCGGCGCTCCTCGGCCCCTTCGAGCGCCCGCTGTACGGCCGGCAGGAGCCGCCCCAGGCGGTCCTTCAGCACGTAATCCGTCGCGCCCCGCCTGAGAGTCTCGATGGCGCGCTCCTCGCCCATTTCGCCGGTCACAAAGATGAAGGGCACATCCGGACGGGCGCCCTGCGCCATGGCCAGCGCGGCCAGGCCGTCGAAGGCGGGCAGCGCGTAGTCTGCCAGGATCAGGTCGAGCTGGCCGCGCTCCAGCGCGGCCGCGTACTCGGTGGGCGTGGCAGCCCGGGCGGTCTCGCAGAGCAGGCCGCCTTTACGCAGCTCACGCAGCACCAGCAGAGCATCACTCTCGTCGTCCTCGAGCATCAGAATGCGCAGGGTTCTATCCATTCTGTCGTTGGCTGCGTTCATCGCGCTTACCTCTAGCGGAGAACATCCGCTGCGAGCGTGAAATAGAAGGCTGCGCCCCGGCCCTCTTCGGCCTCAGCCCAGATGCGGCCGCCGTGCCGCTGGACGACGCGCTGGACGATCGCCAGCCCGACGCCGGTGCCCTCGTACTCCTCGGCGCGGTGCAGGCGCTGGAACACGCCGAATACCCGGTCGGCGTACTGCATGTCGAAGCCAATCCCGTTGTCCTTCACATAATAGACCGGCTCGCCGGCCTCGCCGGCCTGGCAGCCGACCTCGATGATTGCAGGCGCGTGGGCCCGGGAGAACTTCAGGGCGTTGCCGAGCAGGTTGACGTAGACCTGCTTGAGCAGGGCGGGGTCGGCCTGGCAGGGCGGCAGGTCGCCTACGCGCAGCTCGACAGGCCGGCCGGCCCGGTCGGGGCCCAGCTCGTCCCAGGCACGCTGCACTATCCCCTCGAGCTGCACGGGCCCGGTCCGCAGCGCCTGGCGGCCGACGCGCGAGAGGCCCAGCAGGTCGTCGATGAGCCGGCCCATGCGTTGGGTGTTCTGGCGTACCAGGCTCAAGTATTGCCGGCCGGTGGCGTCGAGCCCGTCGGCGCAATCCTCCTGCAGCGCCTGCGCGAAGCCGTCGATGCCGCGCAGGGGAGCGCGCAGGTCGTGGGAAACCGAGTAGGCAAAGGCCTCGAGCTCCTTGTTCGACGCCTCGAGCTCCGCCGCACGTTGCGCCAGGCTGGCGTTGAGGCTGCGGACCTCCTCTTCGGCCCGCAGGCGCTCGGCGATCTCCTGCTCCAGCTCGCCCTTGGATGCCGTCACGCGCTTGAGGTCCGCCGCCATCCGGTTGAAAGCGCGGGAGAGCTCGCCGATCTCGTCGTCGCGCGCCACGGCGATGGCGTAGTCGAGGTTGCCGGAGCCGATGACGGCCGCGCCGGCCCCCAGCCTGGCAATCGCGGCCAGCACGCGGGTCTGGGTCACCAGGTAGCTGATGAGAAAATACGTGCCGAACACCCCAATCAACAGGTAGGTGAGCCAGGTCCGGATCGCCACCAGGCGGTCGACCTGCTCCTGGAGCAGCAATGCCAGCCTTGTGGCGTCGGTCATCAGCTCCTGGCATTGGACGCCCATGCGGCTCCAGGCCACCTGGAGCTCGGCCACGGAGCCGGCATCGCCCGGAGGTGCGGCGCCGGCCGCGGTCTCGATGCTGTCGAACACCTCTTTCATGCGTTTGGCGTCGGCTGCCACATTGCGGGCCAGCGCCTCTTGCGCGGGATCGGTCACGTTCAGGCCGGCTACCTGGGCGGCAACCGCGGCGTACCTGTCCTGCCAGCGGCGCAGCTGTTGGCCCTCGCGGTAGATCAGGTAGTCGTTCGAAAGGTAGCTGAGGTCGCCGGCCCCCTGGGCGATCTGGTCCGCCTGCTGCTCCTGATGGCCGGCGCTCACGGCCTCGCCGTTGATGGTGATGGCCGAAACGGCGATCACCACCAGCATGCTGCCAAAGAGGAGCATCGTGATCACGAATTGGGTCCTGATGCTCATTGTCCACCCGCTCAACGGATGATATCTACGGCATCGGGGTTGACTGCCTGCAGTGCATCCGTGTAGATGTATTGCTCGATATCCGGGACCTGCTTCGCGGCCGTCAGGTTATTCTGGATCATCCAGCGGGCTTCGTCCTCCATTGCCGCGACCAGCCCCATATCGAGCGACAGCGAGAAGTCGTTGCGCGCCCAGACGGCCTCCACATCGGCATCCGACAGGCCCAGACGGCGTTTGGCGATGGCCTGGGCCTCGGCGGGGTGCTGGGCGACATAACTTTCGGCCTGGCCGATGGCCCCGACCAGCTGCTCTGCGGCCCCCGGGTGCCCTTCGATCCATGCGTTGCCCGCCAGCAACAGCCCATAGACCGGCTGGCTGCTCTGCGCCGGCCAGACGACGGCGCCGTCACCCAGCCGCGCCTGGGCCGCATGGGCGTAGGGCTCGGTGATGGCGATAGCGTTGACATCGCCTCTGGCGATCCAATCGACTCCCGCTGCCAGGGTGCCCGTATCGACGAGGGCAACGTCACCCGAGCTGAGGCCGTGCAGTTGCAAGAACCGGCCCAGATAGAACTCGCTCGACGTGCCTCTCACTATGCCGATGCGCTTGCCCTTGAGGTCGGAGACTGCCCGGATGCCGCGATTCTGCCGCCCCACGATGGAGGTAAACTCCAGCCGGTCGAAGCTGGCGAGGGTCTGGACGCGGGCACTCTGGAAGTCCTGGCCGACCAGGACATACTCAGAGACGGGGCCGGCGACGTCCACCTTGCCCTTCAACAGGTCGTTTGTGGCAGCCAATCCGGAGTCGTAAGGCACCAGAGTCACACTGAGGCCGTGGGAGGCGAAGAAGCCCTGGTCCGCGGCCACAAGTAAGGGGATGGCTGCCTCGAGCGAGGTCGGCGCGGCGATCGTGAGCGGCTGCATCGGCCGGGGATTGGCCGCGGATGAGCAAGCCGAGAGGCTCAACGCCAGCGCCAGAATCAGCGCCAGAGCCGGAGGGATCAGCCGCCCGCGGCGCAGCGGCCCCAGGAGCTGACCAAGCCCGAAGCTTAGCGCGCGTCTTCGCAGGTCGATGGGATCATCGACGACAGGCACGTCTCCCACGCATTGCACGATCTCCCTTTGCGGCCCCGCTTGGCAGAGACCTTCCGGGCGCGGCTGCCGCCTGCAAGGCCAGTTGTACCACGGAGTGAGACAACGGGCAAGGCGTGCGCGGCGGGTCGCGCGGCTCGCGCCGGGGCGGCTGGTGAGGGGCCAGGCTGGGGGCCGGCCGGGCCCCCATGAAAACAAAGCGCGAGACACCGGGGGCCAGCCGGCCCCCACAAAAGGAGGTCCTCAACGCCAGCTCAAGCCTTGCGCGCGAAGAACGCCTTCATCGGCGCGAAATAGTTGTCCTGCCATCCGCCCAGTTCATAGCCCGTCTGTCCGTTGGGAACATTGGTATGGTGCAAGGTCAGCTTCGTCCCACCGGGGACCGCCTCCAGAACCACCTCGATTTGTGAATCGGGATCGGATGCCTGGAATTCGGCCGTCCGCCACGATTGCACGATACGCGTGTATGGCTCCAGCAGCACGTTTCTGCCTGTGATGTAGCCATCCCAGGCCGTGTACTTGGCGCCCTCAGACGCTGAGATGTCTGCGCCGGCTCCGCCCGTCAGGTTGGCATGCCCTTCGCTGTCGAGCCAGGCATCGTAGATCTGCTGCGGCGTGGCGGGGATAACGTCCGAGAGTGTGAATTCGTAAGGCATGGTCTGGAGTCCTTTCCCAGGTGAAGACGAATTGCCGGCGTTCGTCCCCGGAGTGTCGTTGATGAAAGGGGCTGCCCTTTCGACTGGCAGCTCCCCTTGATCCATCACGGATTACCACGCATCCGGCGCAGATGCCGGCCGCGGCGCGACGAGCCTGCGGCCGGCTCAAGAACCGAACGTGTCGTCGAACCCGGCCCACCACTGCACATGCACGGGCAACTGGCCGGCAACTGGGCGATAGTAATTGTAGAGCACGTAGATGCGCTTGAGCGCCTTGTTCCACACCATCAGGCCGTTGTCGAACTGCTCGTAGGAACCCGGGCCGTTGATCGGCAGCCCGGTCGGCGCGCCCAGGCGCCCTGCACGTGGGCGCCCGTCCCTTCCCAATAGGGCTTGCTGAAATGGGGCCCGGGGGCGTAGAAGCCGGGATCGATGCTGCCTACGACCGAAGGGTCGGCCGGCCCGAGGTCATCGAAGCGTTGGTAGCCGGTGTCCTCGAATGAGCGCGTAGACCGGGTCGCCGCTGCCGTCGGCGGCCAGCCAGATCATCACGCCGTGCTCGAAGAGCTGGACGGAGCTGACGGTGGAGACCTCGCCGGGCGCCAGCCAGGTCTCGGGGCAGCCGAGCGTCGCAGCCACGTCCGGGTGATTACCCCATACCTGCCCAAAGCCCCGGGTGGGCACTGAGTCGCACTGCGGGACCACCGGCACGGTCGCGGTCAGGGCGATCGTGGCGGGGGTGGGCGGGATGTCTGTCACCAGCGGCAGCGTGGACGCATCCAGGTTGAGCGAAAGCAGGCTGGCGAGCACCCATGCCGTGCCCGAACCCCAACGCACTTGCAGCCAGTCGCCGGCCGCGTCACGCCCCACCGGCGCCAGGGCCTGGCCGCCTTGCGCCACGCCGACGATGGGGTAGACGGTCCCGGGGCCGCCGCGGAGGTTAGCTGCGCCGCCAGACACCTGGGCCGGGGGCGTCGCCGTGGGGCTCGGGGCCGGGGGCGGCGTGGGCGCCGGCCCCGTGACGGTGAGGGCCGGCGTGACGGAAGGCGAGGCCGCGAGGCCTGACGCCGGCGTCGCGGTGGTGGTTAGGGTGGCCGTGGCCACGGTTGTGGGCGCCGCGGTCCGCGTTGCCGTGGCCGGCGGCGCGATGGGCGGGATGGCCGTGGCCGCCAGCGACGGGACGGCCGTGGGCCGGGCCGGCGTGGGCGATGGGATCGCCGGCGGGGCGGCAGCCGGAGGTGTGGCGGACTCGAGGGCCTGCAAGCGCGTGGCCAGCTGGGCATTCTGGGTGGCCAGCGCCGCGACCGTGGCCTGGGCCGGCGCGGCGCCGGGCGCCTGCTGGAGGCTCGTCGCGCCGGGGGCGCAGGCAGAGAGGAAAGCCCCGGCCACAACGACGCTCAGGGCGCATAAGAGGCCGCGAGGCCGCCTGCCGGTGCTTGGGCGATGGACGATCATGATTCGACCTCCTCGATGCATCAGGCAAACAAAGCGCCACGGAGTTCCCCATGCATTATATCACTGGTCCCGCCAGGGTCCTGCCCGTGAGCGCGTGAGGATGTCCTGGCGCAGGGTTGCCTTGCCGCGTGGGCGTGGAGGCGACGGCGAGCGGCTTGCGGTCCGTAACGGCCCGTTTGGCGCACCGAGCCCTGCGGTGAGCGGCCAACGTTGCCGACGGGACGGCGCCGCGCCTCGCAGAAGCTGAGGCCAGGTGCACGACCCGATGGCAATGGACGTCGCCCCACCGTGGTTGATCGGTGCCCATATCATGAGTCCACGCTACTTTCTCGCGCGGCTGTTGGGCCTGGTCGCGCCGGTGCGCTGGCCCGCCGCGCTGTTGCCCGGCTTTCTCACACTGTGGTTCACCATCGGCGACAGGCTCCAGGTGTATTTCTGGTACCTGCCGGTATAGTTGGGGACCGTGCAGTTCCCGCTGATGTTGCCGCTGGCGTCGATCTTGGGCGGGCAATCCGGATCGCGAGGGTTGACGGCCCAATCGATCGGGTCGCCGGTGTTGTCGTAGGAACCGGTGTCCGGGCAAGCGATGTGCTCCGTGACGGTCGTGCCGGATTCCGGCGAGGCTTGCGCCTCGAACTGCCGGTAGGTCGGGCTGCCGGGAAGCAGCCCCTGCTCGATGGTCATGTAGCCGTTGGCATCCGACGAGGCCGTCCAGGTGGCGCTGCCGGTGTGCACGCAGCCGGTCGTGTCTGTACCGCTGGCGCTCCACTTCGCATTCACGCTGAGCTCGTCGAAGTAGGTCTCCGGGAACGCCCCTATCCCCCAGTCCACGTAGGGCTGCAGCTCCTCGCTGTCGCCGGTGAAGCCGAACTCCATCGTGCCCTGGGACTCCACGGTCGCCCCGTCGTCGTAGTCCAGGGCGGTAAAGCTGCCCTTCACCTGATAGCATGGGATGTTATTGGCCCACACCGTCACCGGCAGCCCGACCGGCTGCATGATCCGGTCGGGATGGCCCCAGTCCGAGTTGGAGAGGATCACCACGACTTCGTCGAAGTTGCCTTGCGCGTCCATGCAATGGTCGAACTGGGCGAGGCCGCCCCCTGCATCGTTCGCCTGGTCGTCGCTGAGGATGGCCGGTTCGGGATCGACGGGCTGCCCGGAAGCCTTGAGCAGCAGCTCCACGTTGGCGCCCTGCAGGTCGTCCGACGACAGGTCGTCGGTGAGATAGGTCTCGTCCCCCTCCGTGCCGAACTCGATGCGGCTCGTCGCGTCGCCGGTATAGAGCTTGTAGCCCAGCCCGTTCAGGATGGTCAGGCTGCGCAGGGAGGTGTCGGGGAACTTGAGGTCGAAGAAGAGCGCGCCGCCGGTCGGGATCTGCGCGTAGAGCGGGGTCACATCCTCGTTGCCGGTCACTTTGATATCTGTCGGGGCCCCTCCGGCCGGCGCGACGGTGGCCGCCAGCCCGTCTTTCGTCGCGTAGTAGGTGTTGAAGGGCGCCTTGTTCCAAAGCGTGGCCAGGAACATCGGCCAGTAGATGTCCTCCCAGCCGGGCGCGGCCTGCGCGACCGCGTCGTGGATCGCCATATAGCTGTTCGAGTCGCTCCCGGCGTTTTGCCAGATGTCGCGGATGACCGCCGCGCTCGTGTCGACGCTGTGGGTCAGGTAGTAGAACAGCAGGTAGGTGCCGTACTGGTGGAGATCGGTCTCGTCGTCCAGGCGGGCCGTGGGATGGTCGAGATAGTTAGGCGCCACATCCTGCTCGGAGTTGACGGCCGGGTAGACGTAATCCTCGGCCCACGTGGCGGTCGCCTCCTTGAGCCACCGGTAGCCGCTGCACGACTGGATCGTGTAGGAGAACTGGATGGCGTGCATGAACTCGTGGGTTGCGTACTGGACCAGGCCCGGGCCCGCCGAGTACGGCGAACCGATAGGCAGCCAGTCGGGCAGGTAGATGTTCACCGAGCTCTGATCGCAGCGGGCGCCGACCGTGATCCCCAGCGTGGTGTTGCCGAACTGTACCACGGTGATGCCGTCGCTCTTGAGATAGGAGGTCCAGAGGTATATGTCGGTCGTGTGGGTGCTGTTGGGGATGGGCTCCTGGCCCATCAGCTTGGTAAGCTTGTTGTAGATCAGGCCCGTGAACTCCGCTGCGAGGTCGTTGGCCTTGGCCGCGTCGGAGGCATTGTCAGAGAAGTAGAAGATCCTGATCTTGCCCCCGGCGGCCGGGACAGGCGTCCAGCTCGCCGGGCTCGCCCTGGGGCCCGCAGCTTTCGCGCCCATCCGCGTGGACAGGTAGTACCACGACCGGCTGTCGTCCGGCGGCACGAAGAAGGGGGTCAGGGTCTGGATGGCCGAAGCGGAGAGCGTTCCCGCCTGGGCCTGGTCGGCGACCTGTTCCATGATCATGTCGCCGCCGCGGCCCGGGCCGGTCCCCACGAACTGGGCCGGCAGGCGCGAGTCCGAGAACTGGGCGAAGACCTTGTAGATCAGGCCCTGTTCGGCAGTGATCTGCTTGGCGGCGATGGCCTGGTCGATCAGGTCAAAGCTGGACCCCGACGCCGCGGCAGGTGCGCTGATGACCAGGGGCAGATAGACCTTCGCAGTCCCGGCCGGCGCGTTCCTCGCGTGCATGCTTGCCGGCGCCGGCGGCTTGGACAGGCCGGGCTGGGCCGTGCCGGCCAGCAGCAGCACGAGCATCGCCAGGGAAATGGGGACGTGAAGCCGCTTCATGATCCTTCCTCCTTTTTTTCGATTTGTCCGGTGGGCGGCGCAGGCCAGCGGCCGGCGCATCCGCCCTTCATGCCGGCTGCGGGGCGCTCGATGACCCGATGGCGCAAGATTTGCGCAGCCACCTCGGCAGGCTCGGCGATCCTGGCCGAGCCGTCGAGGGGCAGCTCGCAGTACGACCATCCGGCCCGGCGTGCCAGCCCGGCCGCCGGCGCGGTGGCACCGGCGAACATGCTGCTGGCCGTGCATCGGATGTAGGTGGGTGGCCGGCCATGGGCGATCCGGGGACAGCCGCGGGGGAACCGGGCGTTGACGTAGACCAGATGCTGGATGTGGTCCGTCGCCCTCCTCGCTACGGCGGTAGCGATCCCTTCGCTCAGGAAAAAGCTCACCAGCACCACATCTCGCAGGGCCTCGCGACGGATGAGGTCCTGCACCTCCTGCACGCGCTTCTGCGAAGCTGCCATCGCGGCCGTGATGGGGGCGGCGCATGCCGGGGACCGGAAACGTGAGAGGGTAGACCCGGCCCGCGGCCCCCGGCGCCGCAGCGCGGCCGGCTCGGGGCAGCACAGCATCGCGCCGCCGGCCGGCAGCGCCGGGACATCCGTGACGCTTCCGGCCTCTGCCAGGCGAACCGCGACCTCGCAGTACTGCCAGCCTCCCGCCCAGCCGCCGGGCAGAAGAATGAACGTGGCCATACTCCTGTCGATTGAAGCACACTTGCGGCCTCAATTGAAGGCCATCCTCACATACAGGCACCCATACAAGATGTGATACAATAGGAATTGCCAACGGGACAGGCTCGCCCTACGCAAGGAGCCCAAATGGCAGACGGGAACCCAGCTTTCGGCCCCTGGCTGAAACGCCAACGCCGGGCCCTCGACCTCACGCAGGCCGAACTGGCCGGCCAGGTCGGTTGCGCCGTCATCACCCTGCAAAAACTCGAAGCCGGCGAGCGCCGGCCGTCCAAGCAGGTCGCCCTGCGCCTCGCCGCTGCCCTTGGCATCCTGCCCGCGGACCAGCCGCCGTTCGTCGCCTTTGCCCGCGCCTCGGGCAGGGCTGACCCTCCCCTGCGCGGCACGCCCGGCTTTCTCACCTGGCAGACCGCCGAACCGGGCGCGCACCCGCACAATTTGCCGCTCCAACTCACCAGCTTCATCGGCCGGCAGCGTGAGGCCGCCGAGGTCGCCGGGCTCGTGGCACACGCTCGCCTGGTGACCCTGACCGGCGCCGGGGGCTGCGGCAAGACTCGCCTGGCGCTTCAGGTAGCCGAGGGCCTGGTGCCGGCTTTCGCCGATGGCGTCTGGTGGGTTGACCTGGCCCGGCTGGCAGACCCTGCCCTGGTGCCCCAGGCCGTCGCCTCCGGGCTGGGCCTGCGCCCGGAAGCCGGGCGCTCCCTTCTCGATCGGCTCGGCGATTACCTCCGCCGCCGCCGCCTGCTTCTATTGCTGGACAACTGCGAGCACCTCGTGAGCGCGTGTGCCGCTTTCGCCGACGCCTTCCTGCGCGCCGCCCCGGGCCTGGCCTTCCTGGCAACCAGCCGTGAGCCGCTAGCCATCGCCGGCGAGACCATTTATCACGTGCCCTCCCTGGGGTTGCCCGATCCCAGCAACCTGCCTCCGTGGGAAACCTTGTTGGAGAGCGAGGCGGTGCGTCTCTTCGCCGAGCGTGGGGCTGCGGCCCGCCCCGGCTTCGCCCTGGCGCCGGGCGACGGCCCGGCCGTGGCCGAGATCTGCTGCCGGCTGGATGGGATGCCCCTCGCCATCGAATTGGCCGCGGCCCGCCTGAAAGTGCTGCCCATCGAGGAGATCTGCGCCCGCTTAAGCGCTCGCTTTCAGCTGCTCACAGGAGGCAGCCGCCTGGCGCTGCCCCGCCACCAGACGCTGCTTGCCACCCTGGATTGGAGTTATGCCTTGCTGGCCCGCGCCGGAGCGCCTGCTCTTGCGCCGGCTGGCCGTCTTCGCCGGCGGCTGGACTCTGGAGGCCGTCGAGGCCGTCTGCCAGCCCCGGCGGCCTGGAAGGGGCGGTGCTGGACGCGCTGGGTGGGCTGGTAGACAAGTCACTGGTCGTACCTGACCCGCCGGGCCAGGCCGGGCGCTACGGTATGCTGGAGACCACCCGCCAGTATGCCGCCGAGCGCCTCGCCGAAAGCGCCGAGGAGGCCGCCGTGCGCCGGCGGCACGCAGACTACTTTCTGGCGGCCGCCGAACAGGCCGAGCCCCGGCTGTTTGGCCCGCAACAGAACATCTGGTTGGCGCGGCTGGAAGGCGAACAGGGCAACCTGCGGGCGGCGCTGGCCTATCTCCGCGATCAGGCCGAAGGGGAGCTGGGGCTGCGCCTCGCCGGCGCCTTGTGGCGCTTCTGGGAGGTGCGCGGCCAGGTGGCCGAGGGGCAGGCGCGGCTGTCAGAGATGCTGCGCCTGGCCGGCCGGCCCGCCGACCCGGAGACGGAGCCGGGGCGGGCGGCAGCGCATGCCAGGGCCCGGCTGGGCGCGGGCGTGTGTGGCTATTACCAGCGCGATTACGGGCCGGCCACGGCGCACCTGGCCGAGAGCTTGCGCCTCTACCGGGCCCTCGGAGACCGGCAGGGCATGGCGCGGACGCTTTTCTGCCAGGGGTGCATGGCCAACGATTGTGGCGTGTCAAGGAAGCGCGCGCCTTGTTCGAGGAAAGCGCGGCGCTGTGCCGGGAGATCGGGGACCGGCAGGGGCTCGGCTGGGCGTACGGCGGGCTGGGCATGGCCGCCTGGTGGGTGGGCGAGCCTGCCAGGGCCCGCTCGCTTCTGGAAGAGGGCCTGCCGCTGAACCGAGAGGCCGACGACAAGCTCGGAACGGCCTGGTGCGTCGAGATGCTCGCCTGGACGCTGCTGGACTTGAAGGAGTACGTCCAGGCCCTGCTCTGGCCGAAGAGGGCCTGCAGCGCTGCCGCGAGCTGGGCGAGCGCCGCGGCTGTGCTCGTGCCTGTTAGCGCTCGGCCTGGCGGAGCTCGGGTTGGCGGAGGAGCAGGATGCGGGCCTGTGTCTGAACGAAGCCCTGGGGCTGGCTCGCGACCTGGGCGACAAGATGATGCTGGCTGCCGGCTGAGCTGCATCTGGCGCGCTGCGTGTGGCCCAGGCGCAGCCGGCGTCGGCCCTGCGCCTGGGCAGCGCGGCTGCGGCGCTCGCCGAGGCTTCCGGCTTCATTCACCCCAAGGGGCGGCAGGCCTGGATCGGGGAAGCGATGGGGGCCGCCGGCCGGGCGCTTGGCCCGGCAGCAGCCGAAGCGGCCCAGCGCCAGGGCCGCACCATGCCCCTCGAGCAGTTGATCGCCGAGGCGCTGGGCCCGGAGGGGGCCGGGTAGGGTGGGTTGCGGGATACCCAATTTGCCGCAACACGGCCTCCCCGTGTGACTCTCCCCTGCTCTGCCCATGACTGCGACATTTTTGACTTCGTCGCGCGAGACAGGTATGATGGCTGATGACAGCCAGATTGCACGATGCCAGTCGGGAGGGAACCAGTATGACATCCGTGAGCAGAGTCGGCCGGCGAGGGCAGATGACGTTGCCCAGAGCAGTGCGTGATTGGCTTGAGCTCAGAGAAGGGGATCGGGTTGCCTTCCTCAGGCGTGGAGATGAGGT
>CAWEHT010000230.1:0-5064 GCA_963808455.1 uncultured Chloroflexia bacterium | reverse complement strand
GATGTTGACGTCCCTGGGAGCGCCGGCGGATGCCTCGCGGTTCGAGGCGATTGGCTTCAGTGCCTACTTGATCAAACCGGTGCGAAATCAGGAGTTGATACGGGCTCTGGTTCTGGCCGTGCAGAACGGCCCGCGGCTAGAGCCGCAGCCTTCCCCTCCGTGCCGCGATGAGACGCGCCTGTTTGTTGGCTGCTCTGCGCGTATCCTGGTGGCGGAAGACAACATCACGAACCAGCAGGTGACGCTTGGCATCCTGAAGAAGCTCGGCCTTGGTGCCGATGCGGTGGCAGATGGCGCGGAAGCGGTCCAGGCCGTGCAATCCAGGCCCTACGACCTGGTCTTGATGGACGTGCAGATGCCTCAGCTGGATGGATTCGAGGCTACGCGCCAGATCCGTGACTGGCAGGCGGCAAGCTCCAACAGTTCGATCCCGATCATCGCTATGACCGCCCATGCCATGCAGGGCGATCGGGAGAAGTGCCTGCAGGCGGGCATGAACGACTACCTTTCCAAGCCGGTAACGCCGCAGGCATTGAGCGGGATGCTGGAGAAGTGGCTCGACAGCGCTACGGCCCGCCGGCCGGAGGAGGCCAGCCCGGTCAGGCCGCCGCATGCGATGCTCCGGTGTTCGACCGGCAAGGCATGCTGGAGCGCATGATGGGTGACGAGGACCTGGTGAAGACGATTACGGACGCCTTCCTGGAGGATGTGCCGCGTCAGATCCAGGCTTTGAGAGGGTTCATAGATGCGGAAGACGTTGCGGGCTCCGAGCGGCAGGCCCACACGATCAAGGGCGCATCCGCCAGTGTCGGCGGAGAGCGCCTGCGGGAGGTGGCTTTCAAGATGGAGAAGGCGGCCAGGGCCGGCGACTTGCCCGCTGCCAGGGCCTGCCTGCCCGACCTGCAGGAACAGTTCGTCTGCTTGCAGGGTGCGATGCAGAAAGAGTATGCATAGGCCTCCAGACGGCCGGTACGGGAGAGTGGCATGAAGACGCTGGTGGTGGAGGATGATTTCGTCAGCCTCGTGCTTCTCGACGAGCTCCTGACTCAAGCCCATCCAGAAGGTGCGGCTTCTGTCGGAATTGCAGAAGTTCGGGCTGATCGCGTGAAACGGAGGAATGCGCCATGCGGATCCTGATCGCGGAAGACGATTTGACTTCCCGGATGATTCTGGCCTCCATGCTGAAAAGGGCGGGCCACGAGGTGGTGTTGACCACCAGCGGCCAGGAGGCCTGGGCAGCATTACAGAAACCTGATGCGCCCCGTTTGGCCATCCTGGATTGGATGATGCCCGTCATGGATGGGTTGGAAGTCGTGCGCCGGGTGCGCGCGTTGCCGGCGGACCCGCCACCGCACCTCATCATGCTAACGACCCGAGGTGACCCGTCCGACGCCATCACGGCGCTTGACTCGGGCGCGAACGACTACCTGGCAAAGCCATTCGCTTTCGGGGAACTGCTGGCCAGGGTCGAGGTGGGGCGTCGGATGGTCGAGCTGCAGGAACGCCTGGCCGCGCAGGCTTAGTGCGTGGGCAGCGAAGGCCCTCGCCAGCAGCGTCTGTCATGCTGAGTTTTCCATCCCGGCGGGCGGGATGCGGCTACGCAAGAAACCCTTGGATTGTCATTCTGAGCGGCCGTGCCCACACATCCTGTCAACGGCGCGCCACAGTGAAGAATCCGTACCAGGAGTTTCTTGAGACAGGCCGACCCCCCCCGACCGTGCTCGACGAGCCGGCGTGGCAGGCGCTAAGCACCCGTTTCGGTGTCACCGAAGCGGATGCCGTTCTTCGGGCCAAGCCGTTTTGGTCTCAAGCAGGCTCTGCGCCTGGCTTCGTGGCCCTCACAAGGTGAACCGGCAGGAGCGTCAGCGGGCAAGGATTCGACACGCTCACGTCGGTCCAGCCCAGGCTTCGCAGCGTTTCGGCGTATGTGCTGGCATGCGCCAGATCGAGCAATGCCACCCGGCCGCCAGGCTTCAGCACACGGGCGATCTCGCCGATTGCCCGCGCTCGTTCCGCGGGCTCGGGGATATTGTGAATGGCCATGCCGGAGACGACCGCGTCGAACTGGCCCGCCGGAAAGGGCATCTCCCGCATGTCGCCGGTCTCGAGCCGGACCCGCCCTGCGACGCCCTCACAGCGAGCATTGTGCCAGGCGGTTGCCATCTCGTTGCCTGATAGATCCGCCGCGCGCCACAGGTCCAGGCCGACCGCCTGGCCGGTAGTCAGCCGCCGGGCTGCCGCGTTCAGGAGCAGCCCTCCGCCGCAGCCGGCATCCAACACGGTTTCATCTCCCCGCAGCGAGAGAGCGTCCACCACGCTATCGCGCAGGCGCAGCTTCTCGACCCGGCTGTAGTAAAGCATGCGCGCCGCCGCCCCGAAGCAGGCGAGGCTCGTCGCCAGGCCGGCCGCCGCCAGGAGGCCACCGGGCCGGCCCCGCCGCGCGGCGGAGGACGCCCGCAGCAAGCCAACCCCGATCAGGGCGCTCGTGCCACCCAGGGCCAAATTGCGGACGAGCCCAGGCGCGTCCAGGCCATAGTCCGCTTGCCCGCCGCACTCTTCGGCAGCCGCTTGCCTCCCCCCTTCGGAAGGGATGCCGTCGCCCTCGCGCCTGGCCACCGTCACCAGCACCTGGTTGAACAGGATACGTTGCTGGCGCACGACCCGCAAGCCCGCGCCCTGGAACAACTCTCTGACCCTGCCCAGGTCCAAGAAGTGCGTGAACCCCAGTCGGATGAGCCACGACGGCGCGCTCATGTCGGTCAGGAAGAAATAGCCGCCGGGCCGCAGGACGCGCGCGACCTCGCGCACGCCGTCCGCCTGGTCTTGCCAGTGATGGAAGGAAACTGTGCTCGAGCGCGACATCGACGCTGCCGTCGTCGAGCGGCATGTGCTCGGCGAAGGCGCCGTGGAACGTGGCCTCCGGCGTCAGCAGCCGGGCGACGTCCAACATCCCCGGCGCCGGGTCGACGCCGATCAACCGGGTCGAAGGCCAGCGCCGGGCGGCCGCCCGCAACAGGCGCCCCGTCCCGCAGCCCACGTCGAGCAGGACTTCCGGCTGGACCATGCCGGCCACGATGTCCAGCACCTTCCGATGTATGTGGTCGAAGAACCAACGCTGCTGCGGAGAGCTTTCATAGGTGCTCGACCAGCGGTCAAAGCGTGCCACATCTTCCGATACCGAGGAGCCCGCCATGCACACCTCCCCATACTCTTCGTTATATGACGATATAACACGTACTATCGCGATGCGAGTATAGCAGTTTCCCGCCGGGACGTCAAGTCGATTGTTACTGCCGTGTTACTGCCGATATCGTTGAGTCGATATCGTTGAGTATGTTGAGTAGCAATTCAGCTTTCGTGGGGGCTTGACAAAAGAAGGGACGGCCCATCGCCGTCCCTCCTCGTCGATCACCGTCTTGATGGTCTGTTGTATTAGTTCGAGTTGAGCGACAGCACGAGCGTCTTCTGATTGGCGGATGTGGGGTCCGTCAGCATCATGACCGTCAACGTCTGCTTGTCTTTGGAAAACATCTGCATCTTGAGCGGGCTGTTGGCCTGGTTCTCCTGGGCCAACGCTGCGTTCAGTATATTGTTGGCTGTCCCCGCCTGGTTCCCTCCTGGAGCGCCCTGTGCGAACCCCATCGCCTTGAGCTTGTCGGTGAAAAAGGAGTTGACCGCGTCCCAGGTCGCGTCGGCCGGCAGCGTGTACCCCTTCTGCTCCACTTTGCTGTTCACGCCCGCGGCCTGGCTGATCTGGGCGGACTGCGCCCCATTGTTGGCCAGGACCGCGGCGAGCTGGCTGCTCCCTGGCTGAGCTCGGCTGCGCCCGGATAGGCCGGCACGTCGGCCATGGTAATTGGCTTGCTGCCGCCGCCGCACGCCGATATCACCAGGATCGCGGCCAGCACCATGGACAGCCTGAGCAGGTTCCTCATGCCTTCCCCCTTTCTGAGTGAGACGGTGATTGTCAACGGGAACGATTCTAACCTGTCCCGCGCGATCGTGCAAGAGTACTTAGAACCTGCCAATTTCCAGGCGCACCTTCGGGCGCGTCATTTACCGGGCCGATGCCTTCAGGCCGGCCCGCCTCGCGCCCGATGCTCTTCCGAAGGAGACTGCGCCTGACACGGCGCGCCAATTCGCTGGGGTCCGGTTTCCGCGCCTCACACGCCGCCGCGCGAGGCGCGCAGGGTGCTCATGCGTGAGCATCATCGGCGCCGCTTCGCGCCGCCTGCCGGGGCGCGGCGTGCGCTTCGGCAAGCGCCGTGACCAGCTCGCGGCAGAAATCCGGGATGTCCTCCACCACCCGGCCCCACACCAGGTTGCCGTCGCGGAAGGCCGGCACGTCAACCCAGGTGGCGCCGGCATTTTCTACGTCGTCCTTGATGCCCAGCGAGCCTGTCGCCCGGTGCCCCGCCACGATGCCGCGCCGAAACGCCCACCAACCCGGCGTGGCAGATCAGCCCTACGATCTTGCCCTGGTCATAGATGCCCTTGGTGAGCGCCTTGATTGCCACGTTGCGGCGGATGGTGTCAGGAGTCCAGCCCCCGGGGATGACCGACCGCGTCGAACTGGCCGGGGTTGACGTCGGCCGCAGCCACCTGCGAGCGCGCCGTCAGGCCGCCGTGCTTGCTGGTGTATGTTTCGCCGGCTTTGGTGCCTACCACCTGCACCTGCGCGCCCTCTTCGATCAGGCGCATGTAGACGACCCAGAATTCCAGGTCCTCGAAGCCGGGTCCGATCAGGAATGCGATTCGCATGCCAGAGAGAAGCACATTTACCTCCACTTCCGCGGGAGGCCGCACATTCTCCGCGCTCCGGCTTTTCGCGTTCTTGCGCTAACCGCCGACTGCGCGGCGGGCGGCCGCCAGCACGTTTTTCATTAGCATGACGTTCGTCATGGGGCCGGTGCCGCCGGGCACCGGGGTGACCAGCCCCGCGACCGCGAGCGCCGCCTCATAGTCAACGTCGCCGCACATGGCGCCAGCCACGAAGTTGACGCCGAAGTCGATCACCGCCGCCCCCGGCTTGATCCAGTCACCCTTGATCATCTGCGCCCGGCC
>CAWEHT010000229.1:0-33571 GCA_963808455.1 uncultured Chloroflexia bacterium | reverse complement strand
GGGGTAGGACAAAGGACCGGGGCCGGTTGTCTATTCCAATAAGTTCGCACCGAGTCAGTGAGGAAGGGCAGGGCGGCACGGTGTTGTTGGCGACAAAGTTGTCACGACGGTCAAGTTGCGTGCGACAAACACGTTGCCGCCGTCGCTCTGCGTGCCGAAGCATCCCTTGCGCCACAGGACGGCCGGGCGCAAAAGCGCGTTCAGCCGCATTGTTGGTGGGATCGACGCCTTCCACGGTCAGGAAGGTCCAGGCGCCGGCCACAAGCGCAGCAAGTCGTTGCAAAACCGCGCACCTTGTGCAGGGGCAAAGCCTGACCTTCTTCCAACAGTTGGCGCAGCTGGGCTTGTACGGGTTGCATGGCGGTTTGCAGACCCATGCGATCCAGTTCGCCGTTTTTGAAACGATGCCAGATGACAAACAAGTCGTGGATCTGCGCCAAAGCTTTCTGGCCCCAGGCGGCCAGCGGGTCAGGCAATTCGCTGAAGGCCACCCAGTTGCGTTTCAAATGCAACCAACAGATTTGGCGCCGTTCAACCGGCAATTTCAAGTAAGCTGTGAAGCGATCCGAGCCCACAATCCCTTGAAACGCCTTGCCCAGCAGTTTCTCAAGATATTCGGCGCTGCGTTGCGTGGCTACCAGGAAGACGGTGGCGCTGACGGTGACCATCACCCACAGCCAGCGCCGTTTGCCACCCTGCTTCCAGCCCGTTTCGTCCACATTGCTGTTACCAGCCGTGGCCGCGGCCGTTTGGCTTTCGGTGTAAGGTGTTTCCAGAGCTTTGCTGAGCACCTGGCACAAGTGAATCACGGCCCCGGGACTGATCGGCAGATGGAAGACGTCCGGCAGCAACACCACGATCTCCCGCACGCTCAAGCGGAACCGACCGTGCAGCAGTCCGATCAACGCGACGACGCCCGGACTGAAAGCCCCCGGTGGTACATCTGGCGGGCGTGCTGCCTTAACCTGCGCCCCGCAATTGGGACAAGTCACTTCGTGGTAACGGTGTTCCACGACCTCGGGCTTGATATCGGGCAGGTCCCAGATTTGTTGGCGCACAACTTCGCCGGTGTCCGGCAAGTCGGCGGCCAGCGCCGCCTGGCACTCAGGGCAGGTCTCGGCGCGATGCTCAAATGTGTTCTTGAGTTCGTTCTCCGGCAGCAGCGGGCGTTCATGGAATTGGTGGCCCAACTGCCCGCCGCGCTTCCGCCCGCTGGACGGGCGCTGTGGACGAGGCGGTGCGCTGGGCGGATCACTCGACGGCGGTCGAGAAGAATTCTGCGAGGTTTGGCCCAGCCGTGCTTGCAATTCAGCGACCTGAGCCTGAAGCGTTTGCAGCTGAGTATGCATCTCGCTGATTTGAGTGTCCTGTCTGCTGACCAATGCCTCCAAAGCGCGTATGTAAGCCTGGGCCACTGGCGGCAGGCTGGCTCGTACTTCATCAGGCAGATGGGGCATCTCGATCACGGCTGTATCCTACCACAAAATGATGTTCTCGGATACTTTATGGCAAGTCGATGATTGCACCCCTTGAACGGGTACCCTAAATGTTCATTGACTACTCACGGCTCGAAGAATTGTTGGCCGATGCAGGGCGCTGCCAACAGGAAAGCGAGTCTTATACCGAGCGCCAGGCCCACGCGGCACGGGCCGAGGTGAGGGCGCGCAAAGATGGGGAAGATGTAACCTGGCTGCAAGACATGCAGCGTGACTACGCCATCCGCGTGCAGGAGGCCCGCGTGCGGATGGCCGACCTCCAGCACGCCATCCGGGAAGAAATCAGCCGCCTGGAGAAGCTGACCGGGCACTCGGTGCGGACGCAGCTGGAGCTGGTTGGGTTCCTCGACGATCACGGCCGGGATGGGACATCTTTTGCACAGCGGGCCGTCTTGTTGCAGCCCGCCTCGCCGGATGAGTCCCTGGCCCTGGCAGGTTATCTCGAAAGCAAGGGCAAGTTCGCCGACGCCGCCACCGCCACTCGCGAGGGCTGGCTGCACTTCGGCTCGTCGATCTTGCGCTCGAAATGTGCCGACATGCTGAGCATGGCCGGCGCCACCGGCGAGCTGATCGATCTGTTGGCGGATCACCTGCGCGAGGACCCGGCCGACCTGGCCTTGATGGAGCGGTTGAGTGTCTTGCTGCTGGAGGCCGGGCGCACTGAGGAAGCCTTCGCCATGATGGGGCGAAGCCTGAGGCATCCGGCCGGCGCCGCGCGGCTCCTGGCGAGCTTCATGGCGCTGCTGGACAAGGCCGGGCAGCCGGGCCTGGCGGTGGAGCTGGCCGGCCAGTACCTTCGCGGCAACGCTTGCGACAAGATGGCGGTGCGCCGGGAGCTGTCCGAGAGCCTGCGGCGGACGCACCAATTGCACGTAGCCGTGGCCTTTCTCGATGCCCAGGCGGGCGAAAGCCCCGCTGACCGGGAGGTGGCGGGCTATATCCCAACCTACCTCATCAGCTCTGTGCGCAGCGAAGATCGGGCCATCCGCGACGCCACGTTGGCGCTGCTGCATGCCGGCGCGACCAGGGGGTCGAATCCCAGTTGGCCGCCCTCTTCAGGGGGGGAAGGGGCGACGAGCTGCGCTTGCTGGTGCTCCATTCGCTGGTTGACATCCAGGGGACCGGGTCTCTGCCCCTTCTCGAGGAGGCGCTCGATTACCCTGCCCGGCGCCTGCGGCAGGCAGCTATCCTCTCCATCGGCGAGCTTGGGGCCGAGCTCTGTCGGACGACCGCCGCGAGCCCCACCTCGCGGCCCCCGGAGCTTGCCCCGAGTGAAGCGGACGGACGGGTGTCCCAGGGGCTCCCTGATGAGGAGGCTTCTTCCGGCCCGGCTTGCGTGATTGCGCCCAACACCGAGGGCGACCGTGTCAAGACCCGCGAGGCCGGGACCGTCGCACCCGCAGAGGATGCCGGGCAGGCGTGGCGGCGCGCCAGGCATGCCCTGGTGGAGCGCCTGGCGATCGAGCCTGACGATGGCCTGCGCCAGGCGCTGGTCGAGGCGCTGCACCGGCTCGACCCCCGGCCTCGGCAGCCCTGGGAGATCCTGGCCGCCAGGCGGCCCTGGGCAGACGCCCAGCCCGCGGCCAGGCCGCTGCCCACGCCTGCCCAACGCCAGCGCAGGGCCGCCGGGCTGAGCTGCCTTTTCGTCGCCGCGGTGATCGTGGCGTTGGCCGTGGCGCCGATCCAGCCTTCGCCGCGCGGCATCGCGCTGGGCTATGCCAGGCAGGCAGCTGTTGTCGTCGGCACGAAGATGGCCGAGGTGCGTGCCCCAACGGCCACGCCCAGGCCACCGGCAACGCCCACCGCCCTGCCCACCGAGCCCATTGCAAACTCCGGCGAAGTCAACGAGGTGCTCGACGGCGATACCGTGCGCGTGCAGGTGGTTGACCAGTATGTCACAGTGCGTTATCTGGGGATCGACGTGCCGGCATCCGGCCAGCCTGGCGCCAGGGCTGCTGCCGACGCTAACCGCAACCTGGTGATGGGCCGCATGATCTATCTGGAGCAAGGCCAGGCCCTGACCGACGACAACGGTAACTGGCTGCGCTACGTCTGGCTGCCCGAAGACCAGATGGCGAACGCACGCATGGTCGAGCTGGGCTATGCCGCGCCGTCCGCCGATCCGCAAGATACGAAGTATCGGCAGCGCCTGGCCGACGCGGCCACCAAGGCGTGGGAGAACAAGGCCGGCTTCTGGAGCAGCTCGGCCGACGCCTACCCTATGGCCGCGGTGTCCTCCGACCAGGCGAACATCCGCAAAGGGCCGGGGACCGATCAGCCGGTGCTCAGCCTGGTCAAGCGCGGGGCTGTGCTGGTAGTAGCCGGCTGTGACGCGACCGGGGATTGGGTCGCGGTGCGCATGCCGGGCCACACCATCGGCTGGCTCAATCTGCAGCTTGTCGATTTGACGGTGTCGGCCAGCA
Source organism: uncultured Chloroflexia bacterium (assembly GCA_963808455.1). GTDB lineage: Bacteria > Chloroflexota > Anaerolineae > CG2-30-64-16 > CG2-30-64-16 > CAWEHT01. The sequence continues at coordinate 29,652 of CAWEHT010000229.1, read as the reverse complement.
GCTTGCAGGTGGCCCAGTAGTAAGCCTGGGCTCGCAGGCCCCCTTCCGGCCAGCCGCTCGGGGCTGCGCCCCCTGGGAACCCTTTCTTTGTGGGGGCGCTTGCCCCAGGCTGTCATTTCGCTATTTTGCCTTTCGTGGGGGCGCTTGCCCGGCGCGGTATAAACTTCTGGCAGGCATCACCCGGCTCGAGATGGGTAACTATGGTCGAACCGTTGGGAAACACTGAAGTCGCGGCGGCCTTGCAGGAAATCGGCGATATCCTGGAGATCCAGGGCGAGAATCGCTTCCGGGTGCTGGGCTATCGCCGGGCCGCCGAAAACATCCGGGGCCTGGACCGCGATATCCGCCAGATGTGGCAGGAATCGGGGCTGGCCGGCATCCCCGGGGTGGGAGAGGGGCTGGCGCCGAAAATCGACGAGCTGCTCCGCACGGGGCATCTCGCTTACCTGGAGCGTTTGCGCGAGAAGGTGCCACCCGGGGTGGTGGAGTTGCTCGCCGTCCCCGACGTCGGCCCTGCCAAGGCGCGCGCCATGTGGGAGCGGCTCGGCATTACAGGCGTCGAGGCCGCCGAGGACGCGGCGCGCGCCGGTAAGCTGCGCGATCTGCCCGGCTTCGGGCCCAAGTCCGAGGCCAGGATCCTCGCAGGCATCGAGGCTTTCCATCGCCAGCAGAAGAGCGGTCGAACGCCGATCGGGGTGGCGTTGCCGATGGCGCGGGCTCTGTTGGCGCAGCTGCGCGGCGCAGCTCCCGGCATCGAGCGCGCCGAGGTGGCAGGCAGCTTGCGGCGCTGGCGTGAGACCATCGGCGACGTGGATCTGCTGGTGGCCGCCGCCGACCCCGAGCCGGTCATGGCCGCTTTCCGTGCCCTGCCGCAGGTGGCGGAAGTGCTCCTCACCGGCCCGACCAAGACCTCGGTGCGTCTGCGAACCGGCATGCAGGTGGACCTGCGGGTCGTGAACCCGGGCAGCTGGGGCACAGCCCTGCAGTATTTCACCGGCTCTCAGGCGCACAGCGTCGAGCTGCGCGAGCTGGCGCTGCGGCAGGGATGGAGCCTGAACGAGTACGCGCTGACGCCGCTGCTGCCCTCCGCCGGCGCGGCTTCGCCTGCGGCTGCAGGGCAGGCAGAAGGCTCTGAAGCGGCCCGCAAGGGCGTGCCGGCCACTTTTCGTGAGGAAGAAGCTCTTTACGCCGCGCTTGGCCTGCTATGGATCCCGCCCGAGTTGCGCGAATCGCAAGGCGAGATCCGTTATGCGCAGCAGGGCCGGCTGCCGCGCCTGATTGCTCTGGGTGACATCCGCGGCCAGCTGCACGCGCACTCGACCTATAGCGACGGCAGGAGTTCCCTCGCTGAGATGGCCGCGGCCGCTCGGGCGCATGGGTACGATTACTTCGCCTTCACCGACCACTCGCAGAGCCTGGGCGTCACGGGAGGCATGACCGTCGAACGCATGGCGGCGCCAGCAGGCCGAGCTGGCGGCTGTGCGCGCCCAGTTCCCCGACCTGGTCATCCTGCAAGGCGCCGAGGTGGAGGTGCGCGCCGATGGCGCGCTCGACTATCCCGACGACTTCCTGGCCGGGATGGACGTCGTGGTCGCTGCCATTCACACGAACCAGCGCCAGCCGCGCGACCAGATCACGCAACGGGCCATCAGGGCGCTTCGCAACCCCCACGTTGACGTGCTGGCCCATCCATCGGGCCGGCTCCTGGGCGAGCGCGAGCCGAGCGACCTGGACCTCGACGAGGTCATACGCGTGGCGGCCGAGACCGGCGTGATCCTCGAGATCAACGCCCACCCGCAGCGCCTGGACCTCAACGACGTGCACGCCAGGCGGGCCGTCGAGCTGGGCGTGCCGTTGTGCATCAACACCGATGCCCACAGTCCGGGGGACCTGGACCTGCTGGAATACGGGGTTGCGGTGGCCCGCCGGGCCTGGGCCACGCCGGAGCACATCGCGAACGCCTGGCCGGTGCCGCGCCTGTTGGCCTACCTCGGGGCCCGGCATTGAAAACCTCAGCCCGCGCCGGCGCCAACATCGCCTTTGTCAAATACTGGGGCAACCGCGATGCTGCTTTGCACCTTCCGCTCAACAGCAGCATCTCCATGACGCTGGATAACGCCTTCACCACGACCACGGTGGCCTTCGAGCCCGGCCTGCCTGCCGACAGGCTTTGGCTCAACGGTTTGCCGGCAGACGAAGGCGTGCGGGCGCGGGCCTCGGCCCACCTCGACCGGCTGAGGGCGCTCGCCGGCCGGGGAGGGCCCGCACGCATCGTCTCGGAGAACAACTTTCCCACCAGCGCAGGCATCGCTTCTTCGGCCTCCGGCTTCGCGGCGCTCACAGCAGCGGCGGCGGCGGCCCTGGGACTGGCGCTCCCTCCCGCTGAGCTTGGCCGGCTGGCGCGCCTGGCGTCAGGCTCGGCGTGCCGTTCGATCCATGGCGGCTTCGTGGAATGGGAGGCTGGGGCCGATGACGCGACCTCGGTGGCTTTGCCGCTGGCCCCGCCCGGGCGCTGGCCGCTCGTCAACATCATCGCCGTCGTGTCTTCAGGGCTCAAACAGGTTTCCTCTGAAGAAGGACACGCTCGCGCTCAGAGCAGCCCGTATCTTCCGCCGCGCCTGGCGACGCTGCCGGCCGCGCTGGCTCAGGCGCGCGCGGCCATTGAGGCTTGCGACCTGTTGTCCCTCGGCGAGGTTGCCGAAGCCGAGGCGCTGTCGCTGCATGCCGTTGCCATGACGTCGCGCCCGAGCGCTCTGTATTGGGAACCGGCCACGCTGGAGTTGATCCAGGCCGTGCGCTCGTGGCGGGCGGGCGGCCTGCCGGTGTATTTCAGCATCGATGCCGGCCCGAACGTGCACCTGTTGACTCTGCCCGAGCGGCGCGACGAGGTGTTAGCGCAGCTTGCCCGCATGCCGGCGGTGAGGCAGGCGATCGTCTGCGGGCCGGGGCCGGGTGTGGCCCTGTGCACGGGGCATCTCTTCTGAGCCTCCCGCCCCGCCGCCGTTGCGGGCGGGGGAAGCGCAAATGCATCTTGGAGCAAGATGAAAAAAGGAGGAAAGCCATGGCAAGGACGTGGCTCACGATCATCGTGCTCGTGATTCTGCTTGCCTGCGTCGCAGTGCTGCTGGGCGGTTGCCGTCCGCCGCACAGCGCCTACGTGTACCAGCAGGGCCGAGAGACCCGCTCGTTGTTCGACCGCCTGATCCGGGACGCCGGCGATTTCACGGCCGGCTTCTGCGCGCCTCCCGCGATCCTCTTGCCCCTCGCCGGGCTCGCCTGGGCGCGGCGGCGCAAGAGCTAACCACGATCGGACGGGGCCACGCAAGGCAAAGACATATTGCAGCCGGCCCCCAGGGTGGCAACTGCAACGGGGCGGTGCGCCGTTGGGGCCGGTCGCCGTCACAGGATGCACACAGACGTCCTCGAAGGGAATGGATTCGGCGGGATGGACACTGAGATCCCCAAATGGGTATGGGCCAGGTCCAAAAACATCCATCCCGTGCCGGGACCTTCGTGTCCATCCGGCCTATCCATCCCCATGCTGGGACCTTCGTGTCCATCCTGTACGAATTAGCCCGCCGGGACGCGGCAAGGGAGTCGGGTGGACGTAACCCAGGGTGCCGGCCTGACGTGGGCACGCAACATGATTTCGCGCTGGGGGCGACGCCGGGTCGTGCGGCAGCCTGAGCGGCCTGGGGTCAGCAGCCGGCGCGTTGGCTGACAGCCTGGGCCAGCGCCTCGAGGTGGGCCAGCTCTTGCTCCAGCCGGGCGGCTTCCTCTGCCAGGTGCGACCGGGATGCCAGCAGCTCCTGCTTCTGTTGCAGATAAGCGCGCGCGGCCTCTTCATGCTCGGGCAAGGCCGCGCGCGCCGCAAGCTCACGCTGTCGCGATCCTGAATCCAGCGCCGCCATCTGCGCCTTCAGGCGCGCCAGTGCCCGGGTCAGGGCCCGGCGCGCCGAGACTAGCTCGCGGCCCGGCCCCTCGATGCCCCCGTCGCCATCGTCCGGTATCACCAGCAGCCTCAGCCCCTCGAAGCCGACGATACGGGCCCGGCCGCCCGGGCAAAGCGGCTCCGAGGAGAGCGCGCTCCACACCTCGCCCTGGTGGCGCACCTGCCAGCCGTCTGCCGTCCGCTGCAGCACCCGAACATCTGCCTGGAGCATAGCCTCGCGCCCGGTGATGGCCGGGGCCCGCACGCTACCGGCCAGCCGCCTGAAGAGCAGGAACGAGCCTAGCGCCAGGACGGCGTCGAGGACCACGGCCAGCGGCAGGGGCAGCACCAAGAGAAAAGCCAGGAAGAGGAGCGGCAGGAAAAGGATGACGTGATGATGTGACATTTGGCTTCAGGGCTTTCGTGGGCCGGTGGACTATGGCTGGGCCCCGCCATTCTCCGATCCCGCCAGCCGGGCCTGGCCTGGCACTGCGAGCAATCCCGCGTGTTCCGCCAGGGCAGGCTGGCCGGAGCCCGCTGCGATGTAGCCCCCACGCGCCTCCTGTTTGAGCCGGGCCAGTTCGGCCTCGACGTCGGCCGCATGCCCAAGCCGCGCCAGCTCCTGGTCGATGTCGTCACCCGAAGGAGCCAAAGCGTCCACGATGGTGCCGGAGGCTGCCAGTTGATCGATGGCTTCGGCGTGCGCCTGCATGCGCCGGATATGGCCTTCGGCGCGCCGAACCGTGCGCCCCACGTCGTCGAGGTCGGCCGATAGCCCGGTGATGGCCTCTCGCACCTTGATCTGCGCCCGCGAAGAATCATAGATTGCGTTCAGCTCTTCCTTGCGGCTGCGGAAGATCTCGATGCGTGTTTGGAGGCCGAGCAGCGTGACCTTGAGCGACTCTGCCTGCGCCTCGAGGTTCGCCGCCGCGACTTCGAGCTCTGCCCGTCGCGCCAGGGCCGCCTGCCTGCGTTCGAGGGCCAGGTGTGCCAGATCGTCGCGCCCGCCTGCCAGCGCCTGGCGGGCTTGCAGCTCATGGTGGGCCGCCGCGGCCCCGGCCTGATCACGGCGCGACTCCAGCAGCCGCTGCGAGCCCACGATCGCTATCAGGCTCTGCCGCGCCTGCCGCAGGTTGTCTTCCAGCCGCACCAGGCTGAAATCCAGGCTTTTCTTCGGGTCCTCCAGCGCGGCCACGGCACGCTCCGCCTGCGTCTGAAAGACCAGCCGCAAACGCCCCCAGAACCCCATAGTCTTCTCCTTTCCACCTCCCCTGCTCATCGCTTACACTACGAAGACGCCAATCTGGCGATTATGGTACGCCCGACTGCCTGCCAGGATGGTTGGATAACTTCCAATTGGGAAATTGGCCGGGCGCGGCCCCGTCAACCAGCGCGGCGCCCGGCGCGGCGCCCGCCGGCCGCGTTCCAGCAGCAGGTTCAGCTCCAGCAGCTTATCGTTGAGAGCCCGCGTGATGTGCTGCCGCTCCTCATCCTCGGCGCTGCCCATCAGGGCGACGCGCAGCGCCGCGATCTCCTTGCACAGCTCCACTTCCGCAGGCAGGTACCCGGCGTTCTTCAAGACGGTCGTGCTCTGGCGTGCCTCCTCGGGCAGCGCGAAATAGTCATCGTGGTTCTGAGGCCTGCCCTGGCCCGGCAGGTCGTCGAACTGCCCTTGCTCCATCGCCTCGCGGATCTTCCTCTCCACCAGGTCGTCCATGTCCATCGCAGCGTGTGCCCTCTGCTTGTGGTGTGGTGGCGGCCGGCGGTCTCGCCCGCCAGCGCCTGCATAATAGTAGCGCGGTGCCGGGATCGGATCAAGTCGGGAGCATCGCGGCCCCGGGATCAGACCGTCTCGGGCTGGGATCAGGGCAGCGCAGGCCGCAGGTCCGGCATGATCTGGTGCGCGGCGTCATTCAGTAGTAGAATGTGGTTGAAGGAGGATCTCTACTGTGCGAGTGCTTCGACGTTATCCGCTTATCCGACAGGCGTGGTTCGCGCCGCTGATCCTCGGGAGCTTGCTGCTCAGCGCGTGTGCGGCGCCTCAGCCGGCGGCGCTACCGTCCACCTCGGCTCCCGCCCCCACCATAGCGCAGGCGGCCGTCGCCCCAACCACCGCGCCGGCGCTGCCTGCCGGGGCGACCGCGGCGGTGACCTCGACCGCGGCCATCGCGCTCGGCGCAGCCCACGCTTGCTATGACACCGACCGCCTCCATTTCCGCGACGGCGCCGATGACGCCGACTGAGCCGGTGACGCCGACGGCGGCCGCCGTCACGGCGCCGATGACGCCGACCGAGGCGATGACGTCGCCGGCCATCACCGTTACGGCGCCGGCGGCCGCGAACGGGGCAGTGCCCACCATCGCTGCGACGGGCACCGTCACCGTGGTGAGCACGGCGCAGGCCACCTATAGCGATCCCTTCGCCTACTGCGCTGCGGTGGACACCATCGACCAGCCGGACGCTCGCTACACCGGCCCCAAGCTCCCGCCCGGGGTGGTCAACGGGCTTCAGAAAGCCCTCAACCTGCCGGGCACTCCCGCGCCGCCCGTTGCCCAGAATTCATTCTGGCGCTGCATGGATGGCAAGGTCTACGCCTGTACCGTCGGGGCCAATCTGCCGTGCCAGGCGAAGGCGGATGTTGACAAGACCCCGACCGACGGCATGGCCGGCTTCTGCCAGCAACAGCCCGCTGCCGACTTCATCCCGGCTGCCATAACGGGCCATGACACGATCTACGAATGGCGTTGCAAGGCGGGCCGGCCGGCGATCATCGGGACGATCGCCCAGATCGATGCCCGCGGCTACCGGGCGGACATCTGGTACCAGATCGCGCCGTAGCCGCGAAAGACGGCATATCTGGCGATGAGCGCGTCCCGATCCGCGCCGGCACCCGTGGTCCGGCCCGGGATCGGGACGCGGATGAAAGGAAGCAGACCCCGCGGGGTCGGTGCCCCTTGTGGGGACGGAGTGCTTGGGACCGCCCGGTTGGACGCGGCTTCGGGGCCCTCGACGTGCGTGGCTCGCGCACCCGCGTGGTATCCGTGGTCGGCCGGCGCCCAAAGTTGCAGCTGCCCCTCAGCAATGCGCTCTCCGTGTCCGGGATCTCCACAGGTGTATAATGAGAGCGTGCGCTTGTCCGAGCGCTGTCAGCCGGAGGTCATGCCCACGTCAAGCAGCATCCGTGGCCCCGTGATTAGATGTTGCCAGGACTTGCGCCAAGGGAGGGATCAATGCTCATGGAATCAGTCCGACCCAGCGTCACAGCAGGTTGCCTATGAACCGTACCCGGCGAGTCTTCTTTTCGGCCCTGGCCATTTGCCTGCTCATCCTGGCCGTTTCGCTTGCGCGGCAGGTGCTCAATCCCCGCGCTCTGTTGCAGCTCTTCATCGGCAGCACCGTCTTTGCGGCCGGCGTCGTCTTCCTTGACTTCTTTGGGCTGTTGGGCCACCACGGCGGCGCGGGCACAGCCGGGCATGCGACCGGGGCCGGACACGCAGCCGGCGGGGCCGGGCATGGCGCCTCGACAGGCGGCCATGCGGCGGGCGGCCACGCGGCGGCTCACCCTGGGGGCCAGGCCGCCGGGCGCGGGGCGGCGCAGGCCGGGCGCGATCAGGCCGCGGCGCCGGCAGCGCCGGGACAACAGGAGGGCGCGGCCATCCTGTCCGTGCTCCTCTATTTGCGCCTGTTGGTCTACTTCTGCCTGGGATTCGGGCCGGCCGGCTGGGCCAGCCTGGCCTCAGGCCTCGGCCCTCTCCGGAGCTTGCTCGTGGCGATCCTCGTCGGCCTGGGCAGCTCCTTTGTGGCCAACGCTTTCTTCCGTTTTCAAAGGCATGACACGGGGATCGTCCCGCCGGAAACCGACCTGGTCGGGGAACAGGCCACCGTCGTCGTGCCCCTCGATGCCACGAACATGGGCAAAGTGCGTGTGCAGGCCGGCATGCAAGTGACCGACCTCTACGCTCTGGCTGCCGACGAAGGAACAGCGTACGAGCACGGCGCAATTGTGCGCATCGTGCAGGTGGACGCGGAATGCGTGCGTGTGCGGTGACACCCCAGGAGGAACCATGGGCATACTCGGTGGTCTGCTCGGGCTCGTCGTCTTTATTGTCTTGCTTTCCCTGCTGCGCTCCCTGGTGAGGGTCTGCCCGTCCAACCAGATCCTCGTCATCACCGGCGGTACTGAGACGGTGATCGCGGGGCGGAGCTATGGCTTCCGCATCCAGCGCGGCGGTTGGACCTTTGTGATCCCCTTCATCCAGACCGCGCAGGCGATTGACCTGACGATCCTGCCTATCAATGTCAAGATCGAGGGGGTCAACTCGGCCAACGGCATCTCGGTCGGGGCCGATGCCACGGCCTGCGTTTGTGTCAACGATCAAAACGAGACGCTGCTCTACAACGCCGTCCAGCAGCTGCTCGGCAAGTCGCGCCAGCAAATCCAGGACCAGATCCAGCAAACGATGATCGGCAATTTCCGCGCGGCCTTGAACAAAACCACGCCGCTGCAGGCCATCGGCATGGTCGAGAGCGCCGAGGGCGTCGCCGATCAGGACCTGGCCAAGGCGGCTGCGCAGGCCAGCGCCAATGCGCAGGCTGCGCAGGGCGGCGCCACCTTGCAGGCTGCGCGGTCTCCTCTTGGGCTGGGCCTGGACGGCGGCCCTGCCGAAGAGGGAGAGCGCGCCACCTTCCGGCACATCTTGCTGGAAGACTGCCAGTCAGACCTGAGCAGCTTCGGCATGGAAGTGGTCTCCGTTTCGCTGCAGCGCATCTGGGACACCTCCAACTACATCGCCAACCTGGCCAACAAGACGCTGTCGGGCAAGCGGCAGGAAGTGGAGATCGAGGAAGCTCGCCTGCGTGCCCGCGCCGAGCAGGCCGAGTCGGATGCCAACCGGCGGATGGCGGTAGCCGAGCAGGTCGCCAACGAGCGCATCGTGGCCAAGACGCAGGAGATCGAGGTGTTCCGGCGCCAGTGCGAGGCTGATGTCACGCGGGCCAAGCTGGAAGCCGACAGCAACGTGGCCGAAGCCATGAGCAGTGGCCAGCGCGCGGTGCAGGAGATGAACGTCGCGATCCAGAAGCTGAAAAACCAATCAGAGGTTACCCTGGCCGCCGAAGCCCAGCGCATGGCCGCCGAGACGCTGGCCCAGGGCGACGCCCAGGCGATCCAGGTAGTGCAGGGCGCGCGCAACGAGCTGCTGCAGCAGAAGGTGGAGTTGCTCCAGCGCACGGGCGACAAAGGCAAGATTGCGCTCTTCCTCACGCAGCTGCCGCTCCTCTTCGGAGCCTACCAACAGCACGCCCAGAAACAGAGCGTCGAACAATTGCTGATGCTCAACGAGGAAGACGGGTTCAACGGCGCCGTCAATCGCGGCCCGGCGGCCATGGTCGACTTCATGCGCCGCCTGGATGAGGGCTTCGGCATCAGCGTGAAAGCGCTGCTTTCGGCTTCGCCGGCAGGCGATGGCGCAGGCGGCAGCCAGGTCTCTGAAGGTAGCGGTGGCGTGGAGGCGACGCGATGATCTATTTCCTGATTACCCTGGGGGTCCTGATCCTGCTCACGCTCTTCATCCAGGTGGTCTCGAAGATGAAGCTCGTGCCGCCCAGCCAGCTGGCCGTGGTCCATGGTAAGGGCGGCAGCTTCGGCATCTTCCGCGGCGGGCGTGTCTTCGTCTTGCCCCTGGTCAACCGCTTCACCACAATGGACCTGACGCCGCAGACCACCACCGTCGTGGTCGAGTCGGCCATCGCCAGGGGCATCGTGCCGCTCACCGTCAAGGCCACGGTCAGCTATGCCGTCGCCAAGTCGGACCATGGCATGATCAACGCCGTCAAGCGCATCCTATACCTGACCAACAACTGGGCCGATCTGAGCAAGATCGCCACCTCCATCATCGAAGGCCACCTGCGCGATTCGATCGCCGCCATGACCCCTGAGGAGGTCATGAGCCACAAGGATCGCCTGATCCAGAACATGATCAAGGTGTGCAAGTCGGACCTGGAGGGGATCGGCCTCGAGATCACCACCATGAACATCGCCGACGTCGAGGACCATCGGCTTGAGGGCGTCAAGGAGCCCGATCTCTACATTGCCTTGCTGAAACGCATCCAGACCGCCAACGCCGACAGCCAGTCGCGCGAGGCGAAGGCCACGGCGCGAGCGGCGGCCAAGGAGCAGGAAGAGGCTCGGCGGGCGGACGTGGGCATCCGGGCGCTCGAAAATGACCGGCAGCAGCTGGAGGCGCAGACCAGGGTGCGGGTGGCAAAAGAGAACCAGCGCAAGGCGGTCGGCATGCAGGAAGCGACGGCTAACGCCGAGTCGCAAGTGGCGGGCCTGCCGCGCCCAGGTCGAGGCCGAGAAGCAGCGGATCGAGATGGTGCGGACGCAGCTCCAGGCCACGGTCACGGTGCCCGCGGAGGCTTCGGCGCAGAAGATGGTGGAAGGGGCGCGCGCCGAGGCGGCGGGCATCCGCGGCGAGGGCCAGGCGCACATTGCGATGCTCAGCCGCACGATCGAGATCCTGGAGGGAGGCGGCAATCAGGCGATGACGGCTTACATCATCGAGAGGTTCGGCGATGTGGTCGGCGCCTTCGCCGGCACCATGGACCTCTTCCCGGTGGACCACGTCACCGTGATCGCCGGGCACCGCACCCCTGACGGGCCGATCTCGGCGATCCATCCCAGCGCCGTCAACGCCGCGCTGAACCAGCGCCTGGCCGCCGTGCTGGGCGCGGTGGGCGCAGCTGCGCCGGCACCCGCACGGCAGCCCGAGCCGGCGGCACCCGCTCCGCAGCCCCCGCCGCAGCCTGCGCCGGCGCCACAGCCCCCTGCCGAGCGGCCCGCGCCGTGGGGGAAGAAGTAAGCGCGCGGTCGAGCCTTACCCCGGCGCCTGCACCTTGATGCTGGGGTCATACTGATACGTGATCACCGTCGTGGCCTGGCCTGTCCCTGAAGACGCACTGCCCGTGCTCTGTGCTTTCAGGGGCAGGCGGTTTGCAACCCCGATCCAGATCTCGGACGGGCTGCTCGCGCTGGTGTTGGCCGTCACGGTGGCGTAGTCGTAAGCCCAGGCCGGGACGCCGTTGACCGAAGTCAGGCCGGCGAACTTTGTCTGCGCGACGACGATCTGCTGCTTGAGCTGGCTCACTTGCGTCGAATTCAGCAAAGGCAGGGTGCCTATAACGGCCTGGGCCTCGTCGGTGGACAGCTGCGCCCAGGTGCCGTCCGTCCCCCTCTGCCAGACGGTCCCCTTGTCTTCCAGGATTCTCGTCACCATGCCGCCCGGCATCGTCATCTGCACGTCCCCGGGGGGCGCGTACTCGATGGTGAGTGTGAAAGTCGCGGGTCGCGCCGCCGGTCGCGGTCGAGACCAGGTCGGCACGATAAGCGTACTGTAGCTGTTTCTCCTCGGCGTTCCAGATCATGTCAACGGGCGCTTCCGATGGCTCAGACGCCTGGGTGGCCTGCGGCGTGGCGGCCTGGACTGCCTGCACAGCCGTCGGCTGGCTCGTCGGCGCGAGGGTTGGCGTGCCGGTCGGCGCAGGCGTGATCGTCGCCGCGGCTGCCACGGCGGTTGGGCCCGGCGCGCCGGTTGCCAGACGGGCTGCGGCTGCCACGCCGGTTGGGGCCGGAGTGCCAGGCGGCGCGAGCCGCGGCCGTCGCTGCGGCAGCGGCGGGCGGTGGCGGCGCGCCGGTCGCCAGGGGCGCGGCCGTCGCCGGGGCAGCGACGGCCGGCAGCGGCGTGCCGCTCGCGGGAAGGGCGGCGGCTGCGGTTGGGGCCGGCGTGTCGCTGGCCACCGGCACGGCGGGCGGGGCCGTGGGCGCGCCCGTCATCGCCAGGTCGCCGGTCGGCAGGGGCAGCGGAAGAGACTCGGTCGTCGAGGCGGAGGCTGCAGTTGCTGCCTCCTGGGGCGTGGGCGACGGCGAGACTGAGGCGGTCGCCGAACAGCCGCTCAACAACAGGATGAGAGCCGGCACCCACAGAAAGGCGGGATGACTTCGGGCGGCCATATTCCGCTCCTTGGGAGGTTTTTAGCTGCTGCGACGGGCGCGCACCGCACGCCGCACCAGCCAGTTCAATGGCAGCGCGACTATGCCGGCGAGTGCCAGCCAGCGCAGGGTATTATTGTGGCCCACCGCGATCGGCACCCGGTAGGTCTGGCCGTCGCTGCCCTCGACCAGCACCTCGACCGATCGGACCCGTGGCCAGAACCTGCCTCCGGCCTTGTTGAGCGAACGGCGCCAGAGGGGCAGCCGCGCCGTGTGGGGGCCCCGCTCGCCCGCCGGAGCCGAGCGGGCCGCCTCCTGCAAATCGATGACCGAGGGTTTCCACTCCATGGGCACTCCGATCCCGCGGCGGCGAAACCGCAGCCGCGTCAAGAACCTTCCCGGCGTCCGAAGAAGCACAGGGCCGTGCTGCCGTATTGGCGCCGGTCGAACAAGCTAAGGTGCACAAGCTCGGGCTCGAGCCACTCTTTGGGAAAGATCCGGATGACGGCCTGCCCATCCGGCTCGAGCAGCTCGGGCCGGGCGTCTACGGCCAACAACGCCCGGAGCCATACGCCGTGATATTGGGGTGGCGCGATATAGACCAGTCGAAAGGCCGGCAGACCAGGGCGAGCCAGGTAGGCGAACGCATCCCCTGTGACCACCTCGGCCCGCACGGCCAGTCCGGTCGTCTCGAGATTCCGGCGCAGCACCTGCAGCGCCGCCCGGTCGCGTTCACAGAAGACGGCCTCGGACCTGGGCGGCGGGGGGCAATTCGCCGATCTCGTCGAGGAACAGCGTGCCGCCGTCCGCCCGCTCGAACCAGCCCCGGCGGGCCTCGACCGCCCCGGTGAACGCCCCCCGCTCGTGACCGAACAGTTGCGAATCGATCAACTCCGGCGGAATGGCCCCGCAGTTTACCCGATCGAACGGGCCGTTGCGACGCGACGAGCGATTGTGAATCGCCCGCGCAATCACTTCCTTCCCCGTGCCCGTCTCGCCGAAGATCAGTACGGGGGCGTCGGACGGGGCGACCAATTCGACCCGCTCCATCACCGGCCGAAGCCCCGATTCCATGCCCACGATCGTATCGCCGAGGGTTTTGCGCCCGAGCTTCGGTCAACAGCGATCGCTTGTCGGCCTCGGCCGCCTCGCGCAGCGCGGTCATCTCGCGTAGGCGGAGGTCGTTCTCCAGGGCTACCGAAAACGGCTCCAACAGCAGTTGAACCAAGTCGGCGTGTTTGGAGTTGAAGTCGGAATCCTCGGGGGCCAAGAACACCAGAACGCCGCAGTTCCCCGCCGGATCGCCCAAGGGGCCCGCCAACACGTCACCCTGGTGCTGGCCCGCTACGACGTTGAACAACTCCGGCGTCGGCGACCGCTGGCCGCAGCGATGGGCAATCCGGCCCTGGCGACACCAGTCCAGCAGGGTCTTCAGTTGGGCCGGCGAACAGTCGCGCCGGGCGTCGCCCAGGCGGTGCCTCGTGCCCGCAAATCCCACGGCCACAGTCTCCAGGCCGGATCGGGGGCGATCAATCCGACGGACGAGCACCTGCTCGGACGGAACGTGCAGCGCGAGCATGGCCGCGATATTCGCGGTCGACTGGCCGATGTCAATGTGGCGGCAGGCCTCTTGCCAAACGTTCAGCAGCACCTGTTGAAGTGGCTCCATTGCGGGCATCATCTCTCAGACAGCGGTGTGCCGAGCATATATGACGGATATACTATCATATATAACGGCATGTGTCCAGCATATTTAACGGTTATTGGCGACGTAGTTCATTCACATAGCCCACACCACGAGCATTCACTCATTCGTTCCGCGTCCCGTGACGCGGCACGGGAGTTGCGAATCGAGAATCATCGTATTTGATGCACACGCCGTGCCATCGATGTCAGCTCAACCGAAAACCGCACGTCTTGGGGGTTCGTAAATGGGACTTTGCTCGCCTCGTTTCCGCTGGCTTCTCCTATTGGCCGTCGTTTCCCTCGGACTGATCGTCGAAGGATGTTCCAAGCCCGGGACGAGATCGACCGGCAAGACCGACACGCCCAAGAGCGTCAAGATTCTCAACGTGTCCTATGATCCCACCCGCGAACTCTACGAGGACTTCAACAAAGCCTTCGCCAAACACTGGGAGCAGAAAACCGGCCAGACAGTTGTCGTCGAGCCGTCGCACGGCGGCTCGGGCAAGCAGGCGCGGAGCGTGATCGACGGGATGGAGGCCGACGTGGTTACCCTGGCGCTGGCTTACGACATCGACGCGATCAGCGACAATGCCAAGCTCTTGCCGAAAGATTGGCAGACCAGGTTGCCGAACAACAGCGCCTCCGTACACTTCCACGATCGTCTTCTTGGTGCGCAAGGGCAATCCCAAGGGGATTAGGGATTGGAACGATCTGGTCAAACCGGGCGTGGAAGTGGTTACGCCAGACCCGAAGACCTCGGGCGGGGCCCGCTGGAACTATCTGGCGGCGTGGGGATATGCGCTCAAACGCGAATTGGGCGATCTGGCCAAACTCCATGATCCCAAGCACGCCGACGCCGTGGCCAAGGCCCAGGCGAAGGCCCGTGAGTTTGTCAAGGAACTGTTCGCCCACGTGAAGGTGCTTGACTCCGGCGCCCGGGGGGCAACGTTGACGTTTGTGAAGAACGGCCGGGGCGACGTTCTCTTGGCCTGGGAGAACGAGGCGCACTATTCGGTCAACGAGATGAAGAAGGCCAAAGGCGGATTGGAGATCGTCGTCCCCTCCGTGAGCATTCTGGCCGAGCCGACGGTGGCCGTCGTGGATAAGGTCGTGGAAAAGCACGGCACGCGGAAGGTGGCCGAAGCCTACTTGCGGTATCTCTATTCACCCGAGGGCCAAACGATAGCCGCCAAACACTATTACCGGCCGCGCGACGCAAAGGCGGTGCCTAGGGAGTATCTGAAGCCGTTCTCCAAGGTTGAGTTGTTCACGGTTGACGACATTTTCGGCGGTTGGCGGAAGGCCCAGCGGGAGCATTTTGACGATGGCGGCGTCTTCGATCAGATATCGAAGCCGTGAACATAGTATTCCGCACACGCCGTGTGCGGGGCCGGCACACGGCGTGTGCCGCCTACATTATGAAACTCAAAGAGCGAAGCGTTCTGCCGGGGTTTGGGCTGACGATGGGCTGCACGATGAGCTACTTGAGCCTCATCGTGCTGATTCCGCTGGCGGGCCTGTTCCTCAAGTCGGCAACCATCAGTTGGCCAAAATTCTTTGCCACGGTGACCGATCCCAGCGTCGTGGCCTCCTACAAATTGACGTTTGGGGCCTCGTTCATTGCGGCGGCGATCAACGCGGTTTTCGGGCTGGTCGTGGCCTGGGTCCTGGTGCGATATTCGTTCTTCGGTAAGCGGCTGATCGACGCCATGGTCGATCTGCCGTTCGCCATGCCGACCGCCGTTTCGGGCATCGCCCTGACGGCGCTCTATTCGACCGACGGCTGGATCGGGCGCTGGCTGGCGCCGCTGGGGATCGAGGTGGCCTATAGCTCTTGGGGCGTCACAGTGGCGCTGACGTTTATCGGGCTGCCGTTCGTCGTCCGCACCTTGCAGCCCGCCTTGGAAGACATGGACCTCGAAGTGGAGGAGGCGGCGGCCAGTCTGGGCGCGACGCGGTGGCAAACGTTCGTCCACGTGATCTTCCCCACGATCATGCCGGCGCTGCTGACGGGATTTGCTTTGGCCTTCGCCCGGCGCTGGGCGAATACGGCTCGGTGATCTTCATCTCCAGCAAGTGGGAAAAGGTGGTGCCGATGCTGATTTACACCAAGCTGGAGCAATATCACTATGCCGAGGCGGCCGCCATCGCCGTGGTGACGCTGGGGGCGTCGTTCGCCGCGTTGTTGTTCATCAATCTGATCCAGTGGTGGAGCCGGCGGTACGCAACGTGAGAAGAGGGGCTAGGGGCTGGGGATTAGGGATTAGGGACATGCCCGGAACCGTGATAACAGCACGAAAGCCGAAGAGCCGACGTCCGACGACCTCGGCCATTACCGAGCCGCGGTGGGTCCGCTGGGTGCTGATTTGCGTTACGTTGGGGTTCTTAGGGTTGTTTCTGTTCGTGCCGCTGCTGCTGGTGTTCAGCGAGGCGCTCTCGCAGGGATGGGCGGCCTACGTCGGTTCACTCTCGACCAGCGCCACCTGGTCGGCTGTCCGCCTGACGTTGCTGGTAGCGGCGATCGTCGTGCCGATCAACACGCTGTTCGGCGTGATTGCGGCCTGGGCGATCGCGAAGTTCCAGTTTGCCGGCAAGAGCGTGCTGATTACGTTGCTCGACCTGCCCTACAGCATCTCGCCGGTGATCGCAGGAATGGTTTTCGTGTTGTTGTTCGGCCGGCAGGGTTGGTTGGGCCCGTGGCTCGATGCGCACGACCTGCACATCGTCTTTTCGACGACCGGAATCGTGTTGGCGACGCTTTTCGTCACGTTCCCGTTCGTGGCCCGCGAGTTGATACCGTTGATGCAGGCCCAGGGAATCGAGGAAGAAGAGGCCGCCTGCTTGCTGGGGGCCGGCGGTTTGCAAACGTTCTGGCGGGTAACGCTGCCGAATATCAAGTGGGGGCTGCTCTACGGCGTAATTCTCTGCAACGCCCGCGCAATGGGTGAGTTCGGCGCGGTGTCGGTAGTCGCGGGGCACCGCGCCAGCACCAACACGATGCCGCTACAGGTGCAGATGTTGTACGAGGGCGGCTGCGATCTGGCGCCGGCGTTCGCCGTGGCCTCGCTCCTGGCAATGCTAGCCCTGCTTACGCTGGTCCTCAAGTCCGTGCTACAATGGAAGACCACCGAGGAGCTGCCGTCGGAGGAAATGCGATATACAGGGGATTAGCAAGGCACTCGTTTCATGCCGGAGACCACAAGAATGCCGAAGCAGCGGGTCTATGTCGAAACCTCCATCCCGAGTTGGTATTGCCAAACCCGGACGGACATGGAATCCGTGGTGCGTAGGAACTGGACGCAGCACTGGTGGGATTTCAAGCGGGATTCCTACGAAGTGTATATCAGTCCGGCGGTTCTCGATGAACTCAGTGACGGCGATTATCCCACAAGGCAGGATGCGCTGGCTCTGGTGGCGGAAATCCCCGCGCTGCCCATCGTCAGGGAAATCGAGGAGATAGTGAGAACCTACATCGACCATCTGCTTATGCCGGCCAATCCCGCGGGCGACGCTTTGCATTTGGCGATGGCATCTTATCATAAGTGCGATTTCTTGTTGACGTGGAATTGCCAACATTTGGCGAACGCAAACAAGTTTCAGCATATTCGCGTCATCAACGGAATGCTCGGGCTGCATGTCCCCAGCCTGGTCACTCCGCTGGAACTCCTTGGAGAGGAATCCTAGAATGAAACCAGATTTGCTTGCCGATCCAACAGTCGCCAGAATCCGCGAAGCCAGACGTCGCATTTCTGAAAAATGCGGACATGATCCGAAGCGACTCGTCGAATACTATATGAAACTACAGGAAGAAAAGTACGCCGATCGGCTGACGCAACCGCCCAGCCCCGCATCACAAGAATCGCTTCGCGGAGACTGACTACGCGAGCATATTGACTTGTCGAACTAATTGAGCCAAGCATGGGCATCGAAGTCCGCAACATCACAAAGACCTTCGGCACGTTCACGGCGCTCCGCGACGTGAGCCTGACGGTCGCCACGGGCGAACTGGTGGCGCTGCTGGGGCCTTCGGGCTCGGGCAAGACGACGCTGCTGCGGATCATCGCCGGGCTGGAGGAGCCGGACGACGGCAGCGGGGCGATCCTGTTCCACGACGAGGACGTCGCCCGGCGGCAGGCCGGCAGCCGGCAGGTGGGCTTCGTCTTCCAGCACTACGCCCTATTCCGCCACATGACGGTGTTCGAGAACGTCGCCTTCGGGCTGCGCGTGCGGCCGAAATCGCATCGGCCCGCCAGAAGCCTCATCAAGTACAAGGTCATGCGGCTGTTGAAACTCGTGCAGTTGGAGAGCATGGCCAATCGCTATCCGCACCAGCTTTCCGGCGGGCAGCGGCAGCGCGTGGCGCTGGCCCGGTGCTGGCCATCGAGCCGAAGGTGCTGCTGCTGGACGAGCCGTTCGGCGCGCTCGACGCCCGCGTGCGCGCAGGAACTGCGGCAATGGCTCCGCCGCTTGCACGACGAAATCCACCTTACGAGCGTCTTTGTGACCCACGACCAGGACGAAGCCTTGGAACTGGCCGACCGCGTGTTGGTGATGAACGAGGGCCGGATCGAGCAGATCGGCACGCCGGACGAGGTGTTTCACCACCCGGCCACCGAGTTCGTGGTGAAGTTTCTGGGGCAGGTAAACGTGTTTCACGCGCGGTTGGAAGGCGGCAAGGTCCACTTTGCCACGCTGGCCTGGGAGTCGCCCGAATTGGCCGGCACGCCCACCCAGCCGGCGAGGGTCTTTATCCGGCCGCACGAACTCGACGTGGACGTGACGCCCAACGGCCATCCGTCGCTGGAGGCGGTCGTTACGCGCATCCACTCGGCCGGCCCGAACGTGCGGTTGGAGTTGTTGGCCTCGACCGGCGAGCGGCTCTGCGCCGAGTTGACGCAAGAACGCTACCGTGCGCTGGGCATCTCGAACGGCAGCAAGGTCTTTGTCACGCCCCGCGACGTAAAGGTGTTCGCCGACAAGCGGGAATAGCGCACCTTTCGTAATGTACTCCTCACGCTCCGCGTGAGGACGGTTTCGTCACGCGGAGCGTGACGAGTACAATACGGACTCGTCCGACGAGACTTGACATCGCTCGTCCGCGCGGTGAAAATGATATTTGTAGCGTCCCTGCCTGCGTTGGCTGCAAATCCCGCCCCTGCCAACTGAATCATCGCCGCCACAAATCAGGAGCCGAGCATGTGGAGACCCGTTTCAGCACGTCTTTCCGGGAATCGTTACCGATCGGTGACGCCCACCCGTTGCAACGGGTGGGCTTGTGGCGGCGGCAAGCATTTCCTGGAGGCCGTACTAGCTGCACTTGCCATGACGTTCTGCGTCCAGTGGACTGGTGCGCAAGAGATCGAACCGAAGGATGCGACCCCCTCCGCACCGGAGGGCAAAGCGTGGAAACTCGTCTGGCATGACGAGTTCGGCGGCACAGAGTTGGACGAGAGCAAATGGGTCCATTACGCCGAAGGCAAACGGCGCATCGGCTGGTGGAGCCGCAACGCGGTCTCCGTGGACGGAAACGGACACCTGGTCATCGAGACCAAGAAAGAGGACGGCAAATACCTCGACGCCTGCATTGCCACGCAGGGCAAGTTCGAGCACAGTTTCGGTTTCTATGTCGCCCGCATCCAATTGCAGAAACAGCAGGGCCACTGGCCGGGCTTCTGGATTTCCGGGCCGGGGGTTGAGAAGGTCGGCGGCCAGGGCCGCGACGGCTGCGAAATCGACATCATGGAAAAGGCCTCGCTCGACGACCGCGTGTATCACAACCTGCATTGGGACGGCTACGGCAAGGACCACAAGACGAAAGGTTCGGTGGTCAGGGTGCCCGGCGTCATGGAAGGCTTTCATATCTTCGCACTGTGGTGGAAGCCGGACGAGTATGTCTTTTACGTCGATGGCAAGGAGACTTGGCGCACCCAAGCGGGCCGCGTCTGTCAGACGCCGCAGTTCATCCTGCTGAGCGACGAGGTAGGCTCTTGGGCCGGCAACATCGCCCACGCCAAGCTGCCGGACCGCTTCGTGGTGGATTACGTGCGCGTGTACGACCTGGTGGAGAAGTGATGACCTTCAAGAATCAGGAGCCGATCGTGTTCCACTGCAACCGTCGTGATTTTTTCAAGCGTGCCGCTGCCGGGGGCGTTGCCGCCGCCTTCACCGTGGCCGGCACGAAGGCCTCGGGCCGCGTTTTGGGCGCCAACGATCGAATCCGCGTCGCCGTGGCGGGCATCAACGGCCGCGGACGGGAACACGTCAAGCACCTCTCGGGCCTGAAGAACGTCGAAATCGCCTACCTGGCCGACCCCGACAGCCGCCTGTTCGCGATGTCCAGCGAGACGGTCAAACGGCATAGCGGCACGGCGCCCCGGTGCGTGCAAGACCTCCGCAAGGCGCTCGACGACAAGGACCTCGACGCCGTTTCGATCGCCGCGCCGAATCATTGGCATACGCTGCTGGCGATTTGGGCCTGCCAGGCGGGCAAGGACGTGTACGTGGAAAAACCTTGCAGCCATACCGTGCTGGAGGGCCGCCGGCTCGTCGAGGCCGCCCGAAAGTACGACCGCATCGTGCAGCACGGCACCCAGAGCCGATCCGACCCGAGTTGGATTGCCGAGGTAGCAGCCGTGCGCAGCGGCAAGTTCGGCAAACTGCTGGTGGCCTACGGCTACGCCAGCAAGCCGCGGCGGAGCATCGGCTTCAAGCCGGCCAAGCAGCCGCCCAAGGAACTAGACTTCGACATCTGGCTCGGTCCGGCGCCGAGCAGCCGTATCACGAGAACATCGTGCATTACAATTGGCACTGGTTCTGGGATTTCGGCAACGGCGAGATCGGCAACCAGGGCGTACACCAGTTGGACGTCGCCCGCTGGGCCATGCCCGACGGCGCCGCGCCCCAGGCCGTCGTCAGTCTCGGCGGCCGCTTCGGTTACAAGGACCAGGGCCAAACGCCCAACACGCAACTGACGATCATCGACTTCGGCGGTCCGAAGCTCATCTTCGAGGATCGCGGATTAGTCGATTCCAGAACGATGAAGGTGGCCAACGAGTTCTACACCGACCAGGGCGTAATCAAGAACGGCAAGTTCTTTGCCCGCGGTAAGCAGGACGGCGAGCCGCTGCCGAGTGTCGCGGCGGAAGAGATCGGGCGGCACTTTTCGCTGAGCGGGACGGTGAAGAAGTTGGCGTCGGGCAACGTCCCGCGCGACCCCACCCCCCAACATTTCGCCAACTTCATCGACTGCGTCCGCAGCCGTAAACGCGAAGACCTCCACGCCGAAATCCTCGAGGGGCACCGTTCCGCCGTGCTTTGCCACTTGGGCAACGTCTCTTACCAGCTCGGCGCGGAAGCTCCCTTCGCCGATCCGATCGAGGCCTTCGGCGGCCACGTGGCGGCCTACGAGGCCTGGGGGAGCATGAAGCAACATCTCGTCGATGCGGCCATATCGTTGGACGGCGTCGCGTACCGCCTGGGCCGCAGGCTCGCGTTCGACGCCAAGGCCGAGCGATTCGTCGGCGACGACGAGGCAAACCAGTTGCTCACGCGGACTTACCGCACCCCGTACGTGGTGCCGGACAGCGTGTGAGGAAGAGGTTTGTTGCCATGCTTCTGAGGGGTTAGCGTTACGTTGCCAGGGCTGTTTTCCGACTTCTTCCCCCTTCTCACCCTCAGATTTCTGCGTCTTCACATATTTAGTGTATGGCGGGGATGAAGATTATGGTTGACGATGGGCGAGTTCCTGACGCGCAGCGAACGCAGGAGTTCTTGGATTTGTACTCCGCCTGCCAACATTCGCTCTACGTCTACATCGTCACGCTGATCGGCAATCCTATCGACGCCCACGACGTGCTCCAGGACACCAGCCTGGTATTGTGGCAGAAGTTCGATCAGTTCGAGTTGGGGACGAGTTTTTGGGCCTGGGCCCGCGAGGTGGCGCGATACCGCGTGTTGCGCTACCGGCAGATTCACGCCAACGACGCGCCGATCCTGGAGCCGCGGGTGCTCGACGCGCTGGCTGCGCGGCTGCGAGCGAGCGACCTGGGCGAGGATCCGTTCCGCACGGAAACGCTGCTCGGATGCGTCGAGGCCCTGGGCGACGCCGATCGGGAGTTGATCCGGCTCCGTTATCTGACCGGGGTGCGGGTGAAGGTCCTTTCCGAGCGGCTGCACCGCTCGGAGAACGCCGTTTCGCAATCCCTGGGCCGCATCCGCCGGCTGTTGCGGAAGTGCGTCGAGGAGGCCGCGGTGCGGCGGGAGAAGGGAGATTCCGGGGAATGAGCGACTTGACATGGAACAACGATCAGGAGTTGGACCGGCTGATCGACCGGATGTGCGATCAAATTGCGTCGGCCGATGAGTTGGCGGCGCTGGGCAAGCGGCTGGTCGAAGACCCCGAGGCGTGCGAGCATTACCTCGCCTGTCTCGAGTTGCACGCGCGGCTGGCCTGGCAGATGATGCCCGGCAAGCCCTTCTCGTCCGAGGAATTGCTCTGTTACGCGCGGGCCAGTGACGACGCGGACCGTCAGGAGGGTTCAGGGTTCAGAATTTCAGGAGTCAGAGGAGAAAGTGGGCAGCGGGCAGTGGGCAGCGGGCAGTAGGTTATCACTCGACAATCAACAATCCCCTATCCATCCCATTGTTCTCGACCTGTCTCCCACTCTCCCACCTCCGCTGTTTACTCTGCAGTCGCCCGTCGGCGGATTCCTGTTTTCGTACCTTGTGGCGGTGCTGCTGCTGGGAGTCGGCCTGTTGGTCGGCTGGACGTGGACAATCTCCCGCAATTTGCAGGTTGCCCACGTCAAAGGCGTCAACGGAGACAGGTCGCATTTGCCGCCGAGTGGTCGGAGTCCGCGACTGGAAGTTGTCGGCCGGATCACCGGCATGTTCGACTGTCGGTGGACCGATCCCGCCAATGGAGCCTTCGATGCGCCGGATGTTCCGTTAGGCCGCAAATTCTCCTTGGCCTCCGGCTTCGTGGAGATCACCTACAACAGCGGGGCGAAGGTCATCCTCGAAGGCCCCGCCGCGTATGATGTCGATTCGGCCAGCGGCGGCTTCCTTTCGCTGGGCAGATTGACCGCCTGGGTGGAGGCGAAAGAGGGGACAGGGTCGAAGGGCGAGCGAACCGCCAACCTAGCCCTCTCAAAAAACGAGACGGCACCAACCACTTCGCTCGCCCCTCTCCCCTCTCCCCTCTTTTCCGTCCGCACTCCCTCGGCCGTCGTCACCGATCTGGGCACCGAGTTCGGCGTCGAGGTCGATCGCACGGGCGCCAGCAAGGCACACGTCTTCCGGGGCAGAGTCGAGGTGCGGCCGGCCCAAGCCGATGAGGACGGGCACGATTTGCCGCCGGGCGGCCGTGTCATCCGCTTGGGGCCGAACGAGTCGGCCCGCGTCGCGCACGGCGCAAATCGCGACGTCACCGTACTCCGCGAGTCGGGCCAACCCACCCCCTTCGTCCGCCAGATGCCCAAGCGAACGCCCATCAAGGTCTTCGCCACCGGCGTGGGGTTGAAGCCGGGCGACCCCGACCCGCATTGGCAACTTGTCGCCGTGAGCAACCACCCGGACTTCAAGCCGCAGCCGGCGGTGGTGAGAATCGACGATAGCCGTTATCTGACGAACGATCCGGCCCGCTCGCAATGGATCTCGGGGACTGGGGAATTGACGAAGTATCCCGATCAGACAACGTACACGTTCCGCACCACGTTCGAGCTTCCCGCGTCGGCGTCCAATTCCGCGGTCTTGCGGTGCAGGTTCTTGGGCGACGATCACGTTGAAGCCGTCCGTCTGAACGGCCGAACTCTGGACATTTCCAAGTACAAATACAACCCGCGGGATCTGATATTCATCCATTGGCGCGACGTTGGGGCTGCCAGCGGCTTTGTGGTGGGGAGCAACGTCTTGGAAATCGACGTGTTTAACGGCGGCTATCCGGGCGCGACGCCTGAGAGCGCAAGTCCCATGTCGCTTCGCGCAGGAATTGGCAGGTTCTTTCGTCCCGGCGCCGGCCGCTGCGCCCGCTGCAAAGGGCAAGCCGGTCGCGGATTCCCCTACACTAAAAACCGGAGGCTGATAACGCCGCAGAATAAGATATTTTGACTCCCTTGGCTGAAACGAATTACAATGTAGTTTGGCACAGTAAGCGTAGAAAGGAGGGTTGGCGGTACTTGCTGTGGGTTCGCAACTTGGTAGCGTTTCGTTTTTCACATCTCTAGTCGTGCATTCGCAGTGAAAGGAAGGGTTATCTACAATGATGAAGTATTGTTTAGCAGCACTGGCCGTCCTGGCCCTCGCCGGCGTGCCGGCGCTGGCCCAAGTAGACAACAATTACTTGGACGGCACCATTAACGCCTGGGCGCAGCACGGTATGCTGCAGACGGCCAACGTCGCATACTATGGGGCCTGGCCCACGCCCCCGCCGCCAGTTGTCAACATCGTCAGCTACGGGATGACGGTGCAGGGAGGCACGGTTTACGGGATGATTCAACTCGACAATCCCATCAGCACCGTAAGCGGCACTACGACAGTCAATAGCAACGGCTACCTCCAAAGCGGCGATAACAATTGGAAGGGAGCCATTTGGGCCGGCTGGTACATCAACGCCGACAACAACACCAGTACGTCCCTGGCCGGCGAACCTATTGGCTGGGGAATGCCGGGTCCGGGCCCAAACGGCACTGACATCGAACCCGAATGGGATATCAGCGACCAGCCGTACGCCCCTTATGGTTTCAATCTCTGGGGCGCGGGCGGAAGCCTTGGGAACGGCTTCAATAGCAACGCTAACGATTCCGCCATGGGTGCCCCGTATAATGCGGCGCATAACCCGTTGTCGGCAACCAGTACCGTACTCGAGTTCTCCATGTCCGTTTCGGCTCTGCAGGCGGCGATCACCGCCTGCGGCCAGGGTGTTGTGGCGGGTGATCCCAGCACGTGGCAGGTCTATATGAAGGTGGAGAGCCAGAATGACGACGGTTCCCACAACGCCATTAACGACGACGTGAGCTACCTGACGCTGCCGCTCAGCGGGGTTGTGGCGCCCTATTTGCCCGGCGACGCCGACCGCAGCCGCACCGTCAACGGCGCCGATCTCAACATCGTGCTGTCGAACTACAACAAGACGGGCATGACCTGGGACCAAGGCGACTTCACCGGCGACGGGGTAGTCAACGGCGCCGATCTCAACATCGTGCTGTCAAACTATAACCTGACCCAGAGCGTGGGCGCCGCTGTGCCTGAACCGTCAACCTTGTTGTTGGCGGCCGCCGGCCTGGCGGGCTTGCTCTGCTACGCCTGGCGAAAACGTAATTAACTCTCCGGGTTCCCCATGCAGAGCGTGGGAGCCGGGAGGATAGACCAAATACGCTCGCTCCCACGCGACCCGCGTGGGAGCGGGCGATATGATGCTCGGCGGCGGCGCTTTCGTTGCGCCGACGGGCGGAGCGCAGAGAGACTTGAGTTCCCGCCCAGACGGCGGGAACGAGGCGAACGGCGGGAATAGAGAAACCCCGTCTCCTTTTGGGAGAATGGGCAGAGGCGGTGTTGCGGCCTCCGGGGTCGTCCGCGAAATCGGTTCGTGACGCCGCGGGGGGGCTCCTCTGCGCAATCGGCGGCGCGCGACGTCTCCGATTGCCCGTACGATGCCCTAACTCCATAAAAGGAAATTCGCCCATGTTGTGCAAGCAATGCCGCGGTAGATCGTTTCTTCTTCTCGGAGTGCCAAACGGGATCGCCGTTGCGGTCGTATTGCTAGCGCTGGTCCGTCGCGCATGCGGCGACAGACTGCTTCTGGGCGGACGGCGCCGGCACTTGGGTGGGCGGCGGCGGTTGGTCGGTGGCGACTCCGACGAGTGCCGACGAGGCTTTTATCGGGAATGGCGGAACAGTAACCCTCCAGTATTATGGCGCGGGCACGTGCGCCGATCTTTACGTGGGCGAAACTTATGCCTATACGGGCAACGGAACGCTCAACGTCTCGGGCAACAATCTGACCGTCGGAAACGCCATAACCCTCGGCGGAACTTGGTCCGGCCCGTGGGGGCTTGTCAATCAGTCGGGATACTCGGTGAGCGCCGCGCGCTCTTGACCTTCGGTGGCTCCGTGTCCGGCATGGCCGGCGGAACCTACAACCTCAACGGTGGAACACTTATCGTGGGAGCGATCACCAAGGGCACTTACGCCGGCACGGCGGCGTTTAACCTGGGCGGCGGGACGCTCCGCTGGAGCGGCCCCACGACGTGCTCGCTCGGCATGACGCTGACCGGCGCGACCACCAGCACGATCGACACCCAAAGCAACGACGTGACCCTTTCCGGCGTCCTCGCCGGCGGCGGCGCGCTCAGCAAGGCCGGCACGGGCACCCTGACCTTCTCGAATGCCAACCTCTACACCGGCCTGACCACGGTCGGCAACGGCACCCTGGCCTACGGGACCAATAACGTCATCGCCGGCGCCGTTGCCGTGAACGCCGGCGAGTTTGCCCTCGGCGCCTATAGCGGCACCATCACCGGGGTCACGCTGACGGGCGGCCTGATCAGCAGCTCTAGCAGCGGCACGCTGACCAGCACCACCGATTACAACGTGCAGGGCGGCTCGATCACTGCCAACCTCGCCGGCAACGTCGGCCTGACCAAGACCACCTCCGGCACGGTGGTCCTTGGCTCGGGGGTCACCCCCAGCGGCAGCCTCAACTACACCGGCCGGACCACGATCAACGGCGGCACGCTGGAGGCGATCGGAGCGGGAGGGCTCGGCCTGTTGGGCAGCGCCGGTCTGGACATCCAGCACGGCCAAGCCGTCTTGGACTACACCGGACTGACTGACCCGATGACATTGGACCCGATTGCCAACACGCTCATGCAACAAGCCCGCGCCAATGGCTGGGTCATCGACGCGACCCACCCGGTCGGCTCGACTACGGCCGCCACTGATCCGCTGGTCCACGCCTTGGGCTGGACCGACACGGTGGTTGGCGGGCGTACCGTGTTGACGGTCATGTACACGTTGTGCGGCGACGCCAACCTGGACGGCGTCGTCAACGGCGCCGATCTGAACACGGTGCTGTCGAACTACAACAAGACCGGCATGTACTGGTCCCAGGGCGACTTCAACTATGACGGGACGGTCAACGGGGCCGACCTGAACATGGTGTTGTCGAACTACAATCAGAGCGTCAGCGTCGGGGCCGCGGTTCCCGAGCCGTCGGCCCTGTGGTTGGCGGCCGCGGGCCTGGCGGGCCTGCTGGCCTACGGCCGGCGAAGGTGGAGGAAATAGGGGAAGCAGCGGAGAAGATGAGTTGAACCCTTGTCCCGCACGAGGGTTTTTAATACGGGGAGTTTCAATCACTTGACGCAGTGGGAGTAGAAAGGAGAGTTCGCGCGACCCGCTGGGGTTCGAGAGTGTCGGGGCAGATTGGGTGTTTCTCTGTTCCCAACGTGTGTATTCGCAACTGAAGAAAGGGTTAGCAACTATGGTAAGAACTATTTTGGCGACATTGGCGATTGTGGCCTTTGTCGCCGCGTCGGCCCACGCCGACCTGATCACCGTCGACGGCAGTATCGCCGACTGGACGGCGGCCGGCTTGGTGCATACCGACAACATCCCGGATAACTCGCCGCACGATGTGCAGATCACTGCTTACGGCGCGACCATCTCGAATGGCACCTTCTACGCCTTTGTGCAGTACTCGCAGCCCGTCAGCAACTTCAACGCGCTGTATCCTGGCGCCTGGATTGACGTGGATCATAACGCCGCCACATATTCGGGCAATCCGCAACTGGGCAGCGGGGTTGACATCGATCTCGAGTACGATCAGAACAGCCCGACGGACATCAGCCTCAACTACTGGGGCGGCGCCGACATTAACAACGATTCCATCTCGGCGGGCTCGTCGTACGCCGCCGCGGGCAACGTTGTCGAGTTCTCCGCTCCGGTCAGCGCCATTAACGCCGCCTTGGGCGCCTTGAACACGACGTTCCCTGGTAGCAGCATGGCCACCGCCGGCAACTACCCCTGGGAAGTCTATATAGCGTCGGATGGCTGGACCAGTGCGGACTGGAACCCGGACAATGCCGGCCGCTGCGTCGTCAGTGTTCCGGTTGCCGTTCCCGAGCCGGGCACGTTTGTGCTGCTGGCCGCGGGCCTGGCAGGTTTGCTCTGCTACGCCTGGCGGAAGCGGAAGTAACTGAAAACGCTCTCGTTCCCGCGCTACGCGTACGGTACGCATGGGAACCAGGAGGGTATAAGGTCGGATAGCGGACGGCGGATGGCGTAAGAGACCCGCGGTCTCTCGCCCCCTCCAAGGTCCGCTGTCCGACCGCTTTTTTTGTTTATCAGAGAAGAGAAGGAAATCATGCCGGCACATTCCCCGTGCGCCATCCACCATCGAAGATCAGCGTTTATCTTGGTGGAACTCCTGGTCGTCATTACGATCATCGGCATTCTGATCGCACTGCCGCCGGCCGTGCAAGCGGCGCGGGAGGCCACCCGGATGTTGCGATGCCAGAACAATCTCAAGCAGATCAGCCTGGCGGCGTTGAACCATGAACAAGTCAACCATTGGTTGCCCACCGCCGGCTGGGGCTACCAGTGGGTCGGCGACCCGAGATACGGGTTTGGAAAGCTCCAGCCGGGCGGCCGCAGAGGATTTGAGTAATCCGGCGAATACGACGCTGTTTCCGCCGCTTCTCGACATACCCGGCGTGAAGAGACTGTCCGGTTTTTAAGTTGTTATTTCTTCGGTAGTTAGCATGGCGTGCGCACTGTTTTCCGGTGGTGGTATGGCGTGGTGAACGACGAGAAGGTTATGCACGAGAACCGTCCGCCCGACTTGACGTTGTGCGCCACACCGGCCCCGCCCGGAAAATTGACGCATCGAACGATGTTGCTTGAAGTCGGCGAAACCCAATTTCACCGTTTGACATCGGAGTCGGTAGTGGCTCTTGGCTTCCGCCGTGGACATCCGCGCCCGGTGGGCCTCGACCAAGGCTTCATGTTCGCTGCGCTTGACGGCTCGGCCGCGGTTCGGATTGGTACTACACGAAACTGGCCGGGGACACGCCCGACAATGCTGCGGCGAACCTGGCGATTCCGCGACGGATGCAAGACTTCATGGACAAGTTGTTGGCCAGTTGTCAGGCGTTCCGCGCCGGGATCGAGGGGACTATTTCCGGGTTGAAACGCGCTTTTCGCTTGTTTCGCTGTTTCTTTCGCGGCTTGAAGGGATTTGCCAGGAGCGTCGGGCTGGGCGTGTTCTGCCACAACCTGATCGTGTTGGCGGACCAGGAGCTGGACCGAGGCTGACCAAGGGAGAAAAACAGGTGCAATCATGCGAATCACCGTTCCATCATCATGCGAAACAAGGACCTTCCACGACAAAAACTACGTCTTCGCCGCGTACAACCAGCAACTCCGGGCACACCACCAACAAGACAAGTCTCGGGGCACAGCGAAGATCGCAACGAACGGGTGGCTCAAGACGCTCGTATTAGTTCGTCCGTGATGATCGACCATTACGTGATTGCCGCACAGCTTGTCGAGACGAGTAAGCAGACGGAACTGCAAACTCGGGAGTGTGGCCATGGGAAAAAAAGGCTGACAGCCAACGGCGAATTGGGCAGTTGGTAGGGCCTCTCCTGGTACAGCTTTGTGAAATACCGTGAAATGACCGCCGTGCCAACAAACTCGCCAAATTGAGGGTTGTCGTAATCTCTTATTGTCACGTGAGTTACAAGCACGCCCGGCAGGATTCGAACCTGCAACCAGCGGATTAGAAATTGTGACCTGCCGCAGAGTCACAAGTCGTTGTAGATGTGTATCTTACAATGCTACTTGGTTCTCTGCAAGGACTTGCGAAGCCCGACGAGTTTGTCGAGTTTGCCCGCTTATCCGGTCCGCATGGGTTGATAACGGTACATTCTTGTGAATTCACAAACCTAATTCGCCGGTGCGAAGGGATCGTTCCATCAGCCTCGGGCGTCATGTTGTGACCCTTGTCACGAGACCACCGAATCTCGGAAACCAAGTGTCCGTTGTTTGG
>CAWEHT010000228.1:0-3945 GCA_963808455.1 uncultured Chloroflexia bacterium | reverse complement strand
ATCCACCAGCGTGATCTGCAGCCTTTGCAGAACCTTGAGCTGTTCCCCCAGGCACCTGTCATCACCCTCGAGACGTACCGGGAGATCGGGCGCAATGCCGCGCGCTATGCCAAAGGCGAGTCACCATCGCCGGTGGCGCAGATGAACGATCAGATGGCGCGGCCCAAGTATCAGGCCAAGGCTGCCATGTTCCACATCCGCGAGACCAGCTTCGTGAAGCAAGGCGCCAAGCCGGTGGAGCTGCAAGTCAGCTTCAAGTAGCTCGCACGTGGCGTGCAACCTGACGGTTAGGAGGCAAAGACAAGGTGTCTCAAGAAGAAATGATCTCCGCCATCGTGCGTGAGGTGCTGATGGAAATGAGTGGCGGCCGCAGCGCGGGCAACGGCCACAGCGCGGCCGCTCCCGCTGCCGCGCCGGCAGTCGGGCTGGACCCGGCCAAGGATTTTCCCCTGTCGTCGCAGCGGCCTGATCTGGTGAAGACGGCCACGGGCAAGCATCTGGCCGACATCACCCTGGAAGCTGCCGTCAAGGGCGATATCACCGCGGATGAGCTGCGCATCACGCCTGAGACCCTCGAACTACAGGCGCAGATTGCAGAGAAGGTCGGCCGGCCACAGCTGGCACGGAATATGCGCCGGGCCGGCGAGCTCACACGGCTCCCGGACGATCGCATCTTGCAGATGTACAACGCGCTCCGGCCCTATCGGTCGAGCAAGGCCGAGCTGTTGGCGATCGCAGACGAACTGCAGAACAAGTACGGCGCCAAAGTCAATGCGGCGTTCGTGCGCGAAGCGGCCGATGTCTATGAGCGCCGCGGCCGGCTCAGGCAAGACTGATCCGCATCATCGCTGAAGGACGAGGCTGACCTGTGCGGCTAATAGCTGGCATCGACGTGGGCAACGCTACAACCGAGGTCGCCCTGGCTGACATCAGTGGCATCAGCGCGCGATTCCTGGCTTCCAGCATCGTGCCGACCACCGGAATCAAAGGCACTGTGCGGAATATACCGGGTATCGTGGATGCCCTGAAGAAGGCCACCAGCGCAGCAGCTTTGAGCCTTCGCGATCTGGACCTGACCCTGCTCAACGAGGCGACGCCGGTGATCGGCGATATCGCTATGGAGACGATCACCGAGACCCTCATCACCGAGTCTACGATGATCGGTCACAATCCGGCGTCGCCCGGCGGGCTGGGTTTGGGAGTGGGACGGACGCTGCACATCAAGGACCTGGCCTCGGCCAGCCGCGATGGGCGGGTAGTGGTCGTCGTGCCGCGCGACTACGATTTCGAGGTGGCGGCGGCGATGATCTCGCGCTGCCATGGAAGCTGGCATCGACGTCCAGGGCGCTATCGCACAATCGGATGACGGTGTGCTGATCGCGAACCGGCTTCCCAAGCCTGTGCCCATCGTGGACGAGGTGGCGTTCATCGATCGTGTGCCTCTCAACATGATGGCTTCGGTCGAGGTCGCCGCGCAGGGACAGGCCGTCCGCCAGTTGAGCAATCCGTATGGGATTGCCACCGTCTTCTCGCTGAGCCCGCAGGAGACCGCGACCATCATCCCGGTGGCCAAGGCTCTGATGGGCCTGCGCTCGGCGGTGGTGATCCGCACCCCGGCCGGCCAGGTGCGCACGCGCCGCATCCCGGCTGGCACCCTGACCCTGATCGGCGAACGCCGGACCTCTTCCGTCGGCATGGACCTGGGCGCGGATGAGATCATGGGCATGTTGGCCCAGGTCTCGCCGCTGCAGGATGTCTGCGGCGAGCCCGGCACCAACGTCGGCGGGATGATCGCGCGCATTCGACAGACGATGAGCGATGTCACGGAGAAACCGTTGGAAGCCATCAAGATCCGTGACATCCTGGCAACGGACTGCCTGGTGCCTCAAAAGGTGGCCGGCGGCGTTGCCCAGGAGTTCGCCCTCGAAAACGCGGTTGGGCTGGCGGCCATGGTCAACACGGATCGCCTGTTGATGGAGAAGGTGGCCCAGGCCCTCGCCGAGGAGATCCACGTTCGGGTGGAACTCGGAGGTGTCGAGGCCAATATGGCCATCCTGGGCGCCCTGACCACCCCGGGCACCGATCTGCCCCTGGCCATCCTCGATTTGGGCGCGGGCTCGACCGATGCGGCGCTCCTGCGCAAAGGGGAGCCGGTCCGCAGCACCCACCTGGCCGGCGCCGGCCACATGGTGACCCTGCTCATCAATTCCGAGCTGGGCCTCGGCGACATCGACGTGGCCGAGCAGGTCAAGCGCTATCCGTTGGCCAAAGTGGAAAGCCTTTTCCATATTCGGAACGAAGATAATACTGTCCGCTTTTTCAAAGAGCCCCTGGATGCCCGTCTGTTTGGCCGGGTAGCCCTGGTGCGCGGCGAGGAGCTGGTGCCCATCCAGACCGAACACACCGTTCGAACCGCATCCGGGCCGTGCGCCAGGAGGCCAAGCACAAGGTTTTCGTGCGCAACGGTTTGCGCGCACTGGGCGCCGTGGCGCCGGCCGGCAACATCCGCCTGATCGATTTCGTGGTCATCGTCGGTGGTTCCGGGCTGGACTTCGAGCTGCCCAACATGCTCATCCGCCAGCTGGCCGGCTACGGCATAGTGGTCGGGACGGCGAATGTCAGGGGGACCCAGGGCCCGATCAATGCCGTTGCTACGGGGCTGGTCCTGCACCATTTTGAACGGCTGAAGGCCAAAACCGCATGATGGAGCCCAATCTGCGTTCGTACATCGAGCGCCCGACCATCTATGTCGTCGTCGCCGGCGGCCTGGCAGAGGCCGCCTACCATTGGGTGGAGATAGGGGCGGAAGAGGAAGGCGTGCCGTGCCGGCTTGCGGCAAAGGCCGGGCAGGATGCCGTAGCCCTGGCGTATCAGGCGGCCCTGGAGTCCCGGCTGGGTGTCGGAGTGGGGGTGACTGGTGACCGCGTGGCCCTCCACGAAGCACACATGCCCCCCGACCGTCCCGTTTTGGCTCTCGACATCGAGGGTGATGCCATGCCGGCTTGCCGGTTGATCGGCGGCAACGCCGGACGCATGGTCAAGCGCATGCCGTTGCGTCTGGCAACGGACCCCGCGGGCTCGGCGTGCCGGCCGCCGGACGGCCGGCACGCCGATTCACCCGCAGAGCCGGGTTCACGGAGTCCCCGCGGGGGGTCCGATGGTGGGCGTCAGGTGGTGGACGACCTGGGCCAGACGCTGCCGGCAGCGGATGCCGGCGCACTGGCGGCGACCATCGCACGGGTCTTGTCAGCGAGAGGCGTCATATGACAAGTCAGGCTCTGGGACTTATCGAAACTGTCGGGCTTCCTGCCGCGGTCGAGGCAGCCGATGCCGCGATGAAAGCTGCCAACGTGCAGCTCATCGGCTATGAAAAGACCCGCGGCGGTGGCCTGGTGACGGTCAAGATTCGCGGCGATGTGGGCGCCGTGCAGGCCGCGGTAGCGTCCGCGGTGGCAGCGGCCTCGAAAGTGAGCCGGGTCTACTCGCATCATGTCATCCCCCGGCCGCACGACCAGACCGAGCTGGTGATCAATCAGGTGGATGCCGGGCCGAAGGCGGATATTAGCCGCGCCAGCCCCGGCCGCGCCCGCTGCGACGGTGCCCGAAGCGGCGCTGGAAGCCGCGGCCGCCGAGACGCTCCTGGAAGCTGTCGAGGCCGAGGGGACATTGGAAGCAGCCTTGGCCGAAGCGGTGCTGGAAGCCGCGGCCGCCGAGACCCTCCTGGAAGCTGCCGAGGCCGAGGGGATGCCGGAGGCAGCCGCGGCGGGGGCGGCGCTGGAAGCCGCGGCGTCCGAGGCCCTTCTGGAGGTCGCTGCGGCTGAGGCAACCCTCGAAGCAGCCGTGGCCGATACGGCATTCGAGGCCGCGGTGGCGGCTGGCGTGCCCGACGAGGTGGTGGCCGAAGCGTTGCTGGAGGCCGTCGAAGCGGAGGCGGTGCGCGGCGGC
>CAWEHT010000227.1:0-24846 GCA_963808455.1 uncultured Chloroflexia bacterium | reverse complement strand
GCTCATTCAGCAACTTTCAATCATCCGTTGGCTCAACCAGCAGCTTTCGATCCACCGGGCGGCCCACTCGCGAGCCACCGATCGGGCCGCCCGGTGGTTCAGGGCGCCCTCGATCAGCCCTGGGGTTCCTCTGACTTTTCGGAAACCCCCGCCTCCGCGAAGGTCGCCATCTCGCGCAGGATGTGCGCGGCCGCCTCCACGAGATACATGGCCAGCGTTGCGCCCGTGCCCTCGCCCAGCCGCATGTTCAGGTCCAACAACGGGGCCAGGCCGAGGTGGGCCAGCGCCACCTTGTGGCCCGGCTCCTGCGAGCAGTGGCCGGCAAACATATACTCACGCGCAGCGGGTGCCAAAGAGACGGCCACCAACGCGCCGGCAGTGGCGATGAAACCATCCACCATGATCGGGATGCGCGCGGCTGCCGCGGCGAGCATGGCGCCCGCAATCCCACCGATCTCAAACCCGCCGACCTTGGCCAGCACGTCCAGGCCCTGCGCCGGGTCGGGGCAATTGGCGGCGATGGCCCGCTCGATCACGGCGACCTTGCGGTCCAGCCCGGCCTCGTCTATGCCGGTGCCGTGCCCTGTGACCTGGCGCGGCGAGCACCCGGTGAGTACGGCGGTTATGGCGGCCGCCGGCGTGCTGTTGCCGATACCCATCTCTCCGCAGGCTAGCAGGTCGAGCCCGCGGGCGATCTCATCCTCGGCCACGCGCGCCCCGGCGGCCAAAGAAGCCAGCGCCTGCTCGCGGCTCATCGCCGGCCCTGCCGTCATATCCGCCGTGCCCGGCGCCACTTTCGAGAGGATCAAACCCTCGCTGGGGGCCAGATCGGCCGCCACGCCGGCGTCCACCACCACGACGCGCGCCCCCGCCTGGCGGGACAGCACGTTGATGGCCGCGCCGCCGTGCAGGAAGTTGTGGACCATCTGCGGCGTCACGTCCTTGGGGTAAGCGCTCACACCCTGGGCCACGACGCCGTGGTCGCCCGCAAATACGATCACCGCCTTCCGGGCCGGCACCGGCGGTGGGCACGCCGCGGTGATCCCGGCCAGCCGGATGCTGACTTCTTCCAACCGCCCGAGGCTGCCCAAGGGCTTCGTCAGGCTATCCTGCCGGGCCGCAGCCTCGGCCATCGCTTTTGCATCCAGTGGGCCAATCCTGGCAATCAGTTGTTCAATCTGCATCGAATGGACCTCGACTTTCCTAATGTAGTCCTATTATGCGTTCGAGGCGTGCCACGTCCAGGTTCGCCTCGAGGACATCGGCAAGGTGGTCATAGGCCGCAGGGCCTCGCCTGGCCACGGCCACGTCCTGGCCCGGCATGGGTCGCCAGCCGAGGCTGGCGAGCCACGCCCGCCGGAAGACATCGTTGCGGAACAGGCCGTGCAGGTGCGTGCCCCAGATGCGCCCATCGGCGCTGCTGGCGCCGTCCAGGAGCTCCTGCCCGTTGGCGCGCCGGATCTTGAGCAGTGGCCGCGTCGCGTGCGCCTGGCCGGCGTGGATCTCATAGCCCACCATCTGGCCGGCGTCGCTCAACCAGGGCAGCCCGTCGAGAAGCTGCGCCTGCGCCTCCCAGGTCGTCTTCTCGCTGGCAAACAGCACGTCGGCCTCGAGGAGGCCCAGGGCGCTAGACTCGCCGCCCCCGCCCTCCACACCTTCAGGGTCGCTGATGGCACGGCTGAGCATCTGGTAGCCACCGCAGATGCCCACCACGGCCCTCCCCCTGGCAGCCAGGTCGAGGATCGAATCCGCCAGCCCGGTAGCGCGCAGCCAGGCCAGGTCGGCCTGCGTGTGCTTCGTGCCGGGCAGGATCACCGCCGTGGGCTGGCCCAGTGCCGCGGCATCGCGCACCCAGCGGACCCGCACTCCCCGTTCGGCGATCAAGGGATCAAAATCGTCGAAGTTGGCGATGCGTGGCAGCGCGACCACGGCGATGTCAACGACGTCCCCGGTCCCGTCCGGCTGAAGACCACCGCGGGCGCCAGCCCATGAGGATTCCCCGCAGTCCAGCACCGCGGCGTCCTCTTGCGCGACGCCGTGGTCGTAGACCCAGGGAACCACCCCGATCACCGGCACACTTCCCCTTTGCTCGAGGATGCGGACGCCGTTGAACGAAAAGCGCGGGATCACCGCGGAACTTGTTGACGATGAAGCCCTTCACGAGCGCCTTCTCCTCGGCCTGCATCAGCCACAGGGTGCCGAGGAGTTGGGCGAAGATGCCGCCTTTGTCGATATCACCGGCCAGCAGCACCGGGCTGCCGGCATACTCGGCGACCGGCATGTTGACGATATCGCCTTCGCGCAGGTTCAGTTCGGCCGGGCTGCCCGCGCCTTCGATGATGACGAGGTCGTGCGCCGCGCGCAGCCGGTCGAGTGAGCTGGTGACGTACGTCCAAAGCTCGCTTTTGTATTGATAGTACGCACCCGCCTGGAGCGTGGCCCACGATTTCCCAAGCAGGATCACCTGCGAACGATGGTCGGCCTCGGGCTTGAGGAGGATCGGGTTCATATCCACTGAGGGCAGCAGCCCGCAGGCCTCCGCCTGGCTCACCTGAGCGCGCCCGATCTCGCCGCCGTCCGGCGTCACCCCGGCGTTGTTGCTCATGTTCTGGGCCTTGAAGGGCGCCACGCGGCACTCCCCGGCGCGAGAACAGCCGGCACAAGCCTGTCACCAGGAGGCTCTTGCCCACCGAGGACCCCGTGCCCTGGACCATCAATGTTCTGGCGTTCATCCTCTTCCCTCGCGTGTCACTTCCGGGCCGCGACCTTCCTCAAAACTCGATACCGGGCTGGGCGCGGATCCCTTGATCGGCATACGGGTGCTTGACCACCCTCATTTCAGTCACCAGGTCGGCATAGTCGATCAGCGCCTGGGGCGCCGCGCGTCCCGTGATGACCAGATGCAGCATCGGCGGCCTGTGGGCGAGCAGCCAGGCCACGGTCTCGCCGGTATCCAACCATCCATAGTGAAGCAGGTACGTGAATTCGTCGAGGACGATCAGGTCGTATTCCCCGCTCACGATCCGGGACTGTGCCAGCTCCCAACCTGCCCGGGCGCGAGCCGCCGCATCCTCAGGCCCGGCTGATCTCCAGGTCGGGCCGTTGCCGGTGCCAATCCATTCGAGGCCCAGCTTTTCGGCCGCGCGCAACTCGCCCGTACCGCGCGTGCGCGTCCTTGAGGAACTGCAGAACGCAAACCCGCATGCCTCTCCCCCACGCGTGCGAGGGCCAACCCGAGCGCAGCCGTCGTCTTCCCCTTGCCCTCGCCGGTATTGACGATCACCAGCCCCTTGCGCCGGCCTTCCGCCGCCCATGCGCCATCCCCAGCCACGCTCACAGCAGCTCACCCCCTGTCCCCGAGTCACAAACTAAAAACACCCGACCTCGCAGAGGTAAGGTGTTGCCAACAAAAACCCCGTCCAATGGACGGGGTAGGTTGCTGCCGGCACGCGCTTGCTTACCCCTCTCCACGAAGGCCCATGCGCTTCTGGGTGCAGGCGGGGCATCTGGCTTCCCTGGCCTGGCCAGGGTTACAGTTGCGGGACAGCGCCGGACTACATTGCCGCCCCCGACTGAGACCTCCAGGCACCACGCTCCCAGGCACCTGGACTTCCCTTCGAGGGTTCGGCTGGATCACCGGTCTTTCCCCATTGCACGCCGCGCTTCCGGGCGGCCGGCGTACCTGCACGAAGTCATTGTAAGTTCGGCCCGTATTGTAATTCGCACTACGCGGGGATGTCAAGAAGCATCACATCCCGCGATCAGCGCCTGGAGACGGCCCAGATCGGCGGCCGCCGGCACGCGGTCGGCGATACCCAGGATCACGGCAGGATCGGCACACGCCACGCGGGCCGCCTCCGCGAGCGCCCGGGCGAAATCGTCCTGGCTCGCTACGTCGAGCAGAAGGTCCTGCGGGATGCCACCCCATAAGACCAGGCCCGGCCCGGCCGCGGCCCGGGCATCCGGCAAAGCGGTATCGCCTTGCGGTGGGCCAGCCACTCCCTCGACCACGTCCACCCCTGCTTCCGCCAACAGAGGCAAGAGGCGCCCCACGGGGCCGCCGCAATGCACGACCAGTCGTTTCCCGCCAGCATGCAACAGGTCGGCGGTGCGCCGGTAACTGGCGGCCAGGTGCTCGCCGAATACCCGCGGCGAGATAAAGCGGCCGTCCAGATTATCGGGCGAAAGGACCACGCTGCCCGGCAAGCCCGCCACCTGCGCGACCAGGGCTTGCAGCTTCTCCTCAAGCAGCCACAGCATCTTCTGCAATATCATCTGCCCGTCGCCGCGCCACAGCAGCAGACCTTCGCCCCACCCCAACAGCGTGTGAAGGATGTCGGAATACGGGCGCATCGGCAGCTCGTAGGCCAGGACCCCTGCGTCGCCGATGAGCGCGAGCTGCCCGACCGCCTCTTCGGGCTCCAGCAGGTACCGTCTCGCGGCGACCAGGGCGTGCGCCGGGGGCAGGTCAACCACGCACTTGACGGGATATTCCATTTGCCACCAGTCCTCGTCGGGGCCAAGCGACCAGCACTCTTCGAGCTCGCCGGCGACAGTGCGATAGGCGACCGTCCGTTCCCCATCATGCACCCGCCTCACGCTTTCGACCCCCACCAGCTCGCTGCGCCACGGCCGGGCCACTTGCCAGACGGGCACGCCCAGCGCCGACGTGACTTGGGCCAGAGAATAGCCTTCCCAGCCGGCCGGCAAAGTGCCACGCCGGCTGTGCCAGCGGTACCATGCCGTCAGGTCAAGCAAACAAGCGGGCCGAGGCCCGGCACCCGCGAGCCAGGCCAGCGCATCTTCTCTTGGGGTCATACTGCCCTCCTTGCACCAGTATAGCACGGTTCTCCCCCGATTGAACTTGCCTTCACCGGCTGGGCAAATCAGAATGGGGGCGAGTGGCCACGCCCCTTTATCCACTTTCGACAGCGCTTAACCGTTGGAATTGGGCGGGTGGCAGGAAGATGAGCCGGAGCGGGCCGTCACGGCCGCATTCGGGCGGGCAGCCGTGCTCTCCCACGCAGGAGCGATCATCGACGCCGTCAAGGCAGGGCAGATCAACCATTTCTTCCTCTAGATTCGATCCGTCGAACCAACCGGCCAGCTCAACCCATATTGCTGCCGGCCCAAGGGTAGCACCGCGGGATGACCTGGCCCTGCCCAACCATCCGGCACCCTACCAACCCTCGGCCTGGAAAGCTCTGGGGGCTCACGCCGGCACGGGCAGGTCGATAAAAACGGTGGTGCCCTGGCCGAGGGTGCTGTCCACGGACAGGGTGCCACCCAGATCTTCCAGTCGCTGGCGCATGCCGAAGAGGCCGACCCCGCCCCGCTCCATGGCGGCCCGGCGGTCAAAGCCCGTGCCATCGTCTTCGATGATGGCCAGGATATGCTGCCCCCTGTGGCTCAGCACCACGCCCACGTGCCGCGCGGGCATGGTGCACGACGTTTGAGAGAGCTTCCTCGACAGCACGGTAAAGGAGCGTCTCCACCGGTGGGGGCAGGCGTGGGGGCTCGCCACCGACGACTTCCAGGCGTACGTCGAGCGCGTTCTGCTCTCCCACCTCGGCCAGGCGCTGGCGCAGGGCCGCGAGCAGGCCCAGCTTGTCAAGGGTTGCCGGCCTGAGCTTCATGGCCAGCTGGTGAAGGTCGGATAGCGTCCTGTCGGCCAGCCCCTTGATGGCATTGATCTGGGCATCGGCCGCGCTACCGCTCGCCAGTTCCCTTTGCAGAAGGCGAAGGCGGATGAGGAGCGCCGCCAGGTCCTGGCCGGCGTCATCAAAAAGCTCGTTGGCTATCGAGCGGCGTTCGCTCTCCTGCAGATCGGCGAGCCGGCGCGACAGGTTCCGAAGTTGCTTCCTGCTGGCGCGCACCTGTTCGTTGAGCCCGGCGTTCTGCATGGCCACAGCCAGCGAATCGCCCACCTGTCTGGCGAACAGGAGGTGCTCTGGGGCAATTGGGCCGGACGTATTGTGCCCGATCGTTAGCACGCCGATCGGCTGGCCGCCAGCCATGAGCGGCAGGTTCGCAAAGGAACGGATGCCCTCGGCAAGCAAGATCTCCTCCTCGCGCGTGCGGTGCGGCTGGGCAGCCAGGTCTTCGACCGTTTGTCCCTGGCCTTCAGTGGCGCCCACGAGCAAGGGCAGGCTGTCGAGCTGCGCCACGTAGCCCGCCCCGAGCGCGGTCTCGCCTTCCGAGTCTACAGCCAACCATCGGGCTTCGTTCTGCTCGACGTCGAACAGCAAAACGCTCGCCCGCTGGCATGGCACCATCCGGCGCAGGCGGTGTACTACGGCCCCGGCAGTCTCGGCCGGCGACTGGGCCGCCAGGATAGCCTGGTCGATCTCATGCAGCATCTGCAGGCGCTCGCGCTGGCGGGCCAACCTTGCCTCAGCCTGGCGCCGTGCCGTGATATCGTTGTTGATCTCCAGAACGCCAAGCAAGCGGCCTTCGTCATCCCGTTGCAAAGCCCAACGGCTGAACATGATGATTTCCGCGCCGTCACGGCGCGTCTGGACCAGTTGGCCCTCCCAGCGCCCTTCCGTCTGCAAACGGCCGTTGACCTGGTCGAGCGGGTCGGCGAAGCGCGTTGCCAGCAGCTCGTGCGCGAGCTGGCCGATGGCCTCTTCCGCCCGCCAGCCATAGCGTTCCTCGGCGCCTTTGTTCCAGAAACGGATCAGGCCATCGACGCCACGCACAACGATGGCGTCATAAGTCAGGTCGAGAAGG
This sequence comes from uncultured Chloroflexia bacterium, assembly GCA_963808455.1. Lineage (GTDB taxonomy): Bacteria > Chloroflexota > Anaerolineae > CG2-30-64-16 > CG2-30-64-16 > CAWEHT01. Next base: position 18,114 of record CAWEHT010000227.1, on the reverse strand, counting down.
TCAGCCTGCTCCTGCAAAACCGACGCCTGCCTGGCCAGCAGTTCCTCGGCGCCTTTCCGCTCGGCAATCTCGAGCGTGTGCTGAGCCCGCAAGCTGTCGAGGCGGGCCCGCAGATCGGCCTCCAGCGCCTGGGCGCGGTGCAGCGTCTCATCCAGCGCGCCCTCTCCGGTTGTCCCTCTCGGCTCTGTGCGCTTCGTGCTCATCGTCGAACCTCACGACCCATTGCGCACGATCAACACCGTGGCATCGTCGGTGCCGCGTGACAGGGCTCGCAGCAGCCTGGAGGCACCGGCCGTCGCCTTCTCTGTCAGGAGCTGTGGGAAGTCTTCCCAACGCCACCGGCTGCGAAGGCCGTCTGTATGCAAGGCCAGGGGTGTAGAAGATCGCCACGCTGCGGCCCAACACTTCGTCGAGCCTGTAGCCGTGCATCCTGGCCACCGCCCGGTTGGCAAGGCGCAAATTGAGCTGTACAGCAGATAGAACCGGGAAGATTGGCGTCCGACGATTTCCTCCGAGGTGTAGCCCAGGATCCGTTCGGCCCCGTCATTCCAGCTTATGATGCTGCCCTGGGCGTCGAGCATGATGATGCCATAATCTTTGACGCTTTCCAGCATGCGGCGGAAGTCCTCGTCGTTCATGCTGGGCGCTGCAGGGTTGCGCTGCAAGATCTCCTCATCCATGGCTCATTGGCGCCTTTCAAGCAAAGACCGTCCAGGATAGGCCCAACCGGGGTCCCCACATGAGGCCGAATGGGACGGTATCACGAGATGATCGTCCATGGGATCGGCGTGAAAACCAGCAGGAATACCAGCACCATGACGACCGCCAACACACGCTGGCGGGCGGTCAAACCGGTGACGTCATCGAGCAACGGCAAGCGCAGACGGCTTACCAGGAAGATCAGGACCACCCACAGCAGCCAACCCAGCCACAAGAACGAGAGTGCGGCGAGCGCCAATAGGACCACCCACAGGATGCGCCCGGCCCACTTCTGGCCGGCGAGGGCATACAGGATGTGGCCTCCATCCACCTGTCCGGCCGGTATCAGGTTCAGCCCGGTCACAAGTAAGCCGGCCCACCCCGCCATGGCAACCTGGCCGATGAATACATCGTAGCCGCCGCCGGGAAGCCAGCGTCCGAACTCGAGGTATTTCATGAGCGCGTAGAGCAGAGAGTTGCCTTCCAGAGAATAGGGACCCGAAGGCAGGGGCTGCACCGCGCTGAGATGCAGTCCGTACCACAGGATGGGCAGGGCGACGACGAGCCCGCACAGAGGCCCGGCCGCCCCGATGGCCATCAGCTGCCGGCGGTCGCGCGGCGGCGCAGGCATATTGATGACGGCGCCCAACGTGCCGAGCGGCGGCAGCGGCAGCGGGATAAAGTAGGGCAAGCTGACCGGCGCGCCCAGGCGACGGGCCGTGATGTAGTGCCCGAATTCGTGGGCCAGCAAGATGGCCAGCAGGCAGCCCGCGTAGGGCAAGCCATCGAGCAAGTTCAGATTGGTCTGGCCGCTGTTCGCGGCCTGTTCCGTCATCTGCGCGCCGATGAAGAGACAGGACAGCGCGGTCAGAGCGAAGAGCCCTGCGGCCAGCCCGACGTTGGGCCTGACTGGCTTGATCGTGCCTGGGAGCGCCGCCAGGACGGTCTCACCGTCATCGTCCCCCCTTCGCATGAGCGGCGTGAGGCCGGCCGGCCGCAGGCGCTCGGCCAGCCGGCTGTAGGCCTGGTCGGGCGGCACGAGCAAGCGGCCGCGGAGCCGCACGGTGTTGCGCGGGAGCGGTATGTCGCTCGGCACGGCGGCGGCGCCCCCGCCCCCGCCCCAGAAACTCTGGCGCGCGGGGCGCCGCGCTGGCGGCAGCTTCGGTTCGACCTCACCGACCGTGACGCCTTCCACCTCCATCAGGTCGGCTGCTGCCGACATCAGCGTTGACGATATGTCAGCCGGAAGTTCGTTCATGCACCCTTTCCTTCAGCCTCGCATCCAAGCGGGAGCCAGGACTCATTTGGGGTCATCGTATCCAACCGCCCGCCTTTGTCAAGTGTTTGCTTCTACAGTGCGTTTGTGATTTTTCGCGTTTTGCGCCATGATAATAGTGGACTACCATGGCTTGGCGGCATATGAGAGCAAGGCCGCAATTCGATTGAGGGGTGAAGCGTGCAAGCGGAAGAGTGGCAGAGAGTGGCGCCGCGGGTGCGCGCCCTAGCAGCAGAATACAAGGCCCGGCAGATGCGCTTCCTGGCAGATCTGATAGCGATACGCAGCTACACAGGCCAGGAAACGCAAGCCGTACAACGGACGCTGTCCGAATTGCGGGCCATCGGCTGCGACGAGGTGTGGCAGGATTCTGCCGGCAACGCCCTGGGCAGGATCGGGCATGGCCCGCGCGTGATCCTTTACAACGCGCACCTCGACACCAACGAGGTTGCCGGCGAGCACGGCTGGCCTCACCCGCCCCTCGAGCCGGCCGTCGAAGGGGACACGCTTTTCGGGTTGGGGGCCTCGGATTGCAAGGCCGGCGTCGCCGCCATCGTGTACGGCGCGGCGGTCTACAAGGCCCTTGACCTGCCGCAGAATGAATTTAGCCTGATCGTGATGGGAGCGACTCTCGAGGAAGACGCGGAAGGCTTCGCGCTGCGGTCGCTGGTCGAACGCGACGGGTTGCGCCCGGAGGCCGTCCTCATCGCCGAGGCCACCGATCTGACCCTGCGGCGCGGCCAACGCGGTCGCTGCGAGGTGCGGGTGCGGACCGAGGGCGTGGCAGCGCACGCCAGCCAGCCGCAACTGGGCGCGAGCGCCTTGCTGAAGATGCTTCCGGTGATCAGCGCCCTGGAAGCGATGAACCCGGGGTTGCCGGCCGATCCGGTGTTCGGACAGGGCAACCAGGTAGTAACCCTCATCGAAGGGCCACGCACGCCGAATTCCGTGCCAGCCTGGTGCGAGATCGCCCTCGATCGGCGCCTGGTGCCGGGCGAAACGCAGGAGAGCGTGTTGGCCGGCGTCAGAGCGGTGGTCGAGCCGCTGGGCGGCACGGCGCGCGTCCCGGTGCAGCCGGTGTTGACGCACACCGGGCTGCGGCTCGACGGCCCCAGCTTCTATCCGGGCTGGCTGCTCCCCGAGACACACCCGTTGATCGCGGCCGGCCAGGCGACGGGCGCGGCTCTCTGGGGAGGCCAGCCGCTGCCGGTGGGCATCTGGCACTTCTCGACCGACGCCGCCTACTGCGCCGGAACGGCCGGCATCCCCACCCTCGGCTACGGACCGCAGGAGGAAAAGTACGTGCACACCGCTCTCGACCAGGTGAACCTCACCAAGCTGCGTAAGGCAGCCGAGTTCTACGCGCTGTTCCCGCTGGCGTACTGCGCCGGACAGTGAGGGCTGACATGTACGACACGGTGGTTCGCGGTGGGATGGTGATCGGCAAGGCCGGGGCAGCGATCGCCGACGTCGGGATCGAAGGCGGCCGCGTCGCCGCGGTAGGACCCGGGCTGGCCGGGCATGAGGTCATCGACGCAGCCGGCAAGCTGGTTCTGCCTGGCGCCGTCAACCCGCACGTCCATCTGGCGATGCCGGCCGGCAACCTGCGGTCGAGCGACGATTGGGCCTCCGGCACGATCGCGGCCGCCTGCGGGGGCACGACGACGGTGATCGATTTCGTGGAGCCTGGGCCCGCGGAGCCCATGCTGGAGGCCCTGGCGGCGCGGCGGGCCGAGGCTGAAGGCCAGGCCGTAATTGACTTCGGCCTCCACATGACGATCCGGCCGGCGGAAGGGAGCGACCGGCCGGGCGTCGCGACCCTTGCCGAGGTACCTGACGTGCTCGCCGCCGGCTGCCCCTCCTTCAAGACTTACCTGACGTACGAAGGCTTGCGGCTCGACGATGGGGGACTCCTGGCCGCCGCGGACTCGGTCGGGGCGGCGGGAGGGCTGCTGATGGTCCATGCCGAGAACGATGCCGGCATTACCTATCTGCAACGGAAGCTCCTCGCCGATGGACAGACTGCCCCGCGGGTTCACCCCCTGGCGCGGCCGGCCGCCCTCGAGGCAGAAGCCGTCGGGCAGGCGCTTGCCCTGGCGGAGATCACAGGCTGTCCCCTGTATGTGGTGCACATTTCCACCGCGAGGGCTGCCCGGCTCGTGGCGGATGCCCGTGCCCGCGGGCAGGCCGCCTGGGGTGAAACCTGCCCACAGTACCTGCTGCTGACGGCCGACGAGTACGACCGTCCGGGCTTCGAGGGGGCCAAATTCGTCTGCTCTCCACCCTTGCGCTTCTCCGGCGACAACGCCGAGCTGTGGCAAAGGTTGGCCTCGGGTGACCTGAGCACGGTGGGGACCGACCATTGCCCGTTCTTCTTCGAGGGAGAAAAGAGCCTTGGCCGGGATGATTTCACCGCCATCCCCAACGGCCTCCCGGGCATCGAGGCGCGCCTGGCCCTCATGTACACTTACGGCGTGGGCGAGGGCCGTTTGTCGCTCGCGAGGTGGGTCGAGGCCTGCTGCACCGCACCGGCGCGACTTTTCGGGCTTTACCCGCGCAAAGGCAGCCTGCAGCCGGGGAGCGATGCAGACATCGTGATCTTTGATCCTGACGCAGAGCTCGTGGTGGGGCACGCCTTTTTGCACGAGCACGTTGACTACACGCCCTACGAGGGACGCCGCCTCAAAGGCTACCCGACCGTCACGCTGCGGCGTGGCCAGGTCATCTATCGCGACGGCCGGTTTGTCGGGGCCAGCGGCGGGGGGCAGTTCGTGCCGGGCGCCCGCTCGTGACCGTCGCCACCGGCGGCTCGACCGCTCCGGCGCCGGCGCGCCGGCAGGGTTGCCTGGCCTACTTGTTGCTGCTCGGCGCGGCGGGATGGGTGCTGGTCGTCGCCCTGGGCACACAGCTCGTGCCCTGGTTTTATGACAACCTGGCCATGGACTCGGGGTCCGGCCTGCCCGGCAGCACCTGGTTCCTGGTAACCTGCGGCTACGCCGGCTTGATCCTGCTGGCCGTTGGGCCGGCAGCGGCCCTAGTTCACCGCCGCCCTATCAAGGATATCTTCCTGGCCTGGGTCGTCGCCGCCGGCTTCGCGGTGGTGCTGGGCGCGGCGAGGCTGTTCGGCGCAGTGCAAACCCAGCCGGCAATGCTGGCCGATGCCCTGCTTAGCCTGGCCTGCGCTGCGGTCCTGGCTGCGGCCCGCCGCTCCGACCGCTCGCATAGGACCGCAACGGGATTTCAGGCGTTGCCTCTGGCCCTGGCGTTGGGTGCTCTGGTGGCGTGGCCGGCGCTCCTTTGGGGGGCCTTGGGCTCCCCTTGGGACGCCGCCCTGGGATTGGCGGATGGGCTGGGGTTCGGGCTGCTTGCCGGTCAACTGGTCGCCGGCTGGCTGCTTCGCCCGCTATTTGCCGCTGCGTCGCAGCAGGGCCGGCTGAGCCGGAACGAGCGCACCCTGGCGATTTTCGGCACGGGAACGACGCTCTTCGTGCTGGCAGGCGCCTTCGGCTTCCGCGGCAGCCAGCTCCTGCTGCTCATCGTCCTCCCGCCCCTGGGACTATCTATCGTTGCCATCGGGGAGCTGATGCTGAGGGGCCTCGCGGCCACGGCGCCCCCGGATCCCCAACGCAGCGCCAGCCGCGGTAGGGCAGCAATGTGGCCCGCCGCAGGCCTCGTGGCCATCGTCACGGCGGCCCTCTCCATGTTTTGGAGCCCAACCCAGCTTTCACTCTTTCTGGGGCCGGGCGACATTTTGACCTGGGCCCTCCGCGCTGCCGAGCTCATGGTCGCCCTGGCTGTCGTGGCGGGCTTGCTCGCCTGGGCCCTGCGGGCCGCGACCCAGGACCGCGTCGCGGGGCGCCTCGCGCCCTACGTGGCCGGATGCGGGCTCGCGGCCCTGATCCTTTGGGCCGCCGTCGGGCTCCTCTACGTCGAGGCAGGGCATCCGGGCTTTTATGGCAATCGTTTCTTCGTGATCCTGCGTGATCAGGCCGACCTGCAGGCTGCATCGGGGATCGAGGATCGAGATAGCCGACGTGAGTACGTTTACACCACCCTGGTTGACCACGCCCTGCAAACCCAGGCGCGCTTGCGGTCAATTCTCGACCAGCGCGGCGTGCACTATCGGCCCTTCTACCTGGTCAACGGGATGGAGGTCAACGGCGACCCGCTCCTGCGCTCTTACCTCGCCGCGCAGCCGGAGGTGGATCGCATCGACGACAGCCAGTATCTTCGCCCCTTGCCGGCCCTGCCGCCGGCCAACACGGGCGACGCCGCTGCCCCCGCCGGGCCGGCCTGGAATATCGTCGCCATCGGCGCCGACAAGGTTTGGAGCCAGCTGGGGGTTACGGGACGCGGGATCACCATCGGGCAATCCGACAGCGGAGTGCAGGGGAATCACCCGGCGCTGCGTGCCGAATACCGCGGGCTCGGCGGGCATGACGACTACAACTGGCTGGACCCATGGTTCGGCACCAGGTCTCCGACGGATATCAACGGCCACGGCACGCACACGTTGGGCACAGCCCTAGGTAGCGGCGGCATCGGCGTCGCACCGGGCGCTCAGTGGGTAGGATGTGTCAACCTGGGGCGCAACCTGGGAAACCCCGCCTGGTATCTGACCTGCATGCAATTCATGCTCGCCCCCTATCCGCAGGGCGGTGACCCCTTCCGTGACGGGGATCCGCGGCGGGCGGCCGACGTGCTCAACAATTCCTGGGGTTGTCCGCCCATCGAGGGCTGCGATGAGCGCACGTTGGCACCGGCCGCGGCCGCCCTGCACGCCGCAGGCATCTTCGTGGTCGCGTCGGCGGGCAACGCAGGGTCTGCCTGCGCCACGGTAACCGACCCGCTGGCGGTGTACTCCAATGTCGTCACGGTCGGAGCCATCGACCGTGCGGGGCTCCTGGCGGATTTCAGCAGCCGCGGGCCGGTAGTCCGTAGCAGCGGCCAGCGCACCAAGCCCGACATCGTCGCGCCGGGGGTCGCCGTGCTCTCGGCCTTCCCCGGAGGCAGCTACGCCGTCGAGTCGGGCACGTCGATGGCAGGCCCGCACGTGGCCGGCGTGGTCGCGCTGATGTGGTCCGCCCAGCCGAAACTCGCCGGCGATGTCGATCGTACCACCCAGATCCTCATCCAGACGGCCCGCCCTTACACGGGGACATTCGACGCGTGCGCGGTTCACGGCGGCAGGCCAAACGACGACGTGGGCTATGGCATCGTCGATGCCTATGCGGCCGTCAAGGCCGCGCTGGCCGACACGCCCACGAAGTGACCTGAAGCCATAGGAGGGAAAATGCCTGACAGAGGGCTGCTGATTCTACCTGACTTCGTGATCGATCAGCCGGGGCAGCCACCCCGGCCTGGCTGGGGCGTGCGCGTTCTGGGAAGCGAGATCGCGGCCTGCGCCCCGCACGCGGCGCTGTTGGCAGCTCACGCGGAAGACGAGGTTTGGCGTGCAGGCGGGCAGGTGCTGGCGCCGGGTTTCGTCAACAGCCACACCCACCTTTACGGCGTGCTCGCGCACGGCATACCGCTGGCCCAGGCGCCATCCGGCTTCTGGCCTTTCCTCACGGATTTCTGGTGGCCGTTGGTCGAGGACAGGCTCGACCACGAGATGATCTGCGCGGCCACCGACTATGGCTGCCTCGAGATGCTGCACGGCGGCACCACCACCTTCTATGACTGCCTCGAGGGACCAAACAGCCTGCCTGGTTGCCTGGCCGCCCAGGCCGGGGTGGTGCGGGCGCGCGGGCTGAGGGCAATCCTCTCCTTCGAGGCAACCGAGCGCGTCAGCCGGGACAATGGGCAGCTGGGGCTGCGCGAGAACCTGCTCTTCATCCAGGAGTGTCGTAAGGCCGGTGGGTTGTTGTCGGGGATGATGTGCTTTCATACCACTTTCACCTGCTCGGCCGCTTTCATTCAGCAAGCCTGCGGCCTCGCGGCCGAGGAAAGGGCGTTGGTCCACGCCCACTGCTCCGAAGGCACCTACGAGCCCACCTATGCGCAGCGCGAGTTCGGGATGCGGCCCGTCGCTTACTATGATCACCTGGGGGTGCTGGCGCCCAACCTGTTGCTCTCCCAGTGCGTGCAGCTCGATGCGTCCGAGGTGGCCCTGCTTGCCGCGCGGGGCGCACAGCAGCCACATGCCATTGTCCAATTGCGAGGTGGGGGGCGGGATCGCGCCGGCGCCGGACCTGGCAGCCGCGGGCGTGCAGCTCGGGCTGGGCAGCGACGGTTACATCAACGACTTCTACGAGGTGATGCGCGGCGCATTCCTGATCCACAAGGCAGCCCGGCAGGACCCACGGACCATGCCGGCCAACCTGGTGTGGTACCTGGCGACCGAGGGCGGTGCGAGAGCCCTGGGGTTGGGGAACGTGGGGCGGCTGGCCCCAGGCTGGCAGGCGGATCTCCAATTGATCGACGGCGCGTTTCCTACCCCGCCCACCGTTGACAACCTGTACGACCAGTTGCTCCTGTATCGCAATCGCACCCACGTGCGCGCCGTGCTGGTAGCAGGGCAGGTGCGCGTGCGAGATGGCGTGGCGCTTGGCGCGAACGAAGCCGAGGTGCGGGACCGCTGTGCGGCTGCCGCCGCAAGGTTATGGCGAGGGAAGTAGGGGATAGGGAGTAGGGAGTAGCATTTACTCCCTACTCCTTGGCTCTCAGTTCATGCCAGTAAGCGACTTGGCCAGCCTGACGGCCGCGCTCGCGTCCGGGCTGTAGCCGTCCGCGCCAATCCGCTTGGCAAACTCGTCCGTGAGGGGCGCGCCCCCGATCATAACCTTGACCTGGCCGCGCAGCCCGGCTTCTTCCAGCGCCTTGATCGTCGTCGCCATTCCGGGCATCGTGGTCGTCAACAATGCCGACATGCCGATCACCTGCGCCCCGTGCTGCTTCACCGCCGTGACGAACTTCTCGGCCGACACGTCCGTGCCCAGGTCCACCACCTCGAACCCAGCCCCTTCCAGCATCATGCCCACTAGGTTCTTGCCGATATCGTGCAGGTCCCCCTTGACGGTGCCGATCACCACGCGCCCGCCGGGCGTGGTGCCGCCGGCCGCCAGGAGCGGCTTGAGGAGCGCCAGACCCGACTGCATGGCACGGGCCGCCACCAGCATCTCGGGCACAAAGTACTCGTTCTCCTCGAAGAGCCGGCCGACCTCAGTCATTGCGGCGATCAGGCCGTCCTTCAAGATGGTCTCCGCCGGCACGCCGGCGGCCAGGGCCGCGTTGACGCCAGCCTGCGCGGCAGACGCCTGGCCCTCAAGAACGGAGTTGAAAATCGCATCGATCTGATCCACGAAAGAACCTCCTCGGTTGGTGCCAGGCGTTGGGACCTGTTGCCGGGGCTCGACAACCTGGCTTGGGCGACGCCAAGACCGCGTCCCATCGGAACCTGGCGAAAAATCCGACAGCGCACCTTCTACTATAGGACGGCCACGCGTTCAGCGTCCATGATGTTAATCATGGCGCGCGATGATCAACAGCCGGGCACGCGAGGCCGGCAGTGCCATCTGCTGCGGCTGAACTGTACGTTCTTCTCCTTTCCACGGCGAGCAAGGTGCTTATACTCAAGGAGCCAGTACATTTCAGGATACGGTTTTCTTCCCAGATCCTGTTTCCCAATTCAGGAGGCACTCAAGAAATGGGCGTGATCCTGTTGGCCTACGACAAGGCCTGACCCTCACCGGCAACCAGGGTGTTGGTCAGGCGACCGAGCTTATCTACCTCCACCACGATCTCGTCACCCGGCTTGAGCCATACCTTGTCGGCGCGGCCGGCGATGACGCCCTCCGGTGTGCCGGTGCAGATGACGTCGCCTGGTTCCAACGCCAGATACTGGCTGATATAACTTATCAGGTGCGCCACGCCGAAGACCATATCGGCCGTGCTGGCATCCTGGCGCAGCTCGCCGTTCAGCCAGCAGCGGATGCGTAACGCCTGCGGCTCGCCCACCTCATCGCCCGTAACGATGTAAGGGCCGAGGGGCAGGAACTTGTCGAGCGACTTGCCGAGCAGCCACTGGCTGGTGCGAAACTGCAGGTCGCCGCGCGCTCAGGTCGTTGGCGTTGCAATAGCCAAGGACGTGAGAGAGCGCCTGGGCTTCGCTCACGAAGCGCGCCCGCAGCCCGATCACGACGGCCAGTTCGGCCTCATAGTCGTAGCGCTCAGCCGTTGGTGGCAGCGGGACATGCTCGCGGTGGCCCGCCAGGGCGTTCGCGAACTTGCCAAACAGCTCCGGCGTATCGCTGGTGTGGCCCCCCGTTTCGGCAGCGTGGCGGCGGTAGTTGCGCCCGACGAGGAACAGCTTGCCCGGCCGCGGGACGCAAGGCCCGAACCGCAGGCCGTCCTCGGCCAGCAGCCAGGGATGATCGGGCCCGGCGGCAGCCGCCCACCCGGCGACCGTGGCCAGGGCTTCCAATGCCTGCCTGCCGCCGCCCAACAGTTCTTCCATGGTCTCTGGCGCACTCGGCTGGCCTGGGGGCACGCCCCGCGCCGACTGCGCCGCGGCGACGTCAACGATCCCCGCCGGGGTCATCACCCCGAGGTGCAACCTGCCGTTCGCACAAAAGCTTAGCAACCGCATTGGTGAGCCTCCTCAGTTCTCGATCAGTCGGCGGCCAGGGCTATCTCGATCTCCGCGTTCTCTGCGAGCACGATTCGGGTGCCCAGCCGCTCGTCCACACGCCATAGAAACAGGATGCCGGCCAGGAAGAAGACGGCGACCGACAGCAGGCTGGCGCGCGGGTCGTGCGTGATCTGGCCCACGACCCCGTAAAGCAGCGGCCCGAGGATGCCGGCGAACTTCTCGCTCAGGCCGTATAGCCCAAAGAACTCGCCAGACTTGCTTGCCGGTGCCAGGTCGGCGTAGATGGCCCGGCTGAGCGCCTGCGTCCCGCCCTGCACCGTGCCGACCAACCAGCCGATCATGAAGAACTCGGCGGGGCCCCGCAGGAAAAAGCCCCAGACGGGCACGATGGCATAGATGCCCAGGCCAAGGATCACCGCGCGCTTCGCGTCGAGGCGCCCCGCGAAGCCCGCCAGGAGCCGGCGCCCCGCACGCCCTGCCAGAATGACCCCCAGGGCCTGGTCGGCGCCGATCAGTAGCAACGCCGTGGGAACCGTGAGGTCGCCGCGAAGATGCATGAAAATGCCGGCCAGGGGCAGGGTGAGCGCCGTCCACAACAGCAGGAAGACGTACGCACCGCGCCACCGGCTGGCCGGGTCCGGGATGCGTCCATAGATGAGCGTGTAGGGAAATGCCACGAACTGCGTCATCAGGAGGGTTTCGATGAGCACGCCGGTGCTCAGACCGAGCGCGGCGCCATAAGCAGTGGCCAGCAGGATGATGGCGCCTATGCCTTCGCTGTAGAGCCAGAAGGCGACGAGCATCTTGAACAGTTCGCGATAGCGCCGCAGGTCGCGCCAGGTGTGGCCCAGCCGCGCCATGGCGTCGGGGAGCGGCTTGCGGCTGCCGTGCAGCAAGGGCGTGGCCGCCGGCTCGGGCACGCGTCGCGCCAGAGGGATCGTGAACGCAAGCCACCAGAGGGCCGCGCTCGCGAAGGCGATCCGCACCGCCAGGCCGCTGCTGATGCCCAACCGCCCGGAAGCCAGGTACAACGCCGTGTCGAGCGCCAGCAGGATGCCCCCGCCCACATAGCCCATGGCATAGCCGAGGCTGGAGACGCGGCCCAAATCCTCGCGTCGCGCCAGGTGGGGCAGCAAGCTGCTGTTGAACCCCAGGGCGATGTTGAGCGCCACCTGCGTGAAGAAATAGAGCGCCAGCGCTACGAGCCACATGCCTGTGGTAAGGATGAACATGAGCCCGGCAAACGAGGCGCCCGCGGCGGTCGCCAGGATCAGGAAACGCTTCCGCCGGCCGGTGATGTCGGCAAGAGCGCCCAGGATGGGTGCCAGGATCGCCGAGCAGAACAAGGCCAAAGCCACCGTGAAGGCGAAGAGGTTGGAGGCGGCGTCGCGGGCCAGCGCTCGCGCGCCCGGGCTATCGGCCTGCCCTGCGGCAAGGAGCGCGGGGGCGGCAATGGCCACGAAATAGGGCGGGAAGAAGGTCGAGGCGGTCGCGGTGATATAGGCATGGTCGGCCCAATCGTACCACGCCCAGGCCATGATGCGCCGGCGGTACGCCGGCTCGCTATCGATCGGCCGGCGCGCGTTGACCGAGCCATCCGAGACCGCCGGCCTGACGGAGCCCGCATCGAAGTGAGCCACCATGAACCTCTCCTGGGGTATTCTACCACCCAGATGGGCCATCGTTGCATCGGGGGACGCATGCCGCAACTATTTGGCCGGAGCCACGTAGAGTAGCGATGGAACAGGAACGGGGTATAATGCCTGTTCCTTACGCTACACGACGGAGGATCAAATGTGGTATCGCCGCCAGGGCTGTTTGCAAGGGCTGCTCGAGATGTTCATGCTCGATGCGCTGTTTGGGTGGCTGGAAAGCCGGTTCGGCTTCGGCCGCGGCTGCTCGTGCAGCGGTTGCGGCTGCGGGCTGATCATCGCCGTGCTCTTCATCGTTTTCCTGTGCTCGATCGTCACGCACACCGCGTGGTACAGGCCCTTGTAAAATAGCAAGGGCATAGGACCTGTATATCGGGCCCTATGCCCTCGTTCGTTTACCTCAAGGACCTACCAGCGGGAGGAAAAGTCTCGGCCGCCACCGCGCCGCCGCGACTACCACCGCCATAGCCGCCGCTCCGGCCGCCACTCCGGCCGCCACCGCCATAGCCACCACCGCCGCCACCGTAGCCACCGCCCCCACCGCCGTAACCGCCACCGCCACCACCATAGCCACCGCCGCCGCCACTGCGCTCCTCACGCGGGCGAGCCTCGTTTACGGTCAGCTGGCGATCGCGCAGCACGAAACCGTTGAAGCGGCGGATCGCCTCCTGCGCATCATCGTCCGAACCCATCTGAATGAACCCAAAACCGCGGATGCGCCCGGTGTTGCGGTCGGTTGGCAAGGAAACATCCTGGACCGACCCAGCCTGTGCAAACAACTCCTGCAACTCCTGCTCGGTCGTGTCATACGAAAGATTGCCGACATATAGCCTGGTACTCATCTCTGCTCCTGATTGTGTAGATCGTCCCTCGTCCGAGGGCCCTGTTCACCGTTTCCAACTGACAGATTGACTAGAATCGAGACCATGGGTCCGCATTCCAAACGTAAAAGACTCCGGCCTCCTGCTGCTTAGCTTGCCTCGGATGCCACAACCAACTAACAGGACCCCATAACGGAAGGCGACCAATCGGGAGGGCGTGCTCCGAACAACCTAGCCGAAATCAATACTATCATATCATCTCATCGAAGTCAAAGGAATCTCGCTGACATTTGGGAAATATTCTGTGGCCTTTTTGCGCCTGGAGGGCCAGGTTGAAGCACGAAATTGGCCCAAGCGTGCCTTGGCACGGGCCCCGCCGAAGGCTCGAACTGGCGTATTCCCCCCTGGAGTGCTAAGATGCCACCGGTCGCCCGAGGGGCACGGGCAAAGAACCGGGGCCGAGCCCCCACCCGACGGCCGCCACCATCCTCCCAAAGGAGAGAAACTGCCTTGGCGCACGGCCGGCCCAGATTCGTGGAACGCACCGGCAGCCTCGCGCTCATGCTGGCAGCCTGGGGCGTCCTCCTCTTTCGGCTCAATGAGGTCCCGCCGGGCTTTCAGCACGACCAGACGTTCAGCACGCTCGACGCCATGCAGGTGCTCGGCGGCCACTATCCCATCTATTTCCCGGACAACTTCGGGCGCGGCCCTCTCTTCATGTACTCGGCCGCCGGCATCTTCCGCCTGACCGGTAGCCACTGGGTTTGGAGCCTGCATTTCACCGCGGTGGCCTGGGGCATGCTGGCGCTCGCCACGACGCTCGCGCTGGCAAGGCGCTATGTGCCCCCGGCCGCCACGCTGTTCCTGGCCGCCCTGATGGCGGGCTCGTTCTGGTTCTTGCTGGCGGCCCGCCTGGGGGTAGAATCCATCGCGCTCCTGCCGCTCGCCACCGCGATGCTTTACCTCATCGATCGTGGCCTGGCCCGGCGCTCGTGGCCGCTCCTGGCCCTGAGCGGCGTGGTGGGCGGCATCGCTAACTACACCTACCTGGCCGCCCGCGCCCTTTACGCGCTGCCGCCCCTGCTGCTGATTTACCTGCTCGCCCGCGATCGCTCGCGTCGCCATGGCAAGGACCTGCTGGGGCTGTTCCTCTCGTTCGGCGCCACCGTCGTGGTCAGCGGCCCGCTGCTGCTTTACCTGCGCGGCCAGGGAGCCACAGCGGACGGCAGGCTCGGCCAGCTCAGCGGTGCGCTCGGCCACATCGCGCATGGCAACGCCGGGCCATTTCTTGCCAATTTCTGGGACACCCTGCGCGGGGTCCTTTGGACCGGGTCCTCTGCCCTGCCCTATCAATACAACGTGCCGGGCCGCCCTGCGCTGGGGCCGGTCTGGGCAGTCTGCCTCATCATCGGGCTGGTCCTCACCCTGGCTCGCGCCGGCGACACACACGATTTCGTGTTGCTGGCCGGGCTCGGGATGGGGCTGCTGCCCAGCCTTCTCACCGGGGCCGATGCGCTCTATATGCGCTCCATCTGCGCCTTGCCGCTGCTCTTCATCCTCGTCGGGCGCGGGCTGTGGGCCGTGCCGGCCGGGTACAGCGCCCTGACGCCGCGCCTTGCGCCGGTCCTCGAGGGCTCCAGGCCACGCGGCCAGGGAGCACGGAGCGAGCGCGGAGCCCGCAGGCGCACCATTCCCCTCCGGCCCGGCTCGCACTTCGTGGGAGCAGCCTCGCGCTGCGGACGACCGGCCCAGCGGCGCCGCGTCGCCCGCCCTGCGCCTGCATGGGGCCCGCGGCTGCGCGGTCGCAGCCGTGGTGCTGGCCGGGCTCCTGGCGTGGCACGTGGCCAATGGCTTCACGGCCTATTTCCACACCTGGGCCCAGGCAGAGCCGACGCAGCGGATCTACAATGCCGACTTCCGGGCGGCCGCGGCCCTCGTGGGCGCCGAGCCCGCAAGCGAAGGCTTGTTCATAGGCACCGACCGACTCCGCGACCTGGACAGCGCCACATTCGGCTTCTACCGAGCCGCGCCGCACGGATGTAAAATGGTTCGAGGCGCCCGCCACGCCGCCTTTGCCGCCAGACGGCACAGCGCTCTACCTGGAGCCGGCCAACCTCGGCATGCCCGCCGGCCTGGCAGCCCTGCCAGGCGCCGTGCGCGACGTCTTCTCGGTCCCGGCTCCCTACGGCAGCTATGCCCTGCTGAAAGGCTACCGCGTCGACGCCGGCGACCTGCGTGCCGCCTTACAGAGCGCAGGGGCTCGCCCGCCGGCCCAGCCGGTCACCTACGGCAACGCCTTGCGCCTGGATTCGGCCGCCGTGCGCGACCGCGGGGCCTATGCCGAGCTGGTCACGGCCTGGACAGTCCTCGCCGCGTGGCCACACGCAGCGCAGCCGGGCTACCTGCCGGCGAAGCCCAAGTTCTCCCTGACGCTGACAGACGACACGGGCTACAAGTGGTCGCAGGCAGACCTCATCACGAGTTTCCCCTTCACGACCTGGCAGCCGGGCCAGCTCCTGGTCGAGGACAGCCGCCTGCCGCTGCCGGGCGACCTGCCGCCGGGGGCCTACAGCGTGCGCCTGGCCATCTACGACGACGAGCAGGGAGCCCTGAGCCAGATCTCGGATGGCCGGACCATCGCCGCGGCGCCTGTCGCGGCCACGGCACAGCTCGGCGCCCGCGTCGCCGGCGCGACGGCGCCCGCGCCACCCTGGCCCGTGTCGACCGGTGGGCCAGGCCCCACGGCGCTGCGCCCGCTCGGCGCATGGGAGCCCCTGACCGGCCTCATGGCCGGCATCCCTGCCCAGGTCCACCTTTCCTGGCAGGCAACCCGGCCCGTCGCGACGGCCGGCCTCGCGTTTCGCGTGGCGGGGCGTGCGAGCAACGGCGCCACCCTGTGGGAACAGGTGATCACGCCCACCGATACGCTGCCCGCCGTCTGGCCGGCCGGGCAGGTGTTCCGGCTGGCCCATCGCCTGCTGCCGGGGAGCCCGATCAGCGGAACGGTCGAGGCCGAGGTCGAGAATCTGCGCCGAAGAGAGCATCGCCCAGCCCTCCGGCGGCCACCCCGCGGCCGGGCAAGGTGGGGTGCCAATCACGTTGGGGTGCGCGCAGATCGGGCCGGCCCAGCTGACCAACATGCCCGTGCCGATGGCTTTCCCCCAACCCGCCGCAGCATCCGTTCCTTGCCGACTGGGCGGGCCGGGTCTCCCCTGGCAGGCTATGACCTGGCGCAGAGCGGGCAGCAGATCACGCTGACCTTGTTTTGGCGAGCGGGGGCGAACGCGGTTCAAGCCCCTTTGAAACGCTTCGTGCACGCCACGGACGCTGCACATGCAATCCTCGCCCAGTCAGACGCCGCACTGGCTGCCGGTGGCATTCCGGCGACGCTCTGGCGCCCCGGCGAGTGCGTGCTCGACCGGCTCGCGCTGCAGCTCCCGGCGGGCGAGCAGGTCGCCCACCTGTATGTGGGGCTCTACGACCCGGACACCGGCGACCGCCTGCCTGTCCAGCTGTCCTCCGGCCCGCCCGCCGCCGACGGCAGGGCCGCCCTGCCGATGGCAGCGACGAGCGCGAAATAGCGGCAGGGCGCTTGAAGGCGCTCCTCGCGCCGGGCGAAGCCGGCAGATTGCACTCTCAAGATTCCAGGAACGCGCGCGAGCAGGGCCGCAACCTGCGCGGGCTGCTCTTCCGGAGCGAAGTGGCCGCTCCCTTGAATCAAGTGCCCCTGGACTCCCTGCAGCCCGGCGGCGCGCAGCCCTGCCAGGTAGACCTGCAACGAGCCCGGTTCGTGGTCGCCGCGCAGGTAGAGCACGGGCAGGCGCACCGGGTCGTTCGCCACGGCGAGGTTGTCTCGCTCGTCTTGTGGGAAGGCGCGGTACCACTCGAACCCGGTGTGAAGCGCTTCCGGTCGCAGATATGCCCCGACATGGCGCTCGCGGGCAGGTTTCCCGATCGCGCCCAGGCTGGCAGAGATGGCCTCGTAGAAGAACGCAAAGTACGCCGCTTCCTTGCCGGCAACCAGCAGCTCGGGCAAACCAGGGACGGCATGGAAGGCGAAGTGCCAGATGTAAGGGTTGCGCTTTACTTCGTCCCAGGGCTCCACGCCAGGGATCGCGACATCCATGATCACCGCGCGCCGCAGCGCAGCGGGAAACTCGCGAAGACAGGCGTAGACGATCTGGCCTCCGATGTCATGCCCCACCAGGGTCACGCCTTCGAGCCCCAACCCGTCGATCACGCCGTGCACGATGCGGGCCAGCGTGCGCTTGTCGTTGCTGGATGGTGCAGGGCTCGAGCCCCCGATCCCAGGCAGGTCCAGCGCGACGACGTGCGCATCCCCGCTCATGGCCAGCATGACTTGCTCGAACGCGGCCCAACACTCCGGCCAGCCGTGCAGGAACATGATCGCACGCTTTCCGCGCGTTCCTCCCTCCACGACGTGGATGGAAAGACCGTTGACCTCGATTTGCCGGTAGGACCACCCGGGCTCAGCCAAGGTTCCGTCGTTCATTGCACATAAGCCTCCTGAACGAATTACAACATGACCCGCCGGCGGTTGTCAAAGCCGGGTCTGTGTCCACGGGGCACGGTTGCCTTATCCCGACGGGGTCATGCTTGCACGCTGGCCGTGATCAGGGCATTCCGGCCCAAGATAAAATGGTGGCGAGGTGGAGACCCTCGCCCTCCAGACTGTCCGGCTTTCCGCTGTCCAAGGAATTCGGCCCTTGACGCGGTGCAACGGGCCGGGGTCTTTGGCAGCTATTGGCTTGTCTTGGGCTGGGCTAATCGGCGGCTGACCCCGCCCCTGGTCCCGGCCTTCCATCGCCAATTTGTGCGGCCAGCGACAACCCCCCTTGACTTAGAGTCGACTCGAAGATGTAGACTATCAAACATGGACACAATACAAACAGGTTTCACCATTCAGGAAGCGGCAGAGAAGACAGGGCTAACCGTTCACACGCTGCGATACTACGAACGGATTGGCTTGTTTATGCCGGTTGGACGGGCTGCGAACGGACATCGGCGCTATTCCCAGCAAGACATTAACCTAATCAAGACGCTGAGCCGCTG
>CAWEHT010000226.1:0-26068 GCA_963808455.1 uncultured Chloroflexia bacterium | reverse complement strand
GAGGGGAGCCAAGGCCACGAGGGCCAACCTTCGACCCGCCCCGCGGTATGTGCCCTCCCAGGCTCGGCATGGCCTGCTCAGGTGTCAGCCTTCCCCATGAATCCTTGTTCACCGTCTCTCTGTTCAAGAGACGAAATCAGCACGCTGCCATCTTCGCGCACTTCGGCCCACTCGCCGGTGGCCAGAGCGCAGAAGTCCTCGGCCGTCAACGCGATGACCGGAATGGCCCGGCCATACATCTCGGCCGCGACGATTGAGGCCAGGGCCAGAAAGTGGTCGGCGCCCGTGGTTAGGACAGCACCTGGCCCCGTGCGGGCCCTGATAGCTTCGAGCATCACGGCGGTGGTTGTGCTCGAGCCACGTGCAAAAGGCAGGGCCAGTATACGTCCGGCCGCGCTCTGCCCGGCCAGTTCATGCCGGGCGTCGATGATCAGGCCCGTCTGGTAATCGAACCCACCCCAGAAGCTCAACGGCTCGTTGCTTGCCAGGATGGTCCCGCGTGCGTGGCCGGCAACCAGCACGCGCCCCGTGATCAGCCTGGGCCGCTCTCCGCTCATGTCCGACATCTGCTACGTCCTCCGCCACAGCGCGTCGTCGATCGTAACGCGCCCTGCCACCCCTGAACGCACGCAATCGCTCAGGCTGCCGAAGGCAACCTGGGTGTGCAGCAAGCCGGGGCTGTAATAGGCGTACTTTGCGGAATTGGTCATCAGGACGTGCACGCTCTGAGGCAACATAGGAGTGGCCAGAATGCAGGTGTCCAGCGTGACCTTCCCTCCGAAATCACGCAGCACCGCGAGGTATCCTGCCCGCTCGGCGAGGGCAGCCGCGCCGCGGCCGGTGGTCACGAGAAACTCCACGTCTGGGTGACAGCGCTGTCCGCTGAGCAGCGGCGCGAGCTGTGCAAACTCGGCGAGCGAAAAATGGGGGCTGCCCAGCACGATCATGTCCAGGTCCGCGCCGTTGGCTGTGCTCAACGAGCGCCGTGCCTCGCGCAGGTCGTCCATCGTCAGATCGGCGCGTTGATCCGGGCTGCGGCCCTGGAAGGCCGCCGACAAGGTGGGCGCCTCCGGAGTGACGCCCACGATGTGGAACAGTCCCACCGCTCCCGAGGAAGCGGCCGCTGCACCGAGCGCCTTGAGATCATCTTCACCTGGCCGGACCTCCAAGTTGTCTACCACCGGCACACGAGTGCCTGCCAGGCGCCCCAGCAAGTAGCCGAGCACGGGGAAAAAGGCCCCGTCAGCCTGAACCTCGGGCGGCACTTCGGCCAGGTGAACCAGCAGTTGGCCGCGGCGGTTCTCCGGCAGGTGCAGCCCAATGGCGGGCACGCGCCCGGTCAGCGCGGCACAGATGTCCAGCAGGTCCGGGTAGCGCTCGGTGCGGGCACCTATCACCGAATTGGCGAACACGATCGCGTTCGATTCGCCCCAGGCGATCTGTTGGCCAAACGCGGGACGGTAGTCAGTCTGATAGGGCGCGCAGGTCCAGGTGGGGACGCAGCCCATGCTCTGGTAGGCCAGCATCTGGCGATGGGCCAGGCTGGCGTAGTCAGCCGGCACCGGCCAGGCCTGCCAACCCGCTTCGTCGAGCCCGCCGACGTTCAAGGTCGTAGGCACGACGACCCGTGCCCCCAGTCCCGCGAGGCGTTCGCAAATTCCAGGGTAGCCGGCCCCATATAGATCGTGCTATCGCAATGTGCCGCCGTGATGTCGAGCAGCCGTTCGGCACCCTGCACCTCGGCCATGCGCGTGATGATCGTCATGGCCATGCGCGTGGCCGGCCCATGGTGCCCGGCCAGCAGCGCTTCATCGTGAGCGCTCAGTTCCATAGGTGTTGGCCTCGAGCTCAATCGGAGCGGGCCCCGATCATCTTGTCCCCCCGCCTGGAGGTCCGTGGAGCCCATCTGCATGCCGTCGCGCGCAAGCCGAAAACCTGGGCAGCAAGGTTGCGGCCACGCCAAGCAACAGAGCCAGGCCCAACAGGGCTAAGGCTGTTTGCCCGAGGCTCCCGAGAGTGTGCTCGCCCGCCCCTGCCCTACCTGTATCAGCCGGCCCTGTGCCTGGCAGGGCGGGCGTCGGCCCTGTCCTTGTGGAAGCTGCCCCTGCCGGAGCCGCCCCTTCGGCAGGCACCGGCGAGGCTGGAGAGGCTGCGGGCGTTGGCTGGGTCGCATATTGCAAGGAGCGGGCGGCGCCTCCACCGGATGAGGCCGGGCCACCAGCGGTCGCCGGTTGGGCGGGCGCGGCGGCTACCGGCGTGCCGGGCGTGGCCCGCCAGGCAAGAGGAACGCCAATCCAGGCGAGCCAATCATCTTCAAAAGCAGCGGGCGGCCTGCCGATCGCCGAGGCGAACGCCTGTGGCGTCGCCTGGCCGGAACGGTAGGCGTGCAGTAAGGCCAGGAGCCGATCGGCGCCGTATCGTTGGAGCAGGTAAGAGGCCGCGCTCCAGGCCTCTGCGTCACCGACCGCCACGCGCCCTTCATCGTCCCCGAATTCTCCGGCCAAGTCCGAAAGCGGCAGCAGCTGGCGGCCCAAGGCGGCTGCTTGCAGCAGCCGTTGCTCGTCGGCATGGTCGCCCCCCTCCTGGTAGAGCGCCAGGCCTTCTGCCAGCCATTCTGGGGCAGGCGATGCCGGGTTGGCAGACGCGTGGTAGAAGTATAGTCGAGATATCTCATGCGGGATGGCCGCACGAAGCCAGGCTTCCTCGATGGCGGCCGGCTGCGTCGTCACCACCGCCACACCCGCGGCGGGAAAAGCCTGGGCGGCCACAAAAGGTGGCAAGTCCGGCTCCCAGGCGCTGGTCTCGGCCTGGCTATCGTAGAGCATGATGCGGGCAGATACCGGCTGGCTGGCTCGGAAGAACGTCTGCTGGCGCGCCGCCGCCTGCCGCGCGATGGCCAGCGCCTCGGAGCCCAGGCTGCCCGGTGCGTCGTGCCACCAGACCTCTATGCCGCCGTCTAGAAGCCTGTCCCAGTTGAAGCGCGTGTCTTCGTAGTCAACCGTTGTACTGTCGCTCGAGGCTAGGTTGCCTTTGGCATCGCTGGCCTGCCAATGACACGCGACGGTAGCGCCCGGAGGCAGGCGTAGAGGGCGAGGGTCCCACGCATAGCTCAACTCGAGCTGCAGGGCCGGCGTCACCGGGACGTTAACACCGTATGGGGCCGCGTCACCTGGCACCTGGCATTCGAACCAGGCGGCCTCTATGGGCGACGCCTGGCTTTGCACGTGGGCATGGAAGGAAATGCCGGACGGGAACGAGGTCTGGAACGTGACGTCACTGAACTGGACGGTCGCGGTGCTCGCCGCCAGGGCGGCAGGCGCCGACACGAGCACGAGGGCTATCGCCGAAGCGACTGCCCATCGGGCGCGCTGCGTGGTGAATCCGGAGTACGGCTCCCCGCTGGGGGGGCTGCACGTGGCTGCGTGGGCGGCGTTCAGCAGCCTTCTACGATCGTAAGGCCTGGAGGCCTTCCCGTTCATCCCGGCCTGATCTGTGGCCCGCCTGGTCTGCGAGTGCAGCAGCGACACGCTCTGCTGCCCCGAGCCACCCAACAGCCGCGCAAGCCAGGCGGAAGGCCACTTCATGTCAGCAATTATAGCACAAGCGATACTTTGGCCCTCTCCGTGGCGCCGCGGCCTTGGGTGCGGTTGCAGGGTCAGGGCCCCCATGCCGGGTATGAACTGTCGCCGGCGCTCGTGGTCAGGCGAAGCGGGTAGTCGAGGCCGGCGAGGTCTGGCGGTGGCGCATCCACCGGCATCACGAACAGCTCCCAATGCCCGTCGCGGTCGCCGGCGAACGCCAGCCAGTGGCCGTCAGGTGACCATGTGGCATAACGCGCATCGTAGTCACCCGTCGTGAGCTGCCGATAGCCGCTGCCATCCGGATTGACGACGCAAATCTGCCAGTGGCCGCCGCGCAGACCCTGGAAGGCGATGCGATTACCATCCGGAGACCAGGCAGGCGATTCACCATGATCGGCGATGCGGTGGGGGTTGCTGCCGTCAGAGTTCATGATATAGACGTTGATCGAGGCATGGACCGGCTGTGCCACGTCCAGGTCGGAGTCAAAGACTATTTGCTTGCCGTCGGGTGACCAGTGCGGTGCCTCGTTGTTGCCCTGCCACTGAGTCAGGCGTGTTTCGCCACTCCTGTCGGGGCTGGCCAGGTAGATGTCAGATTGGCCGTTGCGGTCGGACTGATAGGCGATTACCCCGCCGGGTGACCATGCCGGCGCCCATTGCTCAGAGGGCAGCCTGGTCATCTGGCCGATGGCCAGAGTTTGAATGTCCATGATGTAGATATTCGAGTTGCCACCGCGACGAGAGGTGAAGGCAAGAGCTGTCCCGCCC
Organism: uncultured Chloroflexia bacterium; assembly: GCA_963808455.1. Classification (GTDB taxonomy): domain Bacteria; phylum Chloroflexota; class Anaerolineae; order CG2-30-64-16; family CG2-30-64-16; genus CAWEHT01. Next base: position 21,719 of record CAWEHT010000226.1, on the reverse strand, counting down.
GGTTTCCACGACGGATAAAGCGCACCTGCCGGGTCCTGCGTTAGCCGCCGGAGCGTGGCCGGTTGGCCGGGCCGCAGGGTGTAGAGGTCCCAACTGCCACCGCGGTCTGAAGCAAAGGCCAGCTGCCCCGGCAGGCCCGCGACGATGCCCGTCTCTTTTGTCGAGCGGGCGGCCTCTGTGGTCGTGGCGGGGAAGCGCACCGGATTGGCCAACGGGCTCGGCCGGCGCAGGAGATAGAAAAAATCGAGCGGCCAAGGACGCAGGAAGAAGCTGTCGAAGCCGTGCATATCGTCGCGCAGCTTCTGCCCCGTCACGATCGGCGTGCCGCCATCCGTTGCCGTTTGCACGCTGTAGGTGATGAACGCCACGTGATATTCGTTAACGTCGAGCTGCATGGCGTAAACGGCACCGGCCGCCTGCAGGGCCCGCGCCAGGGTATAAGCTGAGAGGCTTTTGCCGGCGGCGTAGATCAAATGGCCGCCGGCGGTCATGCCAAGCCCCGAGCGATACAGGTAAACCGCGTTCGAGACCGACAGCCCCCACAAGGTTAGCTTGCCCGTCTCGGCCGTGATAACCCCATGCTCGATCAGCGGTGGGCAGTTCTGGCGATAAGAGATCATGTCCGGCGTCTGGACGAGATCCGTGCCCCAGGTGCCCATGCGGATCGATCCGTCCTCATATACCGCCAGAGTAGCTATCCCGCTGCGAGCTGGCAGATATACCTTGCGATCGACCATCATGCCGTAGGCGCCATGCATGGCCGCAAAGCCGCCGTTGAAGCTTGCCACCAGGCTGGCCCGGTCCTCCATGGGGATCACGCCTGTGCCGATCAGCCCCGTCGTCGGCTGCGGCTCGGCCGTACCCGGTATCATCTTGACCTGCAGCAGCGTTGGGTCGATATCGATCAGCTCGACCTCGGCATAGGGCCGCTCGGGATCGGGCTTCACAGTAGTTCGGCGCCGGATGCCGTAGGCCAGCATGCTGCCGGCCGGAGGCTGGGTCGGGGATGGGACGAGCTGGCTGCCGACCGGAGGTGGCGGCGCCTGGAGAGTGGGCGAGGCGGCGGTTGTAACCGTTGCCATGGTCGCCTGAGACGATAAGGCCGCGCCAGCTCGAACGGCCGGTGCGACGGTCAGCATCGGCTGCCCTGTGGGAGAGGGTTCTGAGGCGACCTGTGCCGCGGCCGGCCTGGCAGGCAGAGGAGGGCCGGGGCTGGGAACTTCCGCGAGGGCCGGCGCGATGAGCTGGGTTGCAATCGGCACGGCTGTGACCTCTGGCGGCAGCCCGTTGGCCCGCGCGCCGTACAACCATCGCTCCACATGGTCTTGGGCCGTGAAGAAGACATTTTCGAGAAAAGCGATCTTCTCTGGCCCAACGCCGGGCAGTTTGCGCACTCTGCTGACCAGGTCGGGCAGCAAGGCATTCTGGCTGGCGGTGACAGGCAAGTACGCCAGTTCCTGGCCTCCGGAAACCACGCGGCTCGCTGCCGCATCGATTTCGGCGGCAGGTTGGCCGGCAGGCATCACCTCAAGGAGCGCGGTCCCGGCTTGCCAGGTGAGATGAAGGCTTTCATCCGGGTTTGCCAGTGCGTAGACTTGTTGCTGGGCCTGATCGGCGAGCAGCACACAGGTGAGGCTCTGGTAGTTGCCGCCCACGGCCGTGGCAAAGGCAACCCACCTGTCACCCGCGACCAGGGCGCGCTCCGCGCCTTCGGTTGTGCCGGTGAGCTTGGCAACGCGAGGGGTAAGGCGCAGGTGGTCTGTGCCGTCAACGGCAACGTCGGCGACGTAAACCTTTGGCTCGCCGCCGGGGGTCGGGGCAGCGAAGAAGAGGCGATAGCGCCCGGGTGCTTGCCAGCCAGGCCTGCCCCCGGCCCACACTATGTTGCCTTCCGGCGAATACGCGGCCGCGGTGAGAGCCGCCACGGCCGCGGCGCGAGCGTCTTCAGGAACCCCGGAAACGGCCCATGGCAACGCGGGTGGACGGCTGAACAGGTACAGGCCGGCGCCGAGAAGCCCGGCAACCACGACAATGGCGATTGCCATGACTGCGATACGCTGCTTGCGTCTGGTCATGCCTTTCCCCTGCTCCAGGCCGAAGTATACTCCAGGCGCAGGGGGCTGGCAATTCATCCCTCCAAAAGCTCAACAAGGGTCAAGCTCACAGCTTCACGCCGAACAACAGGCCCAGCAAGTAGGTGGCGAGGGCCACACCCATCCCTACGGCAAACATTTCCAAACCGCTGCGGATGGCAGGGCGTCCGGTAAAGATGGCACGGCTCATGCCGACCGCAAAGTGCGCCAGCATGCTGATGCCGACACCAACCCACACTGCGATGCTGCTGCTGAACAGCAAGAAAGGTATGATCGGAATGATCGCACCGAGGCCGGTGGCGACGCCTGTAACGACGCCTTCCTGTAGGGCGCTCTGCGGCTCCTCGGGGTCGAGCCCCAGCTCACCGCGTGTCAATTCAGCCAGGGCTACGTCGGGCTTCTGCATCAGCCGGGTTGCTACCATGCTGGCTTCATCGGGGGTCAGCCCTTTGCGCTGGTAGAAAGCCACCAGCTCCAGGCGTTCCTCCTCGGGCATAAGCTGGAGTTCGGCCTTCTCCAGGGAGAGGTGATACTGGTGTACTTCTTGCTCTGAGCGCGCGGCGAGAAAGCCACTGGCAGCCATCGAGAGCGCGTCGGCGAGCATGCCGGCGAACCCCGCCACCAGAATAAAGTGGCTGTTGACGGCTGCCCCCACAACGCCCATCACGAGCCCGAAGTTGGCTGTGAGACCGTCGTTGAACCCATAGACGATCTCGCGCAGAAAGCCGCCGGCGCTCAGGCCGCGGTGCCATGGCTCGACCGCGGCGGCGCCGCGCTCGGGATGGTCCTTGCTACGAAGGGCGGCGAGGGCACGCGCGTGAGCGGTCTCGTCGGCCAGCACGCGCCGGTACGTTTCGGCATCGCCAAGCTCTTCGGCTTGCACGGCGTAGCTGGCGATGTCGCTCACCTCGTCGTTGATGAGCAAGCCCAAGACCGACTCGGCGCCAAGCAAACGCCCCAACCATGCGACCAGCAGGATACGCAAGTCGGGCTGCGGTTGCCTGGCCTGGACCCCGGCTCCCTGCAAGTGCTTGGCCCAGATATGCGCGTGCTCGAACTCTTGCGCCGCCATTTGGCCGAGAGCCTGTCTAACCTGGGGCGTCCGTGCTGCCTTGGCCAGTTCGCCGTACAGGTAGGCACCTTCAATTTCGCGTTGCCAGTTGGCGCGCCACGCGCCAGGATCCGGGGTGGCCTGCCCCATCGTGCCCCTCCTTATGCTCTGGATGGTGATTTCATCGTCGCCTGGATTCTATGCTGGTCCGGCGCGCTTGCGTCAGCAAGCACAACTACAAACGGGAGAAGCGGGCGAAATCGGTCCCCACACTTGGACGCAAGCAAGGGGCTTTCCCCATCTCTACGTAGTTATCCGTAATTTGACAAGCCCAACAGGGTCGGTATAATATGCGCATTCTTCTCAGCAGAAAACCGTAACGGGTGGTCGGGTCGGGCTCTCGCGATTTGAACCACGAGAGACCAGTGCAGGATGAGAAGATCGTCTCTGGAGGAGGCGGTACCCCCTGGAGGAGGGAGTTCGCCAGGGAAGAGGAAGCGACCCCTGGAGGAGGGAGTTCGCCGAGGGAGAGGAAGCGACCTCTGAAGGAGGGAGTTCGCCGAGGGAGAGGAAGAGGGCCTTGCTATTGGCCCTGAGTCGATGCAGTATCGGCCGCGAAGGAGGAGGAAGCCCTGGGCGGTCCTGTGTAGACGTTATCCCGGTGTATTCTGAGCCCTGCGCACCACTTAGGCATATGTATCGCGCGGCTGGCCGTGCCACCCATTCCGATGTGGTTTCGGCGACAGCGACTATCTTCCTTCGATTTTGGCTCCCGCCCTGGTCCTCATGTCGGGAGCGTCCCCCTGCACCTACTGATGATCGACCTTCTGCAAAGCTTCCCGCATGCGATCCAGCGCTTCAGAAAGCACGGCGCGCGTGCAGCCGAAGTTTAGCCGCACGAATCCCTTGCCGCCTTGGCCAAAAGACGCGCCGTCGTTCAGGGCCACGCGAGCCTCGTCCAGGAAGAAGCGGAACGGATCGCCCGGGATTTGGGATTGCCGGCAATCCAGCCAGGCCAGGTAGGTTGCCTCGGGAACGCCCATCGCGAGGCCAGGCAGTTGCTCGCGCACGTACTGCGCGAGGAAGTCCCGATTGCCCGTGAGGTAGGCCAGCGCTTCATCGAGCCAGGTCTGCCCATCTCGGTAGGCTGCGAGTGCTGCAACCAGGCCGAGGATGTTCACCCCGCCCATAAGCTCGTGCAGGCCGCGCTCCAGGCGTGCCCGCAGCGCCGGGTTTTCCGCAATCACGACCGAGGAGTGAAGCCCGGCGATGTTGTAAGTCTTGCTGGGGGCCATGAGAGTGACTGTGTGTTGCGCAATCGACGGGTCAATGGCGGCGATGGGCTGGTGGCGATGGCCCGGGAAGATCAGGTCGCAGTGGATCTCATCGGAAATGATTGTGATAACGTGCCGGAGGCATGCTTCGGCCATGTCCGACAGCTCGGCGCGGCTGAAGACTCGCCCAACCGGGTTGTGCGGGTTGCACAACATAAAGAGGCGGGTCTCGGGCCTCAGGGCGGCCTCGAAAGCCTCCATGTTGACCGTGTATCGGCCTTCGGGCCCGCGGGTAAGCTCCATCTCCTGCCGGCTCAAGCCGAGGTGCGTATGGCCGGTCAGCATGGGCGGATAGACCGGTGTTTGGACCAGCACGCCGTCGCCGGGATCAGCCAACTGGCGGCAGGCCCAATTGAAGCCGGCCACGACACCGGGCACGAAGAGCAGCGCTTCCGGACCGACGCGCCAGCCGTATAGTCTGGCCAGCCTCTCGACGACGACGTCGCGCAGGCCCGGCGGCTCGGTGCCGTAGCCCAGGATGCCATGGGCGACCCGCCGATGCAGTGCCTCGATCACCGGCTCGGGCGAGCGGAAATCCATATCGGCGACCCAGAGCGGCAGCACGTCCGGGCCATAGTGTTGCCATTTGACGCTGTCGGTCGCACGGCGTTCGACGTGGCAATCGAAATCATAGATCATGCCGCATATGGTACCATGTGCAGCCTGCGAGAGGAAATTTGGTATAATTGGCGCTTAGGAACTGGCCGGCTGGTGCATGGGCGCCATTGGCCAGGAAATGAGCGGGGGAGTGGTTTCATGCGCATCATAGATTTACGTAGCGACACGGTGACCAAGCCGACACCGGCCATGCGTGAGGCCATGGCCAAGGCCGAAGTAGGGGACGACGTTTTTGGCGAGGACCCCACCGTCCTTCGACTGGAGGAACAAGCTGCAGCTCGACTTGGGAAGGATGCCGCGCTGTTGGTGGTCTCAGGCACGATGGGCAATCTTGTGAGCCTGCTCGCCCAATGTGGCCGAGGCGACGAAGTGATCGCGGGTGATCAAGCGCACACCTTCATCAACGAACAAGGCGGCATGGCCGCGTTGGGCGGAATCCAGCCGCGCATCCTGCGCAACCGGCCTGATGGCACTCTTGATCTGGCGGAGGTGGAATGGGCGATCCGCGCCAACAACATACACTACCCGCGCACGCGCCTGATCACGGTCGAGAACACTCACAATATCATGGGTGGTGTGCCGCTCAACCCCGAGTATATGCGCGCGCTCGGGAATCTGGCCCGGGCGCGTGGGCTGCGCCTGCATCTGGACGGGGCGCGCATCTTCAACGCCGCCGTCGCGCTCGGCGTAGAGGTCAAGGTGCTGGTGGACGATGCCGACTCGGTCACTTTCTGTCTCAGCAAAGGGCTGGGCGCACCGGTCGGGGCAGTGGTCTGTGGGACCAGGGCTTTCATCGCTGAGGCAAGGCGAGCTCGCAAGGTGGTAGGAGGTGGCATGCGGCAGGCCGGGGTGCTGGCCGCTGCCGGCTTGGTAGCTCTCGATCAGATGGTGGACCGTCTCGCCGAGGACCACGCCAATGCTGGCGCGCTCGGCAGACAGCTTACGGGGCTTGCCAGGCATTCTTGTCGAGGAGGTGCCATGCCGGACGAACATCCTGTTCTTCCAGGTGACCAGGCCCGACATGGATGCCGCGGGACTCACGGCGGCTCTCGATCGGCGAGGTGTTCGTTTGCACACAACTGGCCCGCGCCGGATACGCGCTGTCACCCATTACCATGTCACGCCGGAAGATATCCAGCAAGTTGTCGCTGCGGTGCGCGAAGTGATGCTGGCATAATACCTTTGTCCTATTGCATGCATTGCGATGTGCGCTATGCTGCTCGATGGTTAGCGAGTTACCTGTTGGTTGCACCGCCTCGCCTGGACAGGAAGCAACATATGTCACGCATTCTGGCCGTCGATGATGATCCTGACGTCGTGAGACTGCTGCGTCTCTTGTTGACGTGCAAGGGCTATGACTTCGTGCCCGCTGCCAACGGCGATCAAGCCTTGCAGGCATTGGACCGGCAGCCAGTGGACCTGGTATTGCTCGATGTGATGATGCCCGTCCGCGACGGCCTGGCGACCCTCGCGGCGATCAGAAGCTCGCCGCCAACGAGCGGCTTACCGGTGCTGATGCTCACGGCATCCGGCAACGAGGAGCACGTACGGCGCGCCTACGAGCTCGGCGCGAATGCCTTTATTTCCAAGCCATTCGCGCCCTCTGAGCTATGCTCGGCAATCTCGGCCTGGCTGGGGCCTGCCGTGCCCGCGCCCCTGGTACGGAGCCCGGTCTGCGTGCTCTAATCGATCAGAATCAGCCCATTGAAACAAAGGCGGCTCGGCTCGGAAAATGATAAGGGTAAGCCGGCGAGCCGGGCCGTCTCCACGACATCGATGCCCATGGCTTCCATGGAAGGTCGGGCGAAGAAGGGCGGCTCGGGATGGTCAGGCCCCTCGCCCGCGGACAGGGCGGCCTGGTAGTTGCCGACAGCCAACCCGGCTGCATAGCGATACCCCAGCCTGAAAGCTTCAGACTCCAGCCTCGCAATCAACTCATAAAAGCGGTGCCGAGCGGCGGACATGCTGGTTGACTGCCTCGATTCTTCGGCCATCTGCGCAAGAGTGGCGCCCTCGCTGTGGCCGTCGCGGAGCGCTCTCACGGCTGCTCCGATTGGCATCTGCACAAGGAGCGCGTGCTCGTAACGGGCCAGCACTTTCCGAAATTCTTCCACGGGCGGCACGTTGGGTGGGCACATCGGTTTGCCATAATTGATGCAACGCGGCACCAGGCACTTGAGCCGGGTGCGCTCATCCACCATTACATCTCGTGCAGGGAACAGGCTTGCCCGCTCCGCTCCCCACTCGAGCGCCCTGTCGCGCAACAGAGCCAGATTGTCCGGGGCTAGTATTTCCATGGGTGGGTGTGGTCCTTCAAGCATAAATCAATGATCTACCCTGTTGGCCTTTTTGCCAAATCCGAGAGCATCAGTGGCGTCAACAACCATATAGAACTTTAGTCCGTGCCCGGATCTCAGGATATCGGCCGCCTTCAAGTATATTTGGATGTACTCACGCGCCGGTAAGCTCGCCAGCTGCCGTATGCCGTGATCTCCTTTTGCCCGGAAACGATCCATGGCTCGGCGAGCACGCCCCAGACCTCGCTGGCATCGGCAAGCACAACCCGACCGAGGCACAGCCCTCGTGGTTCTTGCTCCAGCACTTTGGTGAGGCCCGGCAAGCTGATTTCCCAAAGCTCCAGAGCGATTGTTGCGCCTCCCTCGACCGCACGAATCATGCCTGGGTAAAGGTCGTTGACGGAAAAGAGTCGGTAGAGCGCCGCGGTGGTAGCCTCGCGGACAAAGCGCCCGCCGGCCGCTGTCAGGTTGCCACTGAGTTCCAGGCCGCGCATAAGCGTGCCGTTGACGGCGAACAACATTGTCCTGCTCCTTATGGATGACGACTTGCAGTCTAGCATCTAACCTGATTTCCCGTCAATGGCGCCATGTTGCGATTGCTTGTTTGGCCATACCAAGTGCCCTGTTTGCAGAATGGTTCCCTTGACAACCTGAACTGTGGTGCTATAATATGGTCATCATACCAATTCTGAGTAAAGCGTCGCATCACACTGGCGTGCTGGGCGCCTGTTCGATGCTGTAACGCTTGGTTGCGGGATGATGATGTGACAGGCTACAGCCGGGAAAGCATACAGTGATCGCGGAGACCGTGATCAGGAACGGCCGTGTGATAACCATGGCCCGGGATGAGGTCCCTGGTTATGCCCAAGCGCTCGCCATTGCTCAGGGGCGCATCCTGGCGGTTGGCGCCGATGAGGAAATCGAGGCTCTGGTCGGCCCGTCCACGCGGGTGCTCGATGTGGCGGGAAGAGCCGTCCTGCCGGGTTTCATCGATACTCACGTGCATCTCACATTGACCGGCCTGGGCGCTCTGGGCCCTAACCTCTACGGTATCCGCTCGGCAGACGCCGTGCTGGATGTCATCGCCGGGCAGGCCGCAAGAGCGGCGGAAGGCGAGCTGATCGTCCTCTACGGCGCGGCTTTCGGCGAACTCGATCACCCACTTACCCTCGAGCAGTATGATCGGGTTACCCCCCGGAATCCTCTCTTGGTGTCGGATATTGGTTGCCATGCGTGTGCTCTGAACGGGGTCGCCTGGCAAGAACTGAATCTGCCAGCGTGGATGCGGGGCCTGGTGCGCGACCCCTTTACCGGCAAGCCTAACGGCGTGCTGCTGGGCCCTGCCAACACGAGGGCGCGTTTCCACTTTCTCAATCGGATCGACGACGCCACCCGGGCCGCGGCGCTGCACAAGGCAGCTCAGATGGCGCTGAGCGTGGGCATTACTACGGTGCACGCACTGGAAGGCGGCACGGACGACGGTCACGGCTGGCTGGGGGAACGGGACGTGGAAGTCCTTGTTCAGGAGCAATCCCGGCTACCGGTGCGCACGGTGGTCTACTTTCAGACGACCGACGTGCTGCGGGTCCAGAAGCTTGGCCTGCCCCGGATCGGCGGATGCCTGTATGTGGACGGTGCGTATGGGGAGCACACCGCGGCCCTGCGCGATCCTTACACGGATGCCCCGACGACCTGCGGCATGCTTTACTTTTCTGATGAGGAGCTGCGGGGTTTTGTGAGCCGCGCCCACACGGCGGGGCTCCAGATCAGTATGCACGCCATCGGCGATGCGGCGATCGAACAGCTGCTGGGCGCCTACGAGCGTGCGCTGCTCGACGAGCCCCGCGCCGACCATCGCCATCGCATCGAGCACTTCAGTCTTCCCACCCCCCAGCAAATCGAGCGGGCGGCTCGACTCGGGGTCGCCGTCGCCATGCAGCCCAATTTCGCCTATGTGCCCCCAGAAGGCCAAAATGACGACCAGATCGCCGGGCTTGCCATGCTCGGTCCGGCACGATACCGTCGGAGGCACCCCTATCGGCGCATCCTGGCCGCGGGCGTTCTGGTTGCCGCCGGCTCGGACAGCGATGCCAAGCCCTTTGGCCCTTTGTTTGGGATTCCACGCGCTGGTCAACCATCCCGACGAGGAGCGGCGGTTGAGCGCACACGAAGCGCTGTCGTTGTACACCGCCAATGCGGCCAGGATCGCCTTCGAGGAAAAAGATAAGGGGACTATCGAGGCCGGCAAGCTGGCCGACCTGGTCGTGTTGGAAGAGGACCCCTTGAGGGCCTGTCCCAGCCGGCTCCAGGGTGTTACCGTGGCCATGACGATGATCGGCGGCGAGGTGGCTTACGCGCGCCCTGAGTGGCATCGCCCCTCGATACCGGAAGACAAGGCGCGCCCCGGCGCGCTCCCGGTGACCTGAGCAGAATTCGCGAGTTATCCATGTTCGCAGAGATGGTGATCACCGACGCTAACATCCTGACGATGCAAGAGCGCGCAGGCAGCAGCCAGGCGGAAGCCCTCGCGATCGAAGATGGCCGGATTGCGGCCGCCGGCACCCACGAGACGGTCCTGCCAATGATAGGGCCGGGCACCCGCGTGCTGAGCCTCCCGGGCAAGACCGTCCTGCCTGGGTTCATCGATACGCACGTGCATCTTACGCAGACCGGCCTGGCTGCGCTGGGCCCCAACGCGGAGGATGTGGAATCGGCCCAGGAGCTGCATGAGCTGCTGGCGCAAGCGGTCAGGCAAGCCCCAGCCGGCGAGCCCATCGTGATCTATGGCTGCAGCATCCAAGGGCTCGATCAGCCGTTGACGCTCGCCGCCTGTGACTGGATCGCGCCTCGACACGCGGTGATGATCATCGATCCCGGAGGCCACTCATGCGTCGTCAATTCACGAGCCTGGGCAGGCATCGGGATCGTTCCCGGAACGCACGGGGTGACGAGGGCCCCGGACACGGGCCTGCCGACGGGGCTGCTGTTTGGCCGCGCTAACCAGCTGGCGCGTTTCCATTGGCACAGCCGCCTGGGCGATGGCACCCGCAGGGCAGCCCTGCGCCGGGCTGCGACCCTGGCCGCGCGCGCGGGGATTACGACAGTGCATGCCATGGAGGGCGGCAGCGACGATGGGCACGGACGCTGGCCTGAGCGCGACGTGGAAGTCCTGCTGGAGGAGCGGCAGCATCTGTTATTGCGAACGGTAGTCTATTTCCAATCGACGCGCGTCGAAAGAGCGCTGGAGCTTGGGCTAAACTGCATCGGGGGTTGCCTGTGTCTGGATGGGGCCTACAATGACCACACGGCGGCCTTTGTCGATCCCTACGCGGATGACCCGGCGACCTGTGGCACGCTCTACTTTTCTGATGAAGAGCTGCGCGGTTTTGTGAGCCGTGCCCACAAGGCAGGGCTCCAGATCAGCATGCACGCCATCGGCGATGCGGCGATCGCGCAGCTGTTGGGTGCCTACGAGCGAGCTCTGCTAGACGAGCCTCGCGGCGACCATCGCCACCGCATCGAGCACTTCAGTCTTCCCACCCCCCAGCAAATCGAGAAGGCGGCTCGACTCGGGGTCGCCGTTGCCATGCAACCCAATTTCGCCTACGTCGCAAGTGGAGGGTCGCTCGCGTACTCGCCTGCAGCGTTGAAGTTTCTGGGACCGGAACGATACCACTGGCGTCACCCGTACCGCAAGATCGTCGATGCCGGCTTGCTGGTCGCCGGCGGGTCCAATAGCGATGGTAAACCCATGGACCCGCTGTTCGGGGTGCATGCGCTGGTCAACCATCCCGACGAGGAGCGGCGCCTCAGCGTACGCGAGGCGTTGTCGTTATACACCGTCAACGCGGCCAGGATCGCCTTCGAAGAGAAGGACAAGGGAACCATCGAAGAAGGCAAGCTGGCCGATCTGGTTGTGTTGGAGGGTGACCCTTTCACCGTGGACCCCCGGGCCTTGATGGACATGCCTGTTGCCCTGACGCTCGTGGGTGGAAAGATCGCTTACTCGGCCCTGAAGGATGTCGCGGGCTGAGGTGCGGGCAGCAACGCGGGCCTTGACTTGCCCGTTCTCAGCATCACCCTCGCGGAAGTCATTGTTTTCAGGCCCTGAACAAGGAGCACGACGTGGAAAAACCGATGGATGCCACCTACCGTTTGTTCATTGGCGGCGAGTGGGTGGACGCTTGCGAGGCGAAGACTTTCGAGACGACCTGCCCGGCCAATGGCGAACACCTCGCGACCTGCCGCGGATGCCGGCGAAGAAGATGTGGACCGCGCCGTCCAGGCAGCCTGGAAGGCGTTCAGTGGCTGGAAGAAAACCAGCCCTGCGGAGCGCCAGCGTATGCTGTTGCAGCTGGCCGACTTGATGGAGGCCAATCTCGACAAGCTGGCTATGATCGAGACCCTGGACAACGGCAAGCCGATCCGCGAGACCCGAACCAGTGACATCCCCGGAAGCATCGATCTCTTCCGCTACTTCGCCAGCGCCGCGAGGACGGACGAGGGCCAGGCCACGATGATCAACCAGAATATGTTGAGCATCGTCCTCCACGAACCTATCGGGGTCGTCGGCCAGATCGTTGCCTGGAACTACCCATTGTTCCTGGCGGCCGGAAAGCTCGCCCCGGCCCTGGCAGCGGGCGACTGCGTCGTGATCAAACCCTCTTCAGTCACCCCCTTGAGCCTCCTCGAGTTCGCGAAGCTCGCCGAGCAGGTCCTCCCTGCGGGTGTGCTCAACGTTGTGACCGGAGTCGGTGCACGGGCCGGCAACCATTTGCTGCAACACCCCCGGCTGCGGAAGCTGTCCTTCACCGGCTCGACGGAGGTCGGCTATGCCGTTGCCGAGGCGGCAGCAAGAAAACTGATCCCGGCGACCCTCGAACTGGGCGGCAAGTCGGCGAACATCTACTTCCCGGACTGTCCGTGGGACAAGGCCATCGAGGGTGTGCAGATCGGCATCCTGGCCTCGCAGGGGCAGGTCTGCACCTCCGGGTCGCGGGTGTTCGTCCACGAAGATATCTATGGCAAATTCCTGGACGCCGCGGTGGCGGCCTTCGAGAAGGTGAAAGTCGGCCTTCCTTGGGACATGGCGACCCAGATGGGGTCGCTGGTAAACCAAGCTCAGCTCCAGAAAGTGCTGGGCTACATCGAGCTCGGCAAGAAGGAAGGTGCCAAGGTGGCAACCGGCGGCTACCGTCTCACGGCGGACGGGCTCGACCAGGGATGCTTTATGGCACCGACGATCCTCACCGACGTCAACAACAAGATGCGGGTGGCTCAGGAAGAGATCTTCGGCCCGGTTGCCTGCTTCATAAAGTTCCGCACCGAAGAAGAGGTCATCGAGATGGCCAATGACAGCGAGTATGGGCTGGCCGGCGCGGTGTGGACGAAAGATATCAACCGAGCCTTCCGGGTGGCGCAGAGCGTCGAGACCGGGCGGATGTGGGTGAATTGTTACATCGCTTCGCCGGCGCACATGCCGTTCGGCGGGTATAAGAAATCAGGCATCGGGCGCGAAAGTCACAAGATGGCGCTTGAGCACTACACTCAGAAGAAGAGCATTTGCGTCAGTCTCAGTGAAGCCAGGACCGGGCGTTACTAGACCATGCCAGGGGGAGCAGGCTGAGTGATTGCAGAGATGGTCATCAGGGATGCGAATGTGATTACCATGGCGCGAGCCGCGCCGCGTGGCGGGGCAAGGGCCATTGCGATTGGCGACGGCCGGGTCCTCGCCGTGGGCAGCGACGGCGAGATCGGCGCGCTTGTGGGATCCGCACACGCGGGTGTTGAGCCTGGCCGGAAAGACAGTCTTGCCGGGCTTTATCGACACGCACGTGCACTTCATGCAGACTGGCCTGGGACTCCTGGGGCCGAGCGTATATGACGTTACCTCCGCAGAGGAGGTGCTCGCGGTCGTCGCCGACGCGGTGGACAAGGCGCATCCCGGCGAGGTGATTTTGCTCCACGGCTATGACGCCGGGGAAATCGACCGCCAGCTCGCCGGCAGCGATCTCGACAGGATCGCGCCCCGCTTGCCGGTGATGATCGGGGACGTCGGGGGCCATGCCTGCATTGTCAACACCGTCGCCTGGCAGATGCTTGGCCTTCCTTACGAGCTGGCGGGCATCGGCTGGCTTCGCCCGGGCCTCCCGACGGGGATACTGACGGCCACGGCCAACAACGTGGCCAGGTATCGCTACTACGATCTGCTACCGGAGGCGACCCGCATCGCGGCGCTGCACCGCGCCTCAGCGCTGGCGCTGCGCCACGGCATCACGACGGTTCACGCGCTGGATGGCGGCAGCCCAGACCGCCACGGCTGGTTACCGCAACGTGATATCGAGCTGATTCTCCAGGAGCAGGACAACTTGCCGATCAGGACCATCGTGTACTTTCAATCCACCGACGTGGCGCAGGCCCTGGAGTGGCACTTACCCTGTATCGGCGGCTGCCTCTACGTGGATGGGGCGTACGGGGAGCATACCGCGGCCTTGCTACAGCCATACGCGGACGACCCTGCGACCCAGGGCGTGCTGTATTTCTCGGATGAGGAGCTCAACGCCTACGTCGAGCGTGCTCACCTCGCTGGCCTCCAGATCAGCATGCACGCCATGGGCGATGCCGCCATCGAGCAGCTTCTCAGCGCCTACGAGCGTGCGCTGACAAAAGACCCGCGGCCCGATCACCGGCACCGCATCGAGCACTTTAGCCTGCCCACACCACAACACGTCGAGCGGGCTGCCCGGTTAGAGGTGGCGGTGGCCATGCAGCCTAACTTTGCAGCGATGCCCGACCCGGATGCTTGCGATGGTTATCAGTCCCCGAGTGTCCATTTCCTGGGGCCGGAGCGATTCAAGCGGAGGCATCCCTATCGCGCGATCTGTGGATGCGGGCATCCTGGTGGCGGGCGGCTCCGACAGCGACGCGGGGACCATGGGGCCCTTGCTCGGCATACAGGCCGTCGTGAACCATCCAGAGCCAGAACGGCGCCTGACCCCGATGGAGGCACTTGCGCTGTACACGGTCAATGGTGCACGGATCGCCTTCGAAGAGCACACCAAGGGCAGCATCGAGCCGGGGAAGCTGGCGGATCTGGTCGTGCTCGGCGGCGATCCTCTGACGGCAGACCCTCGCACCTTGAAGGAGATCCCGGTCGAGATGGTGACCGTTGGGGGCCAGGTGAGGTACCAGCACGGGGTGTCCTTGCCAATGGGCAAACAGGCATGAGCCATGACCGCAGCCGCCCCGCCGGCTGCGACGCCCGCGAACGCATCTGCCTGACCCACCGCGGCCCAGCCTGGCGGCGCCCCTCGATTTGTTCCCATGGCGTAGCCGCCCGTGGTCCTTCCTGCGGCCGGCTCGGCCCTTTACGGCGGCGTGCCCGAGAAGGGTGGGCGAGAGCTGAAGCTTGAGCTGGGGTGACCACCGTTCTTCTTGGCTGTTGACTCTTGTCTCCGGGAGCGATGGCGCTCGTTGCAGCAAGGGGTATCTCTATGGCGGAACAGATTACTCGCAGACTGCTCCTCTCGATCGTGGTGTTGTGGATTGTCTCGACGGCGGCCTTCGCCATGATGCGGCTCTTGCCGGGAGATCCCGCGGCGGTCATGCTTCAAACGAGCGGCGGCTCGGCGGCGCGCATCTCGGAGCTGCGCCACGAGCTGGGCCTGGATCAGCCCATCCTCGTGCAATACGGGCGGTTCCTGGGTGGTGCCATTCGGGGTGATTTTGGCAGCTCGATCTTCACCGGCCAGCCGGTAATGAGCATGATCCTGGCCCAATTTCCCGCCACACTGGAGCTGGCCGTGGCAGCCATGATCATCGGGATCACCGTGGGGGTCGCGCTGGGGCTGATTTCTGCCCTGTACGAGGGCAGCTGGCTGGACAACCTGCTCATGATCTTCGCGGTGGCGGGCGTGTCGATGCCCAGCTTCTGGGTGGGCTTGCTGATGATCTTCGTATTTGCTCTCACGCTGGGGTGGCTGCCGGCGACAGGCCAGGGCGGGCTGAACCGCTTGATCATGCCGGCAGCTGTGCTGGGGTTCAATGTAGCGGCGACTGTGGCGCGTCTCACGAGGTCGAGCATGGTAGAAGTCATGCGGAAGGAATATATCGTCACGGCCCGCGCCAAAGGTCTCGCCGAACGCATGGTCGTGATGCGGCACGCCCTGAAGAACGCCCTGATCCCTATTATTACGATGGTGGGCCTGGAATTTGGCTGGTTGCTGGGCGGCGCTGTGGTTATCGAGACGGTCTTTTCTCGCCAGGGCATCGGCCGCCTGGCCATCCAGGCCGTGCTCTGGAAGGATTTCCCCCTCGTGCAAGGGACCATCCTTTTCGCCGCAGTGTTCTATATGGCCGCCAACCTCTGCGTGAACATCCTTTATACCGTTGTCAACCCCCGCATCCATAGCAGGTAGGTATTATGAGCACCAGCGGACTGCATGTGGTCGCGTGTGACGGCACTGCGCCAATTGCGGCGCTTGTCAAGCCGCGTAGCCCATTTGGCACGGCGCTACAACGGCTGCTTCACAACCGCGGGGCAACCATCGGCCTGATTGTCACCCTTTTTTGGCTCGCTTGCGCTATCCTGGCGCCCGTTATCTCGCCGTACGACCCGATCAAGATGGGCACAGGGGCACGCTTGAGCGCTCCCAACATTCAGCATTGGCTCGGCACGGACCTCTTCGGCAGAGACATCCTCAGCCGCGTCTTGTGGGGCAGCATGCTAACGCTCAAGGTGGGGTTCGCATCGGCATTCATTGGTGCCTTGATGGGGACCCTCCTGGGGCTGATGGCCGGCTACTACGGCGGGGTGGCTGACGAGGTGATCATGAGGCTGGTGGACGCCATGTTGGCCTTTCCCGGCATTCTGCTGGCGCTGATCATTATCGCCTTCCTTGGGACAGGGCTCAACAACGTGATTGTCGCAGTGGGGATCGGATTGATCCCTTCGTTCGCCCGGCTGGCGCGCGGCTGTGTCCTGGCAGCGAAAGAGGAAGTCTTCGTCGCGTCGGCCACCGTGGCCGGCTGCAAGCCCTGGCGCATCATTGTGCTGCACATTTTGCCGAATATTGTGGCGCCCTTGATCGTGTTGTGCACCCTGAGCGTGGCCTGGGCCATCCTGAATGCGGCTTCTCTCAGTTTCCTGGGGCTGGGAGCCCCGCCGCCCACGCCGGAGTGGGGCGCTATCCTCAGTGATGGAAGGAACTACCTGCGGATCGCGCCCTGGATCACAACCTTTCCCGGTCTGGCGATCATGTCGCTTGTGATCGGCGTCAACATGATGGGCGACGGCCTGCGGGTTGCTCTCGACCCGCGCATGAAGGTGGGGTGAAGGCGAGGGCAGGGAAACAGGATTCACTATCGAGGTGATCTTGTCCAGAGGGGCAGCGTACACCGGCGGACCCCTGCCCGATGGAGATTGGAGGTGGTGTTGGCAATCAGCCGAGGAATTCTGGTCGATGGGCCCTGGGCACGGGCCAGCGGCGCCGGACGTCCGAACGTGTCAGGGGCATAAAACCCCGCGGGATCATTTGACCCTGTGGAAGAACTGTGACCCAAAGGAGGGTAACAATATGAGGCCGTGTACCCGATTCTCTTTGGCAGTGACATGTGTTGTTTTGATCCTCGCGCTTGCGGCTTGTGCCGGAGGGGCGGCCCCCGCACCGGCGCAGCCCACATCGTCATCGGCTCCCGCAGCTCAACCTACGGCCATTGCTGTTGCCGCCCAGCCGACGGCGGCCAGCACGGAATCAACGGCCCCCGCCAACACCTCCGAGCCAACGACTGCCGCGGCTCAGCCGGCCGCCGCGACGCCCGCAGGTCAGGTGACTTCTGGAGGCAAGCTGGTCTTTGGCTTGAGCAATGAGCCCGAAACCCTGGACCCGCTCGTGGGCAGCTCGTACGAAGGGGCCGCCATCGACGGCGCAGTGTTCGACACTCTGGTTCGCGAGACGCCTGATGGCAAATTCCACCCTGGGCTGGCCACTAAGTGGGAGATCTCGCCGGACGGGCTGACCTACACCTTCCACTTGCGACAGGACGTGAAGTTCCACGATGGGACGCCGTTCAATGCCGCTGCTGTGAAGTTCACGTTCGACCGCATCGTCAACCCGGCGACCAAGTCCGAGCAGTCAATTGCGCTGGTCGGGACGTACACCTCTACGGAGGTCATCGACGATTTTACGGCCAAGATCCATCTCACGGCGCCCTATGGGCCGTTCCTGAGTGGCATCGCCCAGCCGAACGTAAGCATCGTGTCACCGACCGCGGTCAAGAAGTATGGGGATACCTTCACCGACCATTTGGTGGGGACGGGGCCCTTTATATTCAAGGAGTGGGTGCGCTCGGACCACGTGACCCTCGTCCGGAATCCGGACTACAACTGGGCATCGGACTACTTCACCCACCAGGGGCCGGCCTACCTGGACGAGATTGACTTCAAGTTCATACCCGAGGCGACGGTGCGCAGCGGCACCCTCCAGACGGGTGAGACGAACATGATCAACGACGTGCCGCCAGAGGATTTTGGCCAGCTCGCCGCCGATCCGAACTACAAGACCTACAACATCATCCAACCTGGCACTCCCCTCGCGATCGCCATGAATGTCACCAAGCCACCGCTGGACGATCTCAAGGTCCGGCAAGCCCTGGAATACGGCATCGACAAGAAAGCTATCGTGGATACGCTCTTTGCCGGCCAGTATGGTCTGGCCTACAGCCCGCTTGCTCCCAACACCCTGGGCTACTGGTCCGGCTCCGAACAGATGTATCCCTATGACCAGGCGAAAGCCAAGAGCCTGTTGGACGATGCTGGTTGGAAGGCCGGGCCCGACGGCATGCGGTCGAAAGATGGGCAGCCGCTCAAGCTCGAATGGCCGACCTTCACCTGGCAAAACATGGACAAGATGGCCCAAATCGTCCAGGCACAGCTCAAGGACCTCGGCATCGACCTGACCATCGACGTGGGTGCGTTCCCGGCCATGTATGCCAAAGCCAACAAATGTGAGCACAACCTGGTCCATACCGGCAACACAGATGTCGATCCCAACGCGCTCGATATCGTGTACGACTCCAGCGATGTGGGCAATGGTTGGGCCTGGACGTGCATCAAGGATGCCCAGATCGATCAATGGCTGGCACAAGGCCGCGAGACCACTGATCCCACGGCGCGCTTCCCCATCTACCAGAAACTTCAGCAGCGGATACCTGGATCTGGCTCTGGTGGTACCGATCCGCCAATTCAACAACCTCATTGCCACGCGGGCGGAAGTGAAGGGGCTCAGTTTCGAGCCCGTCGGCTTCGCTGAAGAATTTTACGACATCCATATCGAGAAGTAGACCAACGCGGGTTCAGTGAGCCGGGGTGGCTGTTATAGGGAGGATGAAGATGCGAGCCGACTTGATGATCACCGGGGCAGACATTCTGACGATGGTTCCGGGGGACACGCTGCTCCAGGACGGGGCCGTTGCGGTGGAAAACGGACGCATCGTCGCTGTGGATTCGGGGCCGGCGCTGCGCCCGCTCGTAGACAGCCACACCCGGGTCCTGGTAGCAGGCGGCAGGACCGTCCTGCCGGGATTTTTCGACACGCACGTGCACTTCGTCCAGACCGGCCTGGCCCTGATAGGCCCGGAGCTGTCGGGTTGCAGGACCGTCGCCGAAGTGCTGGAGGTGGCGCAGGATGAGCTGAGGAAGCAGCCCCCCGGCAGGCCCGTCTTCTTTCAGCGGTGCTTCCTCAGCGAGCTGGACCGGCCGCTATCGCGCTGGGACCTGGACCGGATCGCCGCTGACACGCCTGTCGCCGTTGGAGATGCCGAACTGAACCACTGTGTGGTCAACAGCCCGGCGCTGGATGCGGCCGGCATCCGGCCGGAAACGCCCGGCGTCCAGCGAGCGTTGGGGGCCGGGGGACAGCCTACCGGCCTGATGGCCGAACAGGCGCATATACAGGCACGTAGTTTCTTTTATGACAGGATGGATGACGCGATCCGTCTGGAGGCCCTGCAGCGGGTGTCGGGGGTGGCGCTGCAGGCGGGAGTCACCACCCTCCATGCCATCGAGGCCAGAGAAGCGTTCGGCGCGCGGGACATGCCCGTGCTGCTCGATCAACGGGATCGTCTGCCTGTACGCCTCGTGCTTTACTCTCAGAGCACCGATCTGTCGAGGGCCACGAGAGCGGGCGTGCAAGGGATTGCCGATCTGTGGGCGGACGGCGCGTACATCGACCGAACGGCGGCCTTGCTCGAACCCTATGCCGACGACCCGACGACCTCGGGACAGCTCATCTTTACATCGCAGGGGATGGAAGATTTGGTCATCAAGGCACACAGGCTGGGGCTGCAAGTGAGCTTCCACGCCATCGGCGATGCCGCTATCGAACAGGTATTGGGGGCTTACGAACGGGTCCAGGAGGCCGATTCCAGCTTCGCCGCACGGCGACCGAGGATCGAGCATTTTAGCCTGGCGTCGGAGCAACAGATCGAGCGGGCGGCGCGGTTGGGCGTGGGTGTTGCCATGCAGCCAGCCATGAGCGCGGGACCGCAGCGCACGGTCGCTCGGCGGTTGGGGGCGGCGCGCGCAGGCCGCCGCCACCCTTATCGCCAGATCGTAGATGCCGGCCTTCTGGTCGCAGGCGGTTCGGACAGCGACGTCACACCGATCTGCCCACTGGCCGGCATCCATGCCCTGGTGAACCAGGTTGAGCCGATCCGCAGGCTTACGGTGCACGAAGCGCTCGCGTTGTTCACAGTGAATGGGGCGAGGCTCGCGGGCGAGGAAAAGTCCAAGGGCACCATCGAGCCGGGCAAGCTCGCCGACCTGGTGCTGCTTGGAGGCAATCCGTTGACCGTCGATCCGGCCGAGCTTGGCTCGATTCCCGTCAACTTGACCATCGTCGGCGGCCAGGTCCAGTGGGCGCGGGCGGAAGCCGGCGGCCGGGGCTGCGAGGCCCCCTGCCGCTGCACGGGGCTGAGTTCAATCGGAGGAGAAGATGCGCGTTGACTGCCATAGCCATCTCGGTTCGCTGGAGGACCAGAAGGCTGCCGAGTTCTGGAGGGACAACCATCGCGTCCCGGATTGGGTTGCGACGCCGTACCTCGAGGCCATGCAGAGCGTGGACCGGGCCATCATGCTGGCCCATTGGGGACCGCCGAGCATCAACAGCAATGACGTCGTCGCCCATTTTACCCGTGAGAATCCCAAATTTGTGCCGTTCTACAACATCGACCCCAGGAAGCCCGGCGTGATCGGAGAGATCGATCGCCTGCTCGAGGAGTGGGGTGGCAAAGGTATCAAACTGGGTCCCATCTATCAAGGTTTCGAGCCCGACGACGAAGCCTACTTCCCGGTCTATGAGAGAAAATCCAGGCCGTCCGCCTGCCGATCCTGTGGCATCAGGGGACATCGTTCGACGCTCGCTTCGGTCCGCTCGAGTGGGCAAGCCCCGTTAGATTGGATAAGATCGCCAGGGCATTCCCCGACCTCAAGATGATCGTCGCCCACCTTGGCTTTCCGTGGGTCCGCGAGGTTATTGCGCTCATCAACAAGCAGCCGAATGTCTATGCGGACGTATCGGGCCTGCGCCTGCGCACCTGGGTGTTGTACACGGCCCTGGTCGAACTGGTGCAGTACGGTGGTGTCAACAAGGTGTTCTTCGGCACCGATTTTCCCTGGTTCAAGCCGGACGAGGAGCGGGATGGCCTCTATGAAGCCGCTGCCATCCCCCGAGGCACGAACCTGCCTGCAATACCAGCAGAAGCTGTGGAAGGGATCCTCAATCGCAACTGCCTGGAGATACTGGGCATAGGCTGATCGGCGAGGTGGGCGCCGGCGCGTCGGGATCGCCGGCCAGGAGTGCGGCCGGTCACCTAAGCCCGTGGTCGTGGCAGACGAGCCTGTGGCTTCGATCTTCTTGTCTGCCCCCGTTGCTTCGCCGGCAGCTTCTGGGCAATGTTGTCGTCTCGGCTTGACAGCTGGTATACTGGTGCTATAATGTGGTCATCATACCAATGTTCTGGGGGCCAAGCTGACGGAGGGTTCCATGTACAAGACGATGAGGCCAAAGAAGCTTTCCGAGGAAGTGGTGAATCACTTCACCGAGCTCATCTTACAAAAGCAACTCCGGCCGGGCGATCGTCTGCCTCCAGAGCGCCAGCTTGCCGAGGAACTGGGGGTTAGCCGTACGTCCCTGAGGGAAGCGGTCAAGATGCTTCAAGAGAAGGGCCTGTTGGATTCGAAGCAAGGCTCCGGCACATTCGTGCGCAGTCTGTCCGCAGACGCCCTCTCCGAATCGCTGACACTTTACGTCCAATCTGACGAAAAGCC
>CAWEHT010000225.1:0-37348 GCA_963808455.1 uncultured Chloroflexia bacterium | reverse complement strand
AAGCGAAGGGGTAAACCGGCAGGTAGGCCTGGTGGTGCCTGGTAACCCCAGGCAGGCGCTGCATGAACGACGTCCGGATGGGCCAGGCTCGATAGCTGTCCGGCATCACCTCCGGCGCGTACATGCTGGTGAAAACCGGGGCGCCGGGAAACATGCCCACCAACGTTTCCAGCACGTTCTCGGCGCCGCCAACCTGATTCAACCAGTCATGCACCAGGGCGACCCGCAAGGGCCGTGCATCTCTCATTCCTTGCCATGCGGGCCCTGGATGCGGCGGACCATCTGCTGCAACCGCTGCACGGCGATCTTGTTGCCGTGCCCGCATTGCGGGCACAAGACCAGCGCGTACTTCTTGCCGGCATTCTGTGCCAGATAACCGTTGACTTCTTCATCAGCGGGGGTGAAGCGCCGCCCGCACTTGTCACACGTGAGACCGATCATGGTTCCTTCCTGTCTTCGAGGGGCGAAGCCGGCTCTGACTTGACCCACTTGACCATCATCACATCGTCATAATAGGTGCCGTCGCTCAGCTTGTAGGCCCGCACCAGGCGCGCTTCCTCGACAAACCCCAATTTGTGGTAGAGGTTGATCGCTCGAGCGTTGTGCCCGAAGACCGAAAGCTCCACCCGTTCCAGCTCCGGCTCCGCTGTGGCCCAGGCCAGGAGCGTGCTGAGCATGGCCTCGCCGACCCCCAGTCCGCGAAAAGGTCGCTGGACGCCGATGCCCAGGCGTCCGCGATGCCGAGTCCGCACGCGAGGCTGTGAGACGAAGCTGATCACGCCACCGATGCGCGGCTGCTCGGGCCTGCCGAAATCGGCTATCAGCAGGATGGAGTGTGGCCGTTCCTGAAAGCTGAGGATCCAGCTCTCTTCCTGATCGATGGTCGAGTGGAATTCGCCGAGCTCTGTGACGTTCCACTGAGGCTCGACCAGCATGAGCTGGGCGTGCGTGATCAGCTGCGGCGCGTCCTGCGGCTCGGCTTCGCGGATGGTGAAACGATGGCCGTCTCGCGCCTGCAACGCCCGATAGACACGCGTCCCCCGCATGGTTACCCCAGATCTTTCCATTGTCGTCGCACGGCACCCCTCTGGATGGCTTCGTTCTCCACGTGAAAGCCCATGTTAGCACGTTTTCCGGGCGGCACCAACTTCTCGGCCCAGCCAAGGGATGCTATAATACCGTCGCTCTGGAACCCTTCAGGCAGGATGGGAAGATGGATCTGAACCAATTGAGTCAGATGGTGTCCTGGTTGGATGAGGAACATCGTCGTGACCGTGAGGAACTGGCCAAACTCGACCAGCGCTTGCAGAGCGTGCTCATAGAGAATCAGGAGCAGGCGCGGGCGCGTTCAGGAATTGGAAGGCCGGCTGGCCAGCACGCAAGCGCAGTTGTCGCGCTATTTGCAGCTGGAGCAGGCCTTGCAGCAGCTCAAGAATGAAGTGGCGGTCATGCTGGCGCGCGAGAGCGAAACGCGCTTGCATGGCGAGCGCGAACACGAACGCACGCGCGCCGCCGAGCGCGAGCAGCTGGCGCGCAGCATTGCGGAAATTCGTAAAGAGCTGCCACGTTTCGGGCGCATCGACGAGGAACTGGTGACACGCCAGGCCGAGGACCAGCGGCTGGGCGAGATGTTGCTGATGCTGCGCCAATCGCTGGCCAACGTCTCCAAAGACCTGGATGACCGCACCCGCACGCTGCCCTACATGGTTGAGCAACGCGCTCAGGACAACAAACGCCTGGCCCAGATTCAGGCCGACGTGGTCGAGCTGTACAAGCGCACGGATACCATGCCGGGCAAGATGGCCGTGCTTGAAGAGCGCATCCAGAGGCTCGAGCACGACATCCAGAAAGTCTTGCCGGTGCCCGAGGAGATGCGCCAGCAACAGGAGGCTTTCATCGAGGCGCAGAAGCTGGCCGACGCCGAGCGGGCGCGCCAGATGACCACCTGGGACCAGGCTTTCGCCGAACAACGCAAGGTGATCGAAACCCAGGTCGTGCGGATGCCGCGAATTTGCCACAGTGCACGAAGCTGCCCAGCGCGCCCTCACAAACCTGGACGAATTCCAGGCACAGGCCGTGCGCGATCAGAAGCAGGTCGCCGAGCTACAGCGGTTGGCCGAAGAACGGCAGCGCAAAGAATTGGCCGAATGGCAGGCCGACAACGAGCAGCGCTGGCGGAAAGAGCTCTTGCGCTGGGATTACCAGGTGCAGGAGCAACAGAAGATCAACCAGAAGCTGCAGGATCGGTTTCCTCCCACAGAAAAAGCGGTGGCATGGCTGGAGCATGAGCTCGAAGCCGTCTGGCAGTTGGAAGAGACCTTGGGTTCGCAGCAGATGCAGGAGACCCAGCACATGCTGGAGGCTATCGGTAAGTCCGTGGGCGCACGGCCCAAGAAGGAAGCGTGAAGGCGCGCTCCCTGCGTCAGAGCCCTTTTTCCCAGACCACTTTGCCATCCAGCAGCGTCATTGCCACGTGGGTTCTCAGGATCTCTTCGTAACTGGTTGTGATCACGCCCCGATTGTCGGGTTCGCCAAGGTAGGGCTGGAACATGCTGGCCGTCCTGCTGCCCAACGCCCCATCGGCGAAGATCTTGATACCCCCGAGGCGCAGCCAGGCGTCACCGAACCCGCTCTGCAGGCCGATGGCCCGGGCGTGGGGCAGGTCCTCCACGCGCAGGTGCACGAGCACGCGCAGCCCGAGCTCGCCGTCGTGGTGCAGCGCCTGGTACGTGGGAAGGACCAGGGTATCGTGCGGCACAACGGCATTGTGGATGGCCACGAGGCCCTTGGACCACAAGTCCGGCGTGGCTTCACGCACTGCCGCCGTCATCTCGGCCAGGTCTGGCGCCGGTTGGTGCCCGGCGAGGCACTGGATCGCCCTATCGCGCAGCACGCCGGTCGGCTCGCCTGTGGCATCGCGATCGATCACCCCACCGGGCACGTCCGATGTGGCTGACGTGATGCCGGCCTGGCGCAGCGCCACGCTGTTGACCCATACCGTGTGCAGGTCTTTGCTGTCCAGGCGAACGGGGAGGTCTGGTGCTACGGCGTCCAACAGCGAGCGGTGCGGCGCCGGCCCGTCAGGCCAGAGGTTCGCGTCGTACCCACCCCCGAGCAGCCAGCGGCCCGGCGCCACGCGCGCGGCACGGTCGCGCACGCGCTCGGCCACCTCGGCAGCCGACCGGGCGCCGGACAGGTCCAATTGCCGGGCGCGCAGGGCCTGGTCGGTGAAATGGATGTGGCTGTCGGTGAAGCCGGGCAACAGGAGCCGGCCGTGCAGATCGATGACCCGGGTCAGCGGGCCGCGCAGCTCGTCGAGGTTGACCGGCCGGCCCACGGCCAGGATGCGGTCCCCGCGCACGGCCACCGCGTCGGCCCAGGCGGGGTCAGCGCCGGCAGTATAGACGCGGCCACCCGTAAAGAGGAGATCGGCGTGCAACTGCATGGGGGTCCCTCGGTTCTCTTGGTGGGGCTGCAGGACCGTGCAGCCGCATGGGCGGCACAAAAACCCGTGTGGCCAGGCCACCCTGCGACCAACTCAGCCCTTGCCGATGATCTGTTCGTAGAGGCTCTGCAATTCTTCATCGGAGTAGAAGTGGATGATCAGCTGGCCGCCCTGCTTGCCCCTTCGCAGCGAGACCTTCGTGCCAAGGGCACTGCGGAAAGCTTCTTCGAGCGAGCGCGTCTGCAAGGGCTGTGTCTCATTTCCCTGCGCAAGCGCCTTGGCTTCGGGTTCCAGCTCCGGGACGGGAGCCCGGTGAGAGCCGAGCAAGCGCCGCACCAGCTCTTCGGTCTGGCGTACGGTCAGCTCCCGTGTCACGGCCTGCTCGGCGGCCCGCTGCATGAGTTCCTCATCGGGCAGGCTAAGCAGAGCGCGGGCGTGGCCTTCACTCAAGGCGCCGCCGGCCAGGAGCTCCTTGATCGGATCGGGCAGCCGCAGCAGGCGGATGTGATTGGCGACCGCCACGCGGCTGCGGCCCACACGTTCGGCCACCTCGTTCTGCGTCAGCCCGAAATCCGTGAGCAAGGTCTGGTAAGCGGCGGCCTCTTCCAGCGGGCTCAGATCAGAGCGCTGGATGTTTTCGACCAGGGCCAGCTCGAGCAGCTGCTGTGGCGTCGCCTCCTGCAAGAGCGCCGGCACCACCGCCAGGCCGGCCATCTGCGCCGCACGCCAGCGACGCTCGCCGGCGATCAGCTGGAAAGGCACGGGATCGGTCGGATGCGAACGGGTGATGATGAGCGGCTGGATCACACCATGCAGGCGGATGGAGTCGGCCAGCTCTGCCAGCCTGTCCGGCGCCAGTGCCCCGCGCGGCTGGCGCGGGTTCGGCATGATGTCGCCCACGGGCACCCGCAGCACGCTGCCTGGGTTATCGCCCGTATCGCTCTGGCCGGAGCCGGGCGCTGGCGCCGGCGGGATCAGGGCTCCCAGCCCCCGCCCGAGCCCGCGCGCCGGGCGTGGCGGCTTACCGACCGCACCGCTATCTGGTGCCATCAGCGCACACCTGCGACACCTGCCGCGCCATCGTTGGCCGGCATTCCCTCGCGGCTCAATAGCTCGGCTGCCAGCGCTGCGTAGGCGAGGGCGCCGGGCGATGTCGGAGCATACTGAATGATCGGCTGGCCATAGCTGGGTGCCTCGCTCAACCGTACACTGCGCGGCACGACCGTGCGGAAGACCTGGTTGGGGAAAAACTTGCGTACTTCGGCTGCTACCTGGCCGGCAAGGTTGGTGCGCGGATCGTACATGGTGAGCACCATGCCGGCGATGAAAAGGTGCGGGTTCAGGTTCTGCCGAACCAGCTGGATCGTCTGCCAGAGGCGGCCCAACCCCTCCAGGGCCAGGTATTCACACTGGATCGGCACGATGACGCCATCCAGGGCCGCCGTTAGCGCATTGACGGTCAGCAGGCCCAGGCTAGGTGGGCAATCGATCAATACATGGCTGTAGGAGGCTACCACCGGCTCCAATAGCCGGCGCAGCAGATGCTCGCGCGACTGGATGGTCACCATTTCCACTTCGGCCCCTCCCAGATCGGGAGCGCCGGGAACCAGCTCGAGCCCGGGAAACGCCGTAGGCGTCACGAGTTCAGCCAGGACCGCCTGCTGGATCATGGCATTGTAAAGCGAGCGCGTGAGGGTTGTGGGGTCAACGCCGAGGCTGCTCGTGGCGTTGGCTTGAGGGTCGGCGTCAACTATCAGAACACGTTGCCCCGCTGCTGCCAGATAGGCGCCGAGGTTGACCGCTGTCGTGGTCTTGCCGACCCCACCTTTCTGGTTGGCCAGGGCGTATACACGGGTCACGCCGCGCCTCACGATCAGCTGGATATCCAATCTTCCACCTGCCGGCGGTAAGGGATGGCCGCCATCCCCTCGGCCTCGACTGACATCGACGCAGCGGCGTTCGCGAACCGTGCCGCCGCCAAGGGGTTGCGTGTCTCGGCCAGGCGAATCAGGAAAGCAGCCGCAAAGATATCGCCGGCACCGGTGGGGTCAACTTCGTGCCGCGGGCCGGGGCTCCACCGGGTGGGCGGCCCCGCCCTGATAAACGGTGCAACCGGCACGCCCCTCCGTGACCACCAGCAGGCGGGCTTCCGCGGCGAGCCCGGCAATATATCCCTCGTCGCCGTTCACGTCTTCCGAGCTGAAGATGACCGCGTCGGCAGCGTTCCAGAAAGCGCTGCGAGCTTTCCCAGCGTGTTGCCCTGATCAGGCCGGCCTGATCCCAGGCTCGCAGCCAGCCTTGTGCGACGACACCCATCAGCACGCCCGGGGATACTGCGGCCGCCCAGGCGACCGGGAGCTCGCCCGCCACGGGGCCGAGCAAAAACACCGGGGCCAGTGCCCAGTCAGCGGGCAACTCCTCCGGCGCGATCTGCCCGGCCAGGGATTTGATGGCCTGGACTCGCCGGCCGCTGCCGTCATAGATGTTCTGGAAAACCGTGCTCACGCCGGAGGGCAGGACGCGCACGGGGATGCCTGACAACGCGCCGTAAGCTGTGCCTGCGGTTTCCAATGTCACGGTCCCGGCTTCATGGCTGCTAACCCCGGGCAGGCAAGCCCGGGTGAGGATGCCGGGTCGCCGCCCGAGCCGATAGGCTGCCACGGCTGCGTAAGAGACAGCGCCGCCGGGCCGGAAGCTACCCCCAATACGGTCCTGCGTCATGTGGCCGACGGCCACGAAATCAACGGGCAAGCTTCCTCTGCGGAGCTGCGCTATTGTGGCTTTTTCGCGACGACCGTGACCTTGCGTTTGCTGCCTTCACCGACGCTTTGCGTGCTGACGTGGGGATGATTTCGCAAGGTGATGTGAACAATACGGCGCTCGGCGGGTGGCATCGGCTCTAGGGCCATGGTGCGGCCAGTCTGTGTCACTTGCTCTGCCGTGCGCAGGGCCAGCTTGCGCAACGATTCCGTGCGTTTGGCTTTATAGCCGTTCACGTCGACAATGAGGTTCACGCGGCCGCGGCTTTGTTGGTTAGCCATCAAGCGAGTGAGGAATTGCAGGGCCGACAGCACTTCGCTCTGGCGGCCGATCAGCACCCCCAAATCGTCCCCGACCACATTGAGGACGACGCCTTTCTCGCCGGCTGCCTCATCCGCGTCGGCGTCCTCGACGACCTCGACCTGGCCCCGCAGATTCATGTAACCCAGCAGGTGTTCCAGCACCTCACGCCCGCGCTCGGCCGCGTCGCCGGCCGAAAGAGCGGTGGCCTTGGCCGTTTCGGGCGCTTTGGCCGGCGCTTCCGCCGCTCCCGCTTCCACCGGCTGAGATTCGGCCATGGCCGCGGGCTGGGATCTGGGCGTCGAGCGGCTTCTTGAGCCCTGGCGTGACTCGGGCCTGAACTGCGCCGATGGGGGCGCCAGGGGCTCGCCGCGCTCCGGGCGCGGGGCCGTTGCTGCTTCCGGACGTCGTTCGCCACCCTCGGGCTTGGCCTCGCCGCGCTCCGCCAGCTCGGGCCGTGCGCCGGTGATCACCGTGAGATGCACCACAGCGTCCTCGGCCCCGATGCCCAGGAGCCCTCTGCTGCCGGGCCGCACCACTTCTACCTCGACCTGCTCACGGGCCACGCCCAATGCAGTCAGGCCATTACCGATGGCCGCTTCAACGGTCTTGCCGCGAAACTCTCCACCTTTTTCTGCTGCCATACCAACTACTTCCTTCGGCGGCGCCGTTTGATCTTCGGCGCGGGAGCGTTGACCGCCAAATCCGCCGAGCTCCCGACGGTCTCCACCAGCGCCGGCTCGGGTTGCCTCGGCCGCAAGATGGGGAGCCAGTCGGCCACCCCGCCCCAACCAGTCACGAAGTACTGTTGGATCACACTCAAGACATTGGACACCGACCAGTAGAGCGTCAGGCCCGAAGGCAGGCCCAAGGTGATGTAGCCGAAGAAAAGCGGCATGAACATCATCATCTGGCCCATCATTTGCGTCTGGTCGGCCTGCCCGCCTTTCTGGCCCGGGGTTGCACGCGGCTGCATCATCTTCTGCAAGAGAAGCTGCGTGAGGATCATGATGATCGGCAAGCTGAAATACGCCAGCAGCAGGCCATACTGGCCGCTGCTGAACGTGCCAGCGATCCAATTGGTGCCCTGGAAATTGATGCCGGCGAGCTTCGAGTAATTCGACGCCTGGAGGCTGGGCAGTGAGAGATTCGGGATCCACAGGAAGCCTGCCCCCAGAAGTTTGCCGACGCTGGGGTTGGCCAGCACGTACAACGATTGGTACAGGCCGAACAGGATGGGCAGCTGGATCAACAAGGGCAGACAGCCGCCCGTCGGGTTGACGCCGGCCTCTTTGTACAGCTTCATCTGCTCTTCGGCCAGCTTCGAACGGTCCTTGCTATACTTCTGCTGCAGCTCGGACAGCTTGGGCTGCAAGGCCTGGGTCGCCTTCGTGGATTGCAGCTGCTTGAGCGTCAGCGGGAAAGTGACAATCTTTATAATGAGGGTAAAGACGATAATGGCCCAGCCCCAACTCCCCGCCACACCCTGACTGGCGATCACATCATGCAGGAAAATCAGGGCGCGCGCCAGCGGAAAGACGACATAGGTCTGCCAGGGTCCCTGGGGAGAATCGAGGCTGATTTGACCTTGTGGGGCGCCACAGCCGGCCAGCACGGCAGCCACGATGAGCAACACCCCGATCACCAGCAGGGTGCGAGTTCGTTTTGTCACGCTAATTGGTACTCCGTAATTCACACCTGATCGGGAGCCGTTGGCTGAACCTAGGGAACCGGGTCATAGCCACCGGGGTTCCACGGATGGCAGCGGCTGAGGCGACGTACACCCAGCCATCCCCCACGCAGGAGCCCGTACCGGTCAATTGCCTCATAGGTGTACGCAGAACAACTGGGCACGAAACGGCAGGTCGGCGGCAACGCCCGCGAAATCGTCTGTTGATACAAACGGATCAGCGCCAGCGCAGCTTGCTTCATGGTGCCTCCGCCCGCAAGATCCTGGCCTGGCTCAAGAGGCTGGCGCAGGCCACCTGCAGTTGTTCGAATCGTGCTGCGTCGAGCGCCGGGCGGGCGATCCACACGAGATCCCAGCCGGGCTCTACCAGATCCCAGTACTGGTGCACGACCTCACGCATGCGGCGGCGGGCTCGATTACGCCTGACTGCATTCCCGATGCGCCGGCTGGCGACAAAGCCGCATCGGCTCTGCAACAAAGGACCGGGCAGCACACACAGGATCAACAAAGGATGTGCGTAGCTCGCACCGGCTTCACGCACTTGCCGGAATCGTTCACCATCGGTCAGACGATGCCGGCGTCTCACTTATACGGTCAAGCGCTTCCGGCCTTTGGCCCGCCGCGCCTGCAACACGCGCCGCCCGCCGACGGTGCGCATGCGGCTGAAGAAACCATGCACCCGCATGCGGCGGCGCGATTTCGGCTGGTATGTTCGCTTAGTTGCCATCGACCACTGCTCCTCTGGTATCGGCGTAGACTCACAACAGAAAAAGCAGGTGAGACCATCCTCGCCTCACCTACCCCAAGTCAAAGCATTATACTTGGGCCGGGCAGGCGCTGTCAAGTGGAATGGTGGGGCGCCGGGCACAGGGCATCACCTGGTCGATCACGATGGCTGCAATTGGCCCTGTACAATCCTTGAGTAAGTGCCGATAACAACAATACAAGCGCAATCCATCTGATCGAGCCGTCTGCGATATCGGCAATGCCTGATTGTCTGTGATCAGATGGCGAACGTGGTGTTTACAGGGGAGTACGCCAAGGTGAACAAGAACTTCAGAGCACGCCTGCAAGACTGGTCGGCCCAGATCACGGTGCGCCTGAGCGCATTGATGCTGGCGCTGTTGCTTTTGCCGATGGTCGCGGGCCGGTTGTGGCAGAACTGGGCGGTTCTGCGAGGCCTCGGTGCGGTGGGCACCGCGCCGGTTGTCTCCGGGCTCGCGGCGCACTCGACATCGCCGACGCGCTGCGCCTCGGGATCGGGGCGCTGCTTTTCGTTGCCGGCGCCTGGCAAGTTCGCAGCCTGGCCCGGCGGGCGACGGGATTGGGCCTTGCGGCCGATGCCTTTGCCCGGTCAGGCGAACTGCAGACAGGATCGGAAGACCTGGGCCGCGACGAGTTGGCCTGGACCGCGTCCTCGTTCGGCCAGATGATGAAGCGTCTGCAGAAAGATCGCCGCGGTGGCCGAGCAGGCTGCCACCGGCGACCTGACCGTACGGGTCAAGGAGAAATCGGAGAACGATCAGCTGGCACGCTCGCTGAACACCATGATTGCGAACCTGAGCGACCTGGCCAGCCAGATCGCGGCCAGCGCCAGTGTGATGAGCGCTGACAGCGAGCGCGTGAGCGCGGCTGCCGGCCAGGCGGGCGAAGCCGCGGGCCAGATCGCAGTCACGATGCAGAGCATGGTCACGGCCATTGGGCAACAGAGCGCTTCCACCACCAAGACGGCGGGGCTGGCGCAACAGCTTGCGGAAGCGATCGACGAGGTGGCGCGCGGGGCCCGCGAGCAGACCGCCGCGGTGAACCAGGCTGTGGATGTTACCGATCAGTTGACGCGCACGATCGGGGAGGTGTCGGGCACCGCACGAGCCCAGGCGCTCGGCACGCAGCAGTCGGTCGCGGAATCCGATCGGATGGTCAAGACCGTGGATGCCACCGTGCAGGCCATGGAATCCATCCGCATGCAGGTAGAGCGCACGGTGCAAAAGATCGGCGATATGGGCAGCCGCTCAGATAAGATCGGCGCCATCGTCCAGGTTATCGAAGACATTGCCTCGCAGACCAACCTGCTGGCTCTCAACGCCACGATCGAAGCTGCTCGGGCGGGTGAGCAGGGCGCGGGCTTCGCCGTCGTCGCTGACGAAGTACGCCGCCTGGCGGAGCGCTCCTCGCAGTCAACCAAGGAGATCACGGACCTGATCCAGGGCATCCAGCGCTCGGTGGGCGAGTCGGTGCAGGCGATGGACGCCAGCGCCCACGAGGTGGACAAAGGCGTCGTTCTCGTCAATCAGACCCAGGCGTCAGTGGGCACCTTCAAGACTGTGGCCGGAGAGGCGCTGGCGTTGAGCCAGGCGATGGCTCAGGCCGGATCGCAGATGAGCGAGCTGGCCGACAAGATGCTCGCGGCCATGGAGCGTGTCTCGTCCGTGGTGCGAGATAACAACGCCGCGACCGAGAGGATGGCAGCCGGCGCCGGGAGCGTCACCGATTCTGTTGGGAACATCGCCGCGCTGAGCGAGGAAAACCAGGCCGCGGCCGAGGAGGTCAGCGCCTCCACGCAGGAGATAGCCGCTCAGGCTACGGAAGTCGCCACCTCGAGCCAGGAGCTCACGAGCCAGGCGCAGGTCCTGCGAGAACAGGTGGACCGTTTCAAGCTGGACGAGCCGTCCTCGGCAGCGCCGGCGGCACCCGCTCGTCCTGACGGGGCTGGCCCTGCGCCGGCCCGCACGGGTGCTACTGGCCCTGCGCCTGCTCGCACGGCGGCTCTGCGGCCGTGGAACACGCCCGCGGCGCCTCGTCCTACGGGGCTCCCGAAGAAATGACCGAACGCCGGAAGCCGGCGTGTGAGCTTCAGCGGCGCGTTGCAGAGGCCATGGGGCTTCAGTCTGGTGCCATGGCAGGCCGCCGTGTGGGGCCGGCGAGTGCATGGACGCCGAGCCCGCAGGCCAGGAACAGGATCCCGGCGGCGCACACGCCACGCCAGCCGGCCGCGCTCCAGGCCCAGGCGCCGACCGCCGAGCCGAGCGAGCCGCCGATGAAATAAGAGAACATGTAGATGGTGTTGAGCCGGCTGTGGAGCTGCGGATCCAGGCTGTAGATGCGAGTCTGGTTTGAGATGTGCGCGGCCTGTGTGCCGAGGTCGAGCAAGAGCACGCCGGCGGCCAGGCCCCACAGGTGGTAGCCGCCCAGCCAGCAGATGGCGAACGAGGCCACCCCTATGCCCATGGCGAAAGCGACAATGCGCCGGGCTGCCACGCGTTCGGCCAGGCGCCCGGTGAAAGAGGCAGCCAGCGCCCCGCCCACCCCCGCCAGGCCGAATAGACCCACCA
Organism: uncultured Chloroflexia bacterium; assembly: GCA_963808455.1. Taxonomy (GTDB): domain Bacteria; phylum Chloroflexota; class Anaerolineae; order CG2-30-64-16; family CG2-30-64-16; genus CAWEHT01. Next base: position 25,821 of record CAWEHT010000225.1, on the reverse strand, counting down.
CCCCACTGCCGAAGTGGTAAGGAGGCGTGGCGAGGAAGAAGGCCAACGTCACCCAGAAAGCGCTGAAAGCGCCAAAGAAGAGTCCGCCGTAGGCGCTGGCCTCACGCACGACGGGCTCGTCGCGCGCCAGTTGCCACATGGATCGAAACATGGCGGCGTAGGTCATCCTGCTCTTGTCGCAGGGGTCCGGGGGCAGCACCCGGCGCAATACCCCCTGGAAGATCAGCGTGACTCCCGCGGCGATCCAGAACATCGTGCGCCAGCCGAAGAGCTGGCCGACCAGCCCGCCGACCGTGCGCGCCAGCAGGATGCCGATCAGCAAGCCGCTCATAACGGTGCCGACGACGCGCCCGGCGCTTCGGGCCGGGCCAGCCCGGCCGCGAAGGGAACGAGGATCTGCGGGACCACGCCTGTCAAACCGAGGATAAAGCTGATCAGCGCCAGCCAGGCGGCGGTGGGCGCCAGGGCTGTGGCTGCCAGGCAGATGGTCACGCCGATCAACGCCGTGCAGGCGAGGGACCGGCGGTCCAGACCATCGCCGAGCGGGACGAGCAGCAGCAGGCCCAACGCATAGCCGAATTGCAACAACGTGGCGATGAGCCCCGCCTGGCCCTCGGTGATGGCGAACGCGTGGCTGATGTTGGCCAGCAGGGGCTGGATGTAGTACATGTTGGCGACGGTAAGGCCGCACGCGACGGCCAGGACCCAGACCAGCCTATTGCGCATGGCACCTTTCAACGGCCTGACGCACCTTCGACCACACCTCTGGGGGCCGGCGGGTGGCTACGGCCTGGTTCCCACCATCAGGGCCAGCTCGCGCCATTTCCACAGGCAATCGACATCTTCGAAGCCGATCTCCCGCAGCCAGCGCAGCTGAATGCCAAGGTCCGCCAGCTTGTTGGATGGGTCCTCCGGCCGGCCCAACACCGCGAAGAACTGGGCATGCAGGCGCGGCGTCGGCGAGGCGACGTGGTCCAGGTTGCAAAACATCCCCCCGGGCTCGAGCCTGTCAAAGGCTTCCGCGTAGAGGCCTGGCTTGCGTGCATCCGCGCAGTGATGGATGGCCAGGCCGGACACGACGGCATCGAATTTGCCCAGTTGCGGCAACGGGTTGTCCAGATCGTGTTGGACGACCTGGACGCGCTCATCGCCCCTGAACCTCTCGCTCACGGCCTGCAGCATCGTAGGGGAAAAATCCAGGGCAACGGCCCGAAGCTCTGGGCGGGCAGCTTTCAGCAGGGCGATCAGCCGGCCGTTCCCGGTACCAAGGTCGAGCACGCGGCCAACGGCGGCGGGCAAGATCTCGTTCAGCACCGCGTCACCTTCCGCCCGGTGCGGGATGTGATCGGCCCGTGCCAGGTAGGATTGGGCGTGTTCGGCGGACAGCCATTCGTTGACCATTGTTTGACCCTTTCGAGCAGCAGGAGCACCGGCTGGCGGGCTGACCGCGCCCAGCATCCGGGAGCCAGCGCGATGCCCGTGTTGACGACGAGACAGCAGCATATGATAACGGAGTACGAGCCGCGAGGGCAAAACAGCGGCCTTCGGGGTTGTGCGATAGTGGTTTGCAGCTTACTCCGCGCTCGCGCCGGAATGGATGTCCAGCAGCAGCCTGGCCGTGATAGAGTCCACCATGAGCACATCGATGTAACCGCCGACCAAAGCGGCGTGCAGGACGGCTGCCTTCTTCCTGTCTGCCACACAGGCAAGCACGCATTCGGCGTGCCGGATATCTTCCAGACTGACTCCGATGGTTCGCGCGTCCAGTTTCGGCTGGCACATGGCACCGCCCTCATCGATAAAGTGGCAGCCCAGGCTCCCCACCGAATGGGCCTTGTGCAGCAACGCCAGGTCGTCATCGTTGATATACCCCGCCCGATAGAGGCAGGAATATTCGTCTGGAAGGGCCAGATTGATGAACAGCTTGTTGCAGCCACGCGCGAGCTGCAAGATCTGGCTGATCTTTGCGTCGTGCAGCAGGATGTCTGAGATGATGGCGTTGTCCACCACAATCGGGCACGGCAGCGTGAATGCATTCTCCGTGTGCAGGCGGGCAGATGTCGTCTTGATGATCTCCATCGCATAACTCTGTACAGCGGCACTGTCGATATTGCCCATCAGTTGCACGACCCGGGTGTCGGGGAGGGAAAGCGAAGGAAGGTATTGGGCCAGCTCATACAGGGTATTGCCCCACGCCATGCCGATGCAGTCGCTGGGAGTGAGAAAACGTGCAGCAAACAGCGCGCTCTCGCGGGCCGTCGCCTGCAGGATCAACTTTTCGTCCCCTGGCGTTACGGCGACCACGCGCACGGCCTGGAGCGAGAATTGCTCCAGCAGCGTTTGCTCGACGCTGCCGGTATCCACGTTGCCGTCAGCGATGAAGATCCTGACCAGCCCATGCTGCTTGGCTTCCGAAAGCATGCGCGAGATCGTGGCCCTGGAGACGCCGATAAATCTGGCGATTTCTGCCTGTGTAAGGCTGTCTTCATAATACAACTTGGCAACATCCAGAAGTTGCTTGCGTTCATCGCTCGTCAACAAATTCACCACTCCTTCTTTTGTCGCTCCAGGGGCCATGATATTACATTTCCATCAAATGCTCAACATCTGCCTGAACACCCGTTCGCCATGAAGCCGATCTCACCAGGCCAAGAAAAGAGAGTCCTCCCACCCTGCGGTGGGAGGACTGCTGATGGAGGGTCTCAGGCCTATTCGGCAGCCCCTAAGATTTGAATGCCCGCGCTTGCACCAATGCGCGTCGCTCCCGCCTCGACCATGGCGATGGTATCCTCGAGGGTGCGGATGCCACCCGCGGCCTTGACCTCCATGCCTGGCCCGATCGACTGCTTCATCAGCGCCACGTCATGCGCGGTCGCTCCGGCCGGACCGAAACCGGTCGATGTCTTGACAAAGTTGGCGCCAGCTTCCGTCGCGGTCTGACAGGCCAGGACTTTTTCCTCGTCGGTCAGATAGCAGGTCTCGATGATCACCTTTACCCGGACGCCGTTCGCCGCCTTGACCACCGCTTTGATGTCATCACACAGCGTATCCTTGTCCCCGGCCTTGAGGGCGCCCACGTTGATGACCATGTCAACCTCGGTGGCACCGTTGGCGATTGCCTCCCGGGTTTCAAAGGCTTTGGTCTGGGACGTATTGGCCCCGAGCGGGAAGCCGATCACCGCGCAAACGGCGACGCCGGTGCCTGCCAGCAGCTTGGCGCACTGAGCCACATAGCATGGGTTCACGCAGACGGACGCAAAATGATATGCTGCCGCCTCCTCGCAAAGCTTGGCGATCTGCTCAGGCGTAGCGACTGCCTTGAGCAGGGTATGGTCGATGAGCTTCGCAACTTCCTGCTTCTTCATTTTCAGCCTCACAATCTGATTCCGCCGATTGGATCACAGCATGCCTTCGGCACCGAGGCCGCTCGTGATGGCATCCATTTCTTTCTCGCTCAGCCCGGTCAGTGGCCGCTTGACCAAGCCCAGAGGGACCCCGACCTTGGCTCCGACGTACTTGTAAGCCGCCATGAATGGGCCGATCTTGAGCGACTCACGCACACGAAGTACCTTGTTCTGAAGCTTGGTTGCTGCTGCCCAATCCTGAGCCTCGCAGGCGGCACAGAGATCCACGATCATTTTCGGAAAGACCACTGAAATCAGGGAGATTACCCCGACTCCTCCCAGCATCATGAGGGGCATCGTGAGCGCGTCGCTGCCCGACAGGAGCTCGAAGTGCCGGCCGTCCTCCAGCGACTGCAGCAGTGTTTGCAATTCGATGATGTTCTGGGTGCCGTCCTTATAGCCTACGAAATTGGGGTTGTGATTGTAGATGCGGGCCAACAGGTTCGGCGCAACCTTGTTGCCGGTCTCAGGCGCGTTGTAGATATAGGCTGGCAAGTCAACAGAGCCCGCAATCTCCACAAAGAAAGCATAGAGCCCCTCCGAACTATACTTATAGACGAGCGGCGGTGTGATCGTGATGGCATCCATGCCCATGTCCCGGTATTCTCTGGCGAATCGGATGCCCTCAGATATCGAGTTGGCGATGATGTTGCCCATCAAGGGCACTTTCCCTGCAGAAGCCTTTCTGACGGTGACCGCCGCGGAGGAGCGGTCCGCATCACCCATCATGAGCGCTTCGCTTGCAAGGCCGTTGACGAAAAGGCCGGTGATGCCCCTATCGATCATAAAGGCAATCTCGTCGTTGAGCAAGCCAAGTTCGAGCGCACCATCAGCAGAGAATGGCGTTATGACCTCGGATGCCGGGCCATGGAACAGCGGGTTCTTGCAGGTGATCATGGTATCTCTCCTTCCGTTTGCAGGCTTGGCGTGGTGCACCGTGAAACTTTGCGAGGTCTTGAACACAGGAAGAACTGATTATCGCCAAAAAGCCCGTGAACGTCTGCCCATTGACAAACATATGATCATGTGTTAGTATACACTTCAGATCGTGAAAGCGCAAGTACCAAATTCTGCCTTCCTGCAGGGCAGATCGAGGGGTTCACGACCGACGGATGCCTCGTAAGACACACCTTTCAGTCAATATGTCTCAGGAGTGTCTGGTCAATTGTGCAACAGCAGACAAGTGCCCAGGACGATGCGGCCGTATCGGCAAGCGGTACGGTGGCGTCCCTGGCTAGCTCAATCCTAGGAGGCAATTCGAATGGCACGATCTGAAAAGCCGGTCATCGCAGTCACCGGCGGCGGTCAAGGCATTGGCAGGGGTATCCTGGTCTATTTTGCCGCGCGCAACTACAATGTCGCCGTGCTCGACATCGATGTGGAACACGCCCAGGCAGTTGCCGAGGAATGCCGGGCCCTCGGCGCCGATGCGCTGGCGATCGAGTGCGATGTTACCAACCGCAAGATGGTTGACACAGCTTACGCCAAGCTCGCAGAGCACTATGGCAGGCTGGATGTGCAGGTCAACAATGCGGGCATCTTCCGCCGCGAACGGATCATGGATGCCACCCCTGAAGTCACGGACGCCCTCATCGACGTGAACCTGCGCGGGGTCATCAACACCTCCCGCGCTGCCATGCAGATCATGAAGGATCAAGGCAGCGGCAGCATCATCAACGCCAATTCGATACTTGGCTTTTTCCCCGATCACGGACTGGGCGTATACGGCGCCACCAAGGCGGGTGTCAATGTGCTGACCAGGGTCCTGGCTGCGGAGTGCGCGCCCTACGGCATCCGGGTGAACGCCTACTCTCCCTCGGTAACCGACACTCAGATGGTGCACCACATCATCGAGCAGAGGTCCGAAGCCAAACTGAACCAGATAGCCATGCGCGAATTCGGCCACGTCGAGCAAATCGCAAAGATCTGCTGGTTCTTTGCCTCCGACCTTTCGGAATACACAACGGGGGCGAGCATCCCCAGCGACGGGGGCACATGGACGGTGCAGCGCCCCTTCGAATCGTGGAAGGCCGCGGGCAAACTGTAAGAAGTTGTCAAACTCGTCATGCAAAGGAGCTGAACAATGGCAGAGGGTTATGTAATTGGCATGGATTCCGGTACATCGGTGGTTAAGGCCGCCCTTTTCGACCTGCAGGGCAATGAGCTTTGCGTGGCCGCTCGCACTACTCCCACCGAAGAGCGCTTCTTCGGATGGTCGGAGTTCAATCTCTTGACAGATTGGGAGCAGGTCGCTGGCGTGATACGCGACTTGCTCGCCAAATCCGGCGTCAACAAATCCAGCATCAAGGCCGTGGGGCTGGGCGGCAAGGGCGTCGGCGTGTGTTTCCTGGATGAGAACAAGCGCCCGCTGCGCAACGGCATCCTCTGGAACGACGCCCGCTGCACCGAGATGGCCAACGAGTGGATCGCCTCGGGCAAGATGGCCGCCATATTCGGCCAGACCGCCAACTGGCTGATGACGGGGGACGTGGGCATCGTGCTGGTCTGGATGAAGGAGCATGAGCCGGAGATCCTCGAGAAGACCAAATACTTCTGCCTGAACACCAATTGGATCAGCTACAACCTGACGGGCGAGTTCAACGCCAACGCCACGGACATGTTCTCTCAGGTGGATGAGACCCGCCAGTACAGCGACAAAGTCATGGAAATCGAGGGGATCCTCGATCTGAAGGATAAGTTCCTGCCCTTGCGCAACCCCTGGGACATGGGCGGTCACATCACCAAAGCGGCCGCCGAGCAGACCGGCCTGGCGGAAGGCACACCCGTCAACAGCATCGGCTGGGACGTGGTGTGCTGCAGCTCGGGCGTCGGCGCGGTGGCCGATGGCTCGGCCAACATCATCCTCGGCACCTCGGGCGTGATCATGCTCACCATGCCCAAGTTCGCCCGCTCGCCCATGCTGGGCTGCCAGACGATCCACAGCGTGCCGGGCAAATGGCAGCAGCTGATCGCCCCGCTGTGCGGTACCCCCAATGTGGACTGGTTCACCAAGAACTTCACCTATGCCGATCAGGTGCAGGCTGAAAAGGAGGGCCGCAGCATCTTTGCGCTCTTCGACGAGGCGGTCGCCGCCGTGCCGCCTGGCTGCAACGGCACCATATTCCACCCCTATATGTTCGCCCAGGGTGAGCGCGCTGCCCTTCACGAATTCGGCTGCGCGTGGCAATTTCTTTGGCCTGAACCTGCACAGCGACCGCCACGTCATGCTGCGCGCGGTATACGAGGGCATGGCTTTCTCCAATAAGCACTGCCTCGATGCTTACACGTACCCGGTGAGCGACATCCGCCTGTCGGGCGGCGGCAGCAAGAGCCCGGTCTGGTGCCAGATCTTCGCCGACATCTGCAATGCGCCGATCAGCCTGCCTTCGGGCACGGAGTTCGGCGCCAAGGGCGTCGCCTGGAACGCGGCCCTGGCAGCGGGCTTCTTCAAGACCTGGAAGGAAGCCTCCGACACATTCTGCAAGGTCACGCGTGTCTACGAGCCCAAGCCCGAGAATGTCAAGATCTATGCCGACCTTTACGAGGTCTACAAAGACATCCCCTTCGCGCTGTTCCCAGCCTGGGATAAGCGCAAGGCATTCCTTGGAAAGCACGGTTTCGAGGGTTAAAGCCTTTCCAATGCCTCTCGGGACAAAGGAGTACACGATGGAAGGCAGCTATGTGATCGGCATCGACTCCGGAACTTCGGTGGTCAAGGCCGCCCTCCTGGACATGGACGGCAATGAGCTCTGTGTCGCGGCGCGTTCTACCCCCGTGGAAGAGCGCTTCTTCGGATGGTCCGAGTTCAACCTCGACACCGATTGGAAGCAGGTTGCGGGCGTCATCGGCGATCTGCTCGCCAAATCGGGCGTCGACAAGTCCAGCATCAAGGCCGTGGGGCTGGGCGGCAAGGGCGTCGGCGTGTGCTTCCTGGATGAGAACAAGCGCCCTGTCCGCAACGGCATCCTCTGGAACGATGCCCGCTGCGCCGAGATGACCAAGCAGTGGATCGAATCGGGCAAGATGGCCGCCATCTTCGGCGAGACGGGCAACTGGCTGATGACGGGCGACGTGGGCATCGTGCTGGTCTGGTTGAAAGAGCATGAGCCGGAGATGCTCGCCAAGACCAAATACTTCTGCGTGAACACCAACTGGATGTCTTACAATCTGACGGGGGAATTCAACGCCAACGCGACCGATATGTACTCCCAGGTGGATGAGACCCGCCAGTACAGCGACAAATGCATGGAGATCGAAGGCATCCTCGATCTGAAGGACAAGTTCCTGCCCTTACATAATCCATGGGACATCGGTGGCTATGTGACCAAGGCGGCTGCCGAGCAGACCGGCCTGGCAGAGGGCACGCCGGTGGCCAGCATCGGCTGGGACGTGGTGTGCTGCAGCGCGGGCGTCGGCGCGGTGGCGGACGGCTCGGCCAACATCATCCTCGGCACCGCGGGCGTGATCATGCTCACGATGCCCAAGTTCGCCCACTCGCCCATGCTGGGCTGCCAGACGATCCATTGTGTGCCGGGCAAATGGCAGCAGCTCATCGCCCCGCTGACGGGCACGCCCAATGTCAACTGGTTCACCAAGAACTTCACCTATGCCGATCAGGTGCAGGCCGAGAAGGAGGGCCGCAGCATCTTTGCGCTCTTCGACGAGGCCGTGGCCGCCGTGCCGCCTGGCTGCAACGGCACGCTCTACCATCCTTATATGAACGCTGCCGGCGAGCGCGCGCCGTTCACCAACACGGCTGCGCGTGGCAACTTCTTCGGCCTGAACCTGCACAGCGACCGCCACGTCATGCTGCGCGCGGTGTACGAGGGCATGGCTTTTTCCACCAGGCATTGCCTCGATGCTTTCACCTACCCGGTAAGCGACATCCGCCTGTCGGGCGGTGGCAGCAAGAGCCCGGTCTGGTGCCAGATCTTTGCCGACATCTGCAATGCGCCGATCAGCCTGCCTTCGGGCACGGAGTTCGGCGCCAAGGGCGTGGCCTGGAACGCGGCCCTGGCCATAGGCTACTTCAAGACCTGGAAGGAAGCCTCCGACACGTTCTGCAAGGTCAACCGCGTCTACGAACCTGATGCCAAGACCGCGGCGATCTACGCCGACCTCTACGAGGTCTACAAAGAGGTCCCCTTCGCGCTGTTCCCGGCCTGGGACAAGCGCAAGGCCTTCCTCGAGAAGCACGGCTTCCAGGGCTAAAGCCCCTGCCGGTTAGCCGGTCGTTCCTCAGGCAACGTCGGGCCTCCCACAGCCAGAGCGTCTCTGTTGTGGGAGGCCTCGTTCGTTCCCCGTGGTTCAGGGTGCCTCGCCGGCCAGGCCAGGCGTCGGGGTTGCCGTTGGCGTCGGTGTCGGCGACGGTTGATCTTGCCACCAATCTTGCCACGAGCGTGGGTCGAGGAACGATCCCGAGTCGCGCACGACCACGTCGACCTCGCGGCCGGATGCGGTGCCCACCACGCTGTCGTTCTGCACGCCCGGCAACAGCGCTCGCCCGCCGGCGTCGAGCTGCCGGTACAGCGCCACCAGGTTCGGATCGACGCAGAGGTTTTCCAGGTGCACCAGATAGCCCTCGTACTCATCGTCCTGCTGGTAGGTGAAAGCCAGCTGCCGGCCGTCGGCGTACAGCACCATGGCCACAAATCCTCCCTGGTCGTTGACCAGGAGGTTGCGGCTGGGGACGAATAGCTGCTGGCCCGGGGTCGTCCGCAGTCCTAACATCGTGACGGGATACGGGGACGAGCTGCGCGGCACCGGGCAGTCGCACCCGGTCCAATCCCAGTCGTTTACCTGGTACACGCTCACGAAAGACGCCACGCTGCTGCCCGGCACCACATGCGATAGGTGGAGCGGATGCTGCGTGTCGGGGGGCTCGCCCGTCGGATAGCCGTATACGGCGAAGCCCAGCGGCTGATCCACCGTGTACCAGCCGCGGGATCTTCAGGTTGAGGTCAGGCGAGCTGCTGGCGCCGGTGATAGACTTCCTGACCGGCGACATCGCGCCCCAGCCCGCGCTCGAGCTGGTCGGGCAGGCAGGCGTGGCCGTGGGCATCGGCGTGGGCGTGCTGGTGGGTGGAATAGCCTGGACGACCAAAGGCAGGTCTTCCCGGATCGGCGTCGGCGAAGGTGCCAGCCAGGCATTCAGGATCGCGGGCAGGTCCACCGAATATCCAGCGGTCGCGACCTCGCCGGCAGCGGGCTTCCCATTGGCCTGAGTCGGGACGGCCCGATAGCCGATCATGACGGTGACGAGAAGGATCGATGACAGCAGCGTGAAGCACCATCTCGATTGGGGGTGTTTGACCAGTTCAGCCCTTCCCGTCTTGCTTGCGTTCTCGGCTGGCATCATCGCCGGCCTTCGTCTCCGATCCCGCCTCGGCCGGCCCGGATTCCAGGGCCTCCAGGATCTCCTCGTCGGGTCTTCTTCCCCTTGATCTTGCCGAGCTTCGTCAGGTCGGCCTCCATGATCTCGGGCCTGCAATGGAGCTCTCTGGCCAGCCTGTGAGCGACCGTGCGCAGGATCTTGACGCGGGCCCAGTTCTTGTCGTTGCCCTCGATGATGGTCCACGGCGCGCTGAGGGTGCTGGTCTTGAGCAGCATTTCCTCGACGGCGGCCTCATAGGCGTCCCATTTCTCGCGGTTACGCCAATCCTCGGGCGTCAGCTTCCAGGACTTGTACGGGGTGTCCTGGCGCTCCTGGAAGCGTCGCAGCTGCTCATCCTTGCTGATCTGCATCCAGAATTTGAAGATGATGCTGCCGAAATCCACCAGCTGGCGCTCGAAGGCGTTGATCTCACGATACGCCCGCTTCCATTCGGCCTCGCTGCAGAATCCTTCGATCCGCTCCACCATCACGCGCCCGTACCAGCTGCGGTCGAAAATCGCGATCTGGCCGCGGTCCGGCAGCCTGCGCCAGAAGCGGTAGAGATAGTGGTGAGTCTTGTCCTCTCCGGCCGGTGCGGCAATGGGCCACACGACGTAACCCCTGGGGTCCAGCCGCTCGGTGAGGCGCTTGATCGCGCCGCCCTTGCCGCCGGCGTCCCAGCCCTCGAAGACGATGATTACCGGGCGCTTCTGCGTGTAGACCTGATAGCCCAGCTGGCTCAACGCCACCTGGTAGCGCGTCAACTGCGCGTCATATTCCTCAGGTGTCAGCTTGAGACTAGAGTCTACCTGTGAGAAGACGGACATGGCGTGCTATCCCTTCTGCGCCTGCCGGGCATCGGACTGGCCCCCTGGCCGGGGCATCCAGGCTTACGCCCCCGCGGCGCCTTCCGGCACTTCAGGACCCCGCGCCCGCTGGGTGACGGCAGTTTCGCTCAGGCCCTCCGGATCGATCCCGCGGGCGCGCAGGCCGGCGGCCATCGTGTCCGTGATCGTGGTCATTATCTTGCACCCCGTGTAGACCTGATCCGTGGTCTCGACGATGGTCCACGGCCCCCATTCTGTTTCAGTGTGTTCGAACATCTCTTCCGCCGCGCGCAGGTAGTCCTTGTAGCGCTTGTGATGTTCCCAGTCTTCGGGCTGCACCTGCCAGGCGCGCAGCGGGTCTTTCTCGAGCAGCTTGAAGCGCCGGGCCTGCTCGGCCTTGCTGATGTGCAGCCAGAACTTGATCAGCACATAGCCATCGTCGGCGAGCATGCGCTCGAAGTCCACGATGTCGCGGTAGGCCTCGTTCCACTCTTCTTCCGAGATGAGCTCCTCGACGCGTTCGACCAGCACGCGCCCGTACCAGCTGCGGTCGAAGAGGGCGATCTCGCCCCGGTTGGGCAGCTTCAGCCAGAAGCGCCAGAGCCAGGGATGGTTCTTCTCGAACGTGCGGGCGGCCCGGATCGGCCAGACCTTGAAGCCGCGCGGATCGAGGCGCTGGGTCAGCAGGCGGATGGCGGTGCCCTTGCCGGCGGCGTCCCAGCCCTCGAACAGAATCGCGACCGGCATGCCTGCGTCGAAACACGCTTTCTCCAGGTCGTACAGACGACGCTGCAAGGCAGGCCGCTGCTCTTTCCAATCCTTGCGCGACATCTTCTTGTCGAGATCGATTTTCTCTAACATGTGCTCGCCCCCAGCCGGTCAGATCGCGGCGATGGTGAGGCTGAGTCCCCTGCGGAACTCATAGCCGCTCAGCGCGGCCCACATTTCCGGAAAACGGGCCAGGAGGTCATGCTGGGCGTCCCACTGGGCAGCCAGGTATCCTGCCACGTCACCCAGAGACTGTTCGCGCTTCTCGAAAGGATGCCGCCGGACCTGCTCAGCCAGGAATTCGACGATGAGGCTCTCGGCGACCATGGCGTCGTGCAGCTCGCCCAGCAGATCCTGCATGCCTGTCACGCGCTTGACCAGCGCGGGTGAGTGCGGGCCGAGGATATCGTGGAAGAACTCCAGCCCATAGCGCAGTTTCTTGCAAGCGATGCGCAGCTGATGATACGTCGCCAAAGGCGCGTCAGGCAAGACGGGCTCATAGGCGCGCACGTTCTCGTAGAACGTGTGGAGCAGCCGGGGCGCGACGTGGCGCACCTGGTAGGGGGTTGGCTCATCCTTGCGGACCGGCATCGCGCCGGCGCCCGGCGTCGTCAGGAAGCTCAGAAAGGCGTCTTTAAAGCGGCGGTAGCGGTCGCTGTCCAGGTAGGCGAGCATTTCCTCGCGGGCTGTCTGCCAGCGCGCGTTCCAGGCGTCCAGGAGCGGTGCCATCTGATGTGGAGGATCGTGGCCTTCACCGGCCTCGTAGCTGCGCGCCTTCTCCAGCAGCACGTCCAGGTCGCGCACGGCTCCCAGAGCATGCCCCGTTCGACGCAGGCCGGCGCGGAAGTTCTTGAGAGCTTTGGGTTCAAAGTAGGGGCAGAACAGCTCGTAGGCCGCCCGCAGGCGCCGCGTGGCGACCCGCATGTCGTGCAGCGCCTCATCGTCGGCGCCGGTGCGGGTACCTGGCTCCTTGTCGCACATCCGCTGGAGCTGATAGTACATCAGGGCGCGCCCGGCCTCGCTCATCGGGTCATCCGGCCGTACCAGGGGCGCGGCCTCGGTGGCTGCGGGCTCTGCCTGTGGCGCCGGGCCGCCGTCGCGCGATGTCTCCTTGATGGGAGCATCGATCCCACGAGCCGGCCTCGCATCCTGGTCAGGGGGTGTGTCCCAACCGTCCCCGGACGGCTCGCTTTGGCCGGCCGAGCTTCCCTGCGCAGCCCCGGCCGGCGCTGGGCCCTGGAGGCGTGGGGTTTCCTCGCCCCTGCTTTTCCCATCCGGCGCGCCCGCGCGGGGCGCAGGCGAGACTGTGCCTTTGCGTCCTCTATCCTGATCGGCCGGGGCCGGCCCGGCCGCGCGCCCCCCGCGGCCCCCGCTCAAGCGGTGGCTTGCGGAAAATAGCCAGGCCCTGGGCGCCAAAAGCCTGGACCCAATACCGCACCCGGCCCTCGGACATGCCGGCCTCGGCCGCGATCTCGCGTGGAGAACGCCCTGCCGCCCAGGCAAGCACGACAGCCGCCTTGCGCGCCCAGGGCGCGACCTGCCGGCTACATAGCGCTGCAGCAGCGCCAGCTCGTCGGCCGCCAACTGTACAGAGCCCGCCCCGGCCTGCGCGGGGCCGCGCCGCTTCGCTTTGCGGCCGCGCCTCTTTCTTTCCGGAGGTTGCTGGCCCGGCCCGGCGCTTTGCGGCTCCTGGCGATCGGTGGCCGGCGCGCCCTGGCGCAGCATCGCCAGCGCGCGCTCGAATTTCGAGCTGCGCTGTGGCGGCAAATGCCAGCTATCCTGCAGCTCACCGGCGAGGCGGGCCAGGTCGTCTTCGGTGCCGTCGCCCTTGAGCTCGATTTCCAGCTCGTAATAACGCTCGGGGCCGGCCGGCCGGCCGGTATCCGCGGCCACGGCATCGACCGTCATCTCGCCGACCGTCCGTTCGCCATCGCGCACGTTGCGGCGCGCCCGCGTTTGCTGTACCTCGAGGAGGGGGCGCAACGGTGCTCCGCCGGCCAGGCCCGCGGCCAGCTCCCGGGCCGGGCTCTCGGGCCAGCGCTCCGGGTCCAGGTCGTAGGCGGGCAAGTCGGCCTCGCGCTCGTCGCGCCTGTGGATGGCATCCTTGGCCTGGCCGGTGCTCTTCAACGTCAGCAGGAACCCCCCGCCCTCCGCCCGCAGCCGGCAGGCGTACCCGGCAGCCAGCAACCTCCCGTCTTCGGTGTCCACGTAATGGTCGTGAACGTCGACGGTCGGGCCGTGTTCCAGGGAAAGACCCGCCAATTCGTTCGCTTCGATCAAACGTCGATAGGTCGGCTCATCCGGAATGACGAACTTGGCCTCGATCTCCATACGCCGCCTCGTGTCTGGCTGGGGCAACCTGCACCAGAACGCCGGGTCAGTGGCAGACACCTGCCATCCCAGTACCGCCATTATAGACCAAGACGGACGCCAAGGCTATTTATCGCCGGGGGTCAGCAGGGATCTTTCCGAGAAGCCTCCGGCGTGGGCGCGTCCGCCTGCCGCGTGGCCATATAAGACCTGCCCGGGAGCCGGCCCCGGCGTGGGGACAGGAGCATCTTGCCCGGGCGCACGCCGCCATGGGCCTACAGAACCCGGCATGCCCCGAATTCCCGGGAGGGGCGCTCATCGCCAGGCCGTCAGCCGGGCGGTTCGGGCTCGGGCGGCAGCTCCAGCGACAGCTGGCCCTTCCGGCGAGCCGCTCGCACCGGCTTCGCGCCCGCCGGCCGCGGCGAGACCGGGCCCTCGGCGCGCCCGTTGGCTGCCATCCCCGCGCCAGACCCCGGCCGCTCAGCCGGGGCCGCGCCAGGAGGCGTGCTGCGTGGGCCGGATGCCCTTTCCATGGCCGCGCCCGCCCCCGGCGCGGCCGGGAACCCGGCGCGATCCTCTGCCGGCGTCCCCGGGGCTGCCTTGCTGCCGCGTTTGGGCCGTGCCGGCTTGACATGGGCGGATTCCCCCGCCCCGGTCTCGCTCGCTTCGAGGTTCGAGGTGCCCTCGCTGGCTGCGGCTTTGGCCTGCTCGCTAGCTCCAGCGATCTTCGCCGCCGCGCCGCCGGCCCTTGCCAGTTGACCCGTCATCGTTGCCGCAGGGCGCCCCGCCCGCGCCCAGGAGGTCTTCGGCGTTGACGACCAGGACGCGCGCCAGACAGTCGTCCCTGGCCGGCGCCATGAGGGGTTTGCCCGGCGCCGGCCGGTTGAGCTCCGGCACGGCTCGGGCGGCGAGCGTCTTGGTCTTGCCGTTGGCGGTCACGCAGGTCAGCCACGCGCCGCGGCCCAGCAAGGCCGCGGCGACCACCGTCGGGCCGGCGCGTTCCGGCATCCGCGCCGCGATCACGCCTGCCCCGTAGCGCCCCTGGATCGGGAATTCCGCCAGAGGGACCCGCTTGCCGTGGCCGTCGCTCGCCAGGATGGCCAGATGCTCCGCAGCACCTGTCACGATCCCCGTCACGACCCGGTCGCCCTCGCGCAGCTTGATGCCGCCCACCCCGCCGGCCGGAAGCCCCATGGGGCGCACCTCGTCTTCGGCGAAGCGGATGGCCTGGCCGGCAGCGGTGACCAGCAGCACCTCGCCCTGGCCGCGCCCCAGGGTTGCCCAGGCCAGCTGGTCGCCCGGTTCCAGGGCGATCACTGGCGGGCTGCTGTGGGCCTGCGGGTAGAGGTCGGCCAGCGCCACGCGCTTGACCTTGCCCAGCGCCGTGCCAAGCACGAGGTAACCGTCAGCCGGCCCGTCGTCGTCGCCCTGCGGAGGAAGCAGGGCCAGCATGCTGACGATGCGTTCCCTGGGCCCGCCCGGGTTGTCCGACAGACCGGCCAGGTCCACGGCCGGCACGCCCGGTGCCTCGGGCCAATTGTGCCCCTGCACACGCCCCGCCCGCCCGCCGGCCGTGAAAAGGTACAGATCCTGCCGCGTGTTGGCGGCGACCAGCAGGGCCGGCGGCGCAGCGAAGAGCTGCAGGGGCGACGTGGCATCGCCCTTGCTCGCGCCTGGCGCAGAAGTGACTGCCGTTTGGGAGGCAGGGCGGCCATCCGGATCGCCCCCGTTCTGATCGCCGCGCCCGGCGGCGCACAGCCGGCCGTCGGCGTCGAGCGCCACCCACACGTCGCGCTCGGCGGCGTGGTCGCGAGCGGTCAGCACGGCCTTGGCCCGATCGGCGATCTGCGTGCGCCGGGGGTCGCCGTAGCGGGCCTTCAGATCGAGCAGGTTCTGCCTGATCAGTGCCAGCACCTTCTTCGGCGAGGCCAGCAGCGTCTCGAGCTCTTTGATCTGCCGCAGCGTCTCTTTGTGCTCGTCCTGCAGCTTCTGTCGCTCGAGCGCAGCCAGCCGGCGCAGTTGCATGTCGAGGATGGCCTGGGCCTGGGCTTCGCTGAAACTGAACTGCTTGATCAGCTCGCGGCGGGCCACGTCGGCGGTGCGCGAGCCGCGGATGAGGGCAATGATCTCATCCAGCGCGTCGAGCGCCCTCAGCAGGCCCTCCAGGATGTCCGCGCGCTCGGCGCGCGATCGACAGGTCGTGGCGGGCCCGGCGCACGATCACCTGCTGGCGGTGCTCGACGTAATGGATCAGCATCTTCTTCAGGCTGAGCAGGCGCGGCTCGCCGTCCACGAGTGCCAGGAGCGAGACGCCGAAAGTGCTCTGCAGGGGGGTCAGCCGATAGAGCTCTGCCAGCACCTGGCGCGGGTCCACCGTTCGGGTCAGCTCGATGCAGATGCGCATGCCTGTGCGGTCTGACTCGTCGCGCAGGTCGGTCAGGCCCTCGAGGCGGCCCTCGCGCACCAGCTCCGCAATGCGCTCGATCAACCGGCTCTTGTCGGTCTGGTAAGGGAGTTCGGTGACGACGATACGGTTACGGCTCCGGCTCATCTCCTCGATCTGGGCCTTGGCCTGGACCACGAGGCTGCCCTTGCCGCCGCCGTAGGCCCTCTCGATGGCGTCCACCTGCTCCGCGCCGTCGCCGTTGCCCTCCCGTTCATACCGGAACACTACGCCGCCTGTCGGGAAGTCCGGCCCCTGGATGAAGCGCATCAGGTCTTCTGTGGTGATGTCTTCGGCCGCGCTGAAGTTGTCGATCACGTAGCAAAGGGCGTCGCACACCTCACCCAGGTTGTGTGGCGGGATGTTGGTCGCCATGCCGACGGCGATGCCGCTCGATCCGTTCACCAGCAGGTTCGGCAGCGCGGCCGGCAGGACCGCCGGCTCGCGCAGCGTGCCATCGAAGTTGTCGTTCCAATCGACGGTATCCCGATCGATATCGGCCAGCATCTCGTTGGCGATGGCGGCCAGCCTTGCCTCGGTGTAGCGCATAGCCGCCGCATTGTCGCCGTCGACGGAGCCGAAGTTGCCCTGGCCGTCCACCAACGGGTAGCGCAGGCTGAAATCCTGCGCCATGCGCACCATCGCCTCGTATACGGCCGCATCGCCGTGTGGATGGTACTTACCGAGCACTTCGCCGACGATACGGGCCGACTTCTTGTATGGCTTGTCACTGGTCAGGCCCAGGTCGTACATAGCGTACAGGATGCGGCGATGGACCGGTTTCAGCCCGTCGCGCACGTCGGGCAGTGCCCTCGACACGATGACGCTCATCGCGTAGTCGAGGTAAGACGCCTGCATCTCGTTGTCGATATTGATCCGGCGGACGATCCCTACTTCCATACCTTCATCTTTCTATTTCCTTCTCTCGTCCCGGTACTTCTCCCAGGCAGGACGCGTATCCTGCAGCTCCTGGTCGCGCCTGAGCTCGATGATCTGGTCTCGCAGGGCAGCGGCCTTCTCGAATTCCAGGTCGGCGGCCGCGACTTTCATCTGTTTCTTCGAGCTCTTTGATGAGCCGCGCTGCCTCGTCTTTGGGCAGCGTGGTGGGGGCGGACCCCGTGCGGTACTCGGGCCCGGCCTCCGCCACGGCTCTGGTTAGCGCCAGGCGCTGCGTCAGGTCGCGCACCGACTTGATGATCGACGCCGGCACGATGTTGTGAGCCTGATTGTAGGCCTCCTGTTTTTGGCGGCGGCGGTTGGTCTCGTCGATGGCGCTCCGCATGCTGTCGGTCATCTGGTCGGCGTACATGATGGCGGTGCCGTGCAGGTGGCGTGCGGCCCGCCCGATGGTCTGGATCAGCGACTGGCCGGAGCGCAGAAAGCCCTCTTTGTCGGCATCGAGGATGGCCACGAGGCTCACCTCGGGCAGGTCAAGGCCTTCGCGCAGCAGGTTGATGCCGACGATCACGTCGTAGACGCCCAGGCGCAGGTCGCGCAAGATCTCCACCCGCTCCAGGGTCTGGACCTCGGAGTGCAGGTAGTGCACCCGGATGCCGAGCTCCTGCAGATAGTCGGCCAGGTCCTCGGCCATGCGCTTGGTCAGCGTCGTCACCAGCACCCGTTCGCCGATGGCCGTGCGCTTGCGGATCTCCGCCACCAGGTCGTCGACCTGGCCCTTGGTCGGCCGGATCTCCACGGTGGGGTCGACCAGGCCGGTGGGGCGGATGATCTGCTCGACGACCTGGCTCGAGTTGGCGAGCTCGTAGGGGCCGGGCGTGGCGCTGGTGTAGATCACCTGGTTCACCGTCGCCGTGAACTCGTCAAAACGCAGGGGGCGATTGTCCAGCGCGCTCGGCAGGCGGAAGCCGTAGTCCACCAGGACATCCTTGCGCGCCCGGTCGCCGTTGTACATGCCGCGCACCTGCGGCATGGTCATGTGCGACTCGTCCACGATCAGCAGCCAGTCGGGCGGGAAGTAGTCGAGCAGGGTCCAGGGGCGCGAGCCGGCCGGCCGCAAGGACAGGGGCCGGCTGTAGTTCTCGATGCCGGAACAGTAGCCGACTTCGCGCAACATCTCCATGTCATAACGCGTGCGCTGCTCCAGGCGCTGGGCCTCCAGCAGCTTGTCGTGCTCGCGAAACCAGGCCAGCCGCTCGTCGAGCTCATTCTCGATGTCGACCAGGGCCTGCTGCAGCTTGGCCTGCGGCGTGATGAAGTGCTTGGCAGGGAAGATCTCGACCTCGTCCAGGGTGCGCAGCACTTCGCCCGTGAGCGGGTCGATCTCCGTCATCCGGTCGATCTCGTCGCCGAAGAACTCGATGCGGAAGGCCAGGTCGGCGTAGGCCGGCACGAGCTCGAGCGTGTCGCCGCGCACCCGGAAGCGCCCGCGCCTGAGCTCGGTGTCGTTGCGCTCGTAGAAGATATCCACCAGCTCGCGCAGCACCTGTTCGCGGCGCACCAGGCCGCCCTTCTTGAGCCTGACCGTCACGCGGCCGTACTCGCTCGGGTCACCCAGGCCATAGATGCACGACACGGACGCCACGATCAACGTGTCGGAACGGCCGAGCAGCGCCGAGGTGGCGGCCAGCCGGAGCCGGTCGATCTCGTCGTTGATCTGGGCGTCCTTTTCGATGTAAGTGTCGGTGCGCGGCAGGTAGGCCTCCGGCTGATAGTAATCGTAGTAGCTGACGAAATACTCCACGGCGTTGTGGGGAAAGAACTCCTTGAACTCGCTGTAAAGCTGGGCTGCCAGGGTCTTGTTGTGCGCCATAACGAGGGTCGGCTTGCCGATGGCCTCGACCACGGCTGCCATAACGTAGGTCTTGCCTGTACCCGTCGTGCCCAGCAGAGTTTGCTGTTTTTGGCCGGCCTGGAGGCCCTCCACGAGCTTGCGGATGGCCTCGGGCTGGTCGCCTGTCGGTTGAAAATCAGAAACGAGCTTGAAACCGGGCATACCTCATCCTGCATCAGAACGCTAGTTCGATTCCGCTATTATACCCCTTGTCGCCGGGCTTTGTCTACATCTGAATGGTGCTATAATGCTGCCAATCTCCGCCTGCGTGCAGAAAGGCAGAAAACAGCATGCGGTTCTTAGACTATCGTTGGAACTTGAGGGCGCGGGCCGTGCCGGCCGCCCTGCTCTGCGTTTTGATCCTTGGCGTGGCGGCAGGCTGCGGCGGGCAGCGGGCCGTCACCGGTCGGGCGAGCTCGCCGCTGCAGCCGAGCCCGGCCGCCGGCGTTACGGTGCCTGCCCCGCCGGCCCTGGCGGCCACCCCGGCGGCCCTGGCCCAGGCGACTCCGGCCCCGTCGGGCAGCGTGCTGGCCACACCGGCGGCCCTGGCCCAGGCGACTCCGGCCCCGTCGGGCAGCGTGCCGGCCGCCCTGCCGGGGGTGGCAGCAGTACAGACCGCGGAGGTGCAGGCCGTCCTGGCCATCACCGCTGAGGCTGCGGCGGCCGCCTCGCTCGCGGAAGCCAATGCCACCGTGCAGGCCCAGGCCGTGAGCCTGGCGGCTGCCAACGCCGCCGTGCAGGCGCGAGCCTCGGCGGTCGCGGCTGCCCACGCCATTAGCCAGACGCCTACGGTCGCCGCCGCGGTGACGCCGACAGCTACTCAGCAGCCGGTCGGAACGCCGGTGCCGGTCCCGACGCTCACGCCCGGCACCGTAGCGGCCACGGCAGCCTGTGTTCCGGTTGATCCGGCGCTGGCGGCGGTGGCCGACAGTGCCCAGGCCGCCGGCCTGGGCCTGGGATGCCCCATCGCGGCGCCCGCGCCCATCAGCGGGAACGGCGCCTTGCAGGCATTCTGGACGGATCCAACCAATCCGAACCCGACCGCGCGCCGTCTGAGCCTCATGATCTGGCTTGGCGACAGCCGCGAGGTCGATATCCTGCAAGGGCAGGACCACAACGCCAGCCAGGGCGCCCTGCTGCGCTATCCCGACACGTGGGGGACGAGCGACCCACCCGTGTTGCCGGCCTGCACGGCCGATGTTCCACCCCCGGGCTTCGTGTTGCCGGTACGTGGCTTCGGCAAGATCTGGTGTGCCGACAATCTCGCCGGCGTTGTAGGCTGGCCGAACCAGCAGGAGACCGCCGCCAGCCTTCTGCTTCAGCCGGCGCGGCAAGGGCTGCTGATGAAGGTCACAGCCCCCGACCAGGGGCGCGGCTATGCCATCGCGCTGGACTACGGGTCGGCGCGCGCGTTGGCCATCCCGTTCACACCCTGAGGATGGGCAGGGCGGAGCTTGAGTGTGACCCCCCTTCGCATGGTGGAGGTTCTGTCTGTGATGCGTAATCGCCCCAGGATCGTCATAGGGCTCGCCGCGCTGGCCTTTGGGGCGCTGGCGATGGCGTGCTCGGCGCTGTCCGGCACGCGGCAGTCCCCGCTGCCGTCGGCGACCCCGGCGCTGGCGACCACGGCCCAGGCTTCCACGAGCGCGATCCTGCTGTCGCCTTTGGTCTCGCCGGTGCAGTCCGCTACGGCGGTTGAGCCGACCGCGACAGAGCCTCCTACTGACACGGCCGCGCCGGCCCTGCAGCCGGCCGTGACGGAGCCCGCAAGCAGCACGGCGGAGCCGGCCTTGTCTTCGCCGACGGATACGGTGGCGCCGTCAGCGACGGAGCCGGCCCTGCAGCCCACCGACGTGAGCCAGGGGGCCTCCCAACTCCCTGCCGCAACGGCGACGGCGGTCGACACGCACACCGTCGTGATCACGGAGGGCGAAGCGACGCAGGCGATCGCCGGTGGCGCCGGGTCGGACACCGGTGCCACCGTGGAGAACATCGCCGTCCGCTTTACGGGCGGCCAGACCGTAATCACCGCCGATCGCGTGGATTACGGCTTTCTCAGCGTGCAGAACCTGGCCGTGGTCGGCCAGCTGAGGGCCGTGGACGGCGTGCTGCAGTTGAACACGCTGTCGGTCACGCCAACCAGCCTGGTCACGGCCGTGGTGCCGGACCTCATCAACCAGTCGCTGAAGGCGTACAGCAGCCGGTGGTACGTCGAAGACGTGCAGACCTACAACGGGTACATCGTGCTCCACGTCCGATAGTTTCTCAGCTAAATCGTAAGAAAAATAACATCAATTGCCACCCACCTGTCGCAAAATAAGCAAGATTCTTCCTCCTCCTTTGCGCACGAACGCCGGGCTCAAATTAGCCCGGCGTTCGTGTTTAACTGTGCCGTCGAGGGCCAGCTCCCGTCACGAGAATGGGTGATAGCTTCGAATTTGCCCGGCCGGGTTGCCACCCTTACTCTTGCATTTGCGGCTGAGGTAGCGTATCGTTGAGCGCGGGTTGAGCCCGAGGAGGAGCCGTGCTGCATGTGGTGAACAAGAGCCGTGATGTCACGCTGGTTGACAAGGGGCGCGTGGCCAGGAACGCGTGGGCCCGCTTCAAGGGGCTGATCGGGGTGAAGCACCTGCCGGCCGGCGACGGGCTGTTGATACTCCCCTGCAACAGTGTCCACTGCATGTGGATGTCGATCCCGATCGACGTGCTCTATTGCTCGTGGGATCACCGGGTGGTGGCGATGGATGAACAGCTGAGGCCGTGGCGCATCGGCAGCCTGCACAAGGGTGTGCGCTACGTCATCGAACTCCCGGCGGGGACGATCGCCAGCACCCGCACCGCCGCCGGCGATCTGCTCGAGGTCAGTTTCTAGCAGGGCATCCGCTGCCGGATCGAACAGATGTTTGCATTCCATGCTCAAATGTGCTAACATGCAGTTACAGGCAGCGCCGCGCCGTGAGTTGGGCGTGGCAGACCGGCGACCGTTCCAGGCGAGGAGGAGACACGAGGCGATGAGAGAGCACCGCTGTGAGCTGTGTGGCAAAGCTTTGGCAGGTGGCCTGGATACCTTTGGCGATCCGTCGTGCGAGCTGTGCTGGGATTGTTATGCGGAGAAGGATGCCCGGCCCTCCCATCGGCAGGAGGGCCCGACGCTCGTCGATCGCCCGGGCGGCGACGTCGCGCTGGCCCACGCCGTGGGCTTCTGGCCGGACCTCTCGCCCGGCTGACGCATCGCCCGCGCTTCACCGGCGGATGGTGGTAATGCTCAGGTCAAAGGGCCTTGCGCGTGGACACCGCGAGCGCACCGTGCAGAGGTGCGGGCGCCAGCGTGGACGCTGGCCTGCCCGCCCTCAGCACGGCGATAGCGGAAGTCGTAGCTTTGTAGGTACTCGGCGGCTCAGCGCGGCCAGTTGCCGTACTTCAGCGCCTGGGGCTTGCATACCTCGACGCATAGCCCGCAGTAGCGGCAGGCCTGCTCGTCGAGGATCTGGATGAGGCCGGGCGTCTTCGGCTTTTCGCCGCCACCCATGGTCCTGGCGTCGTAAGGGCACAGGACCACGCAGAGATCACATTTCGTGCAGAGCAGTGGGTCGAACTCGAAGGTGAGGGGCGCCGTATCTTCCACGCGATGCAGGTTGGCGAGCGCCGCGCCGCGCAGCATTGAGAGATCAGCGCGACCCGTGGGCGTCGAGCCAGGAAGATAGCTTCTCGTGCGTGCGGCCGAACCATTCCAGCCCGCGGAGGAGCGGCCCGGTGCAGACACCCAGCGCCGTGGCGCCCACCATGGTCATCTCGACGGCATCCTCGGCCTGGATGATGCCTCCGGTGCCGATCACAGGCACGCCGAAGCGCCGGGTCAGCTCGGCCACGATCGCCTGAGCGATCGGGCGGATCGCTGCGCCCGTCATCCAGGCGCTGTTGCCCACGCCGCCGATCGTCGGCAGGCCGGTCTCGATGTCGATCTGGAGGGCCTGGCCGATGGAGTCGATGGCAGTGAAGCCGTCCGCGCCGGCCTTCAGCGCGGCTTCTGCCGTGGGATAGAGCTCGTCGCCCCAGTTGAAGGTCAGCTTGGCCAGGACGGGGAGGTCGGTGCGTGCGCGCACGGCCCGCACCACTCCGGCAAGCGTCTCCCGGGTATAGGCAACGCACTCGATGGCATCGACGACCCCCGTCGCCACCACCGGCCCCGTGATGATCTCCGCCTCCGAGGCGGTATGGCCGATATTAGCGATCAGCGCGCCGGGGTGTCCCTTCATCCTCGGGAGTTCCTGCTCGGCCCACTGCTGCCAGGGCAGATCCGCCCACTTCTCGGAGTTGAAGAGCGTGGCCCGCAGGTTGGAGGAGCGCGGCACGACCATGTGCGGTGTCGGGTTGATCGCGCGCTCCAGCCGCAGGGTCTTGGTGGTGACGCCGCCGGCCCCCGCGGGTAGGCCTCCCAGAGCCCGGTGGCGTCGTACGTCAGTGGCCCCGATGCCAGTATGAACGGTGAAGGCATCGTCACGCCGAAGAATTGGGTCGTCAGATCGGCCATTGTCTTTAATCCGTAGCTCTCAGCCGCGCGCTGCCATGGTCAGGGTCATCAGCGCCTTTTGGATGTGGAGGCGATTCTCCGCCTCGTCGTAGATCACCGACTGCGGCCCGTCGATCACCTCGTCGGTGGCTTCGTAGCCGCGGTCTATCGGCATGCAGTGCATGTAGATCGCATGCCGTTTGCCCAGCCCCATGCGCCGTGCGTCAAGGCACCAGTCTTTGTGCTGGGCGCACATCCGGGCGACCTCCGCCTCTTCCTTGGTGACCATGATGGGGCCCCAGCTCTTGGCGTAGATCACGTCGGCTCCGGCGCACGCGGCATCCATGTCATCCACCACTTCGAAGCGCGTGCCGTGCTCCTCGGCGTGCCGCCTGGCGGCCTCCAGTGTGTGCGGCATCATCTGGAAGCCCTGGGGGTGCGCCAGCGTGACGTCCATGCCGAAGCGCGTCATCAGCATGATCAGGCCCTGCGGCACCGACAGAGGGCGCACGTACTGCGGGGCATAGGTCCAGGAGATGACGAACTTGCGCCCGCGGAGGTTCGGCCCAAATTTCTCACGGATCGTCATCAGGTCGGCCATGGTCTGGCAGGGATGGTTGACGTCGTCCTGCATCGAGAAGACCGGGATGTTGGCCCATTTCGCCAGCTCGTATTGATACTTCTGCCCGATGCCGGTGCGGCAGTCGCGGACGGCCATGCCGTGCCCATAGCGTGCCAGGACGATGGCCGTGTCCTTGGGGCTCTCCCCATGGCCAATCTGGGTGGCCTTTGGCGTCAGCCAGTGGGCATGGCCGCCGAGCTGGGTCATCCCGGCCTCGAATGAGTTGCGCGTGCGTGTGGACTCCTCGAAGAACAGCATGTATAACGTCTTGGCCCGCAGCAGATGATCATGCGGCTCGCCCGTGACGAACCGCAGCTTCAGGTCGGCGGCCAGGGCCAGGGCCGATTCGAGCTCTTCGTTTGACCAGTCCTTGGTGGTGATGAAATCTCTTCCGAAAAGTTGCGATTGCATCCTTGTATCTCTCCTTTGCGCCTCGATTAGACGGCGGCCACCATCAGGCAACTATCAACCAAGGTAGCACAAAACCGCGTGGGTGTCAACCGGTGGTTTGCAATGCGGCCGGGAACCGGCCCATCCTAAGGTGCCCCGAAGGCCGCGATGGCATCGGTTATGATCGGAAAGCTGGCCGGCCAGGCATCGAGCGGCACGTTCTCGGAAACCTGGATTTGGAGGCGCCCCGTGCGCCCTGCCTGGGCCAGGATCTCTTCCACCGTGGCGCGGATGACGGCAGGCGACTCGATGTGCACGGAGGAGGGGAAGTTGACCCAGAGGCGCTTCTCGGGCCACAGCCTGACGGCCTCGCCGACGGAAGTGTCGCAGTCGGGCGTCGGCGTAAACGAGTCGAGCCCGCCGACGCGGCCGCGGGCGATGTCCACCCACAAGGGCTTCAGCAGGCCATCCATGTGGATGAACAGGGGCCGGCCGCTCTCGGCCAGCATCCCGGCCAGCTCGTCATAGAGTGACACGCAGTACTTCCGGAAGCGGGCCGGCCCGATGGCCGGCGCGGTGATGTTGTCCGGTATGTCGACGTAGGGCGCGGGGAGCGCCGGGCAACCTCGAAGATTCGGCGTGCCCGGCGCTGCAAAAGCTCGATGGTGTGCTCGACGTGCTCCGGGAAGTCCGCCATGTGCCAGGCCAGCGCATCGAGGCCCACCCACTCGATCCAGAGCTGCTGCCAGGGCGTGCGCTCGACCTCCGCCTTTTGGCAGGCCGTCCTCGCCCAGATCGGCGCAATCCTGGAAATACTGTTGATAGTTGTCCAGGATAGTGGAATCCTCCAGGTAGCTCCAAAGCACCTCGTAGTCGGCTGCCGTCTCGATGAAGTGCTTGCGTGCAGTGGAGCTGTCGAAGGCGGGCTCGAAGACTCACAGCTCGGTGAGATCCCCCTTCGGCGTGTGGAGGACGTTGCGTTGCCACTTGGCATCCCCCTGGAAAAAGAACTCGCCCTCTGAGGCGGCAGTTGGGGTGCTCGACGCGGTAGATGGGACGATAGCGGATGATGCCGATGTTGCCGTGGCCCAACAAGGCGAAAGCCTGCTCGGGCGGGAACATGATCTCGTACATCGCGAAAGGGATGCGATCCGGCTCGGGCCCTGGATGACGGCCAGCATGCGCTCACGCATCGTCATGCTCTTCATCGGCCTTCCTCTATGGAAGTCTGTATGCCGGCCCGCTCGAACAGCCGCCGGCATACCTCGCGTCGCTTCGGCCAGGATGGCCTCTTCGTCGATGTGCACCAAACGCTTGCCGCTCAACAGGATCTCCCCGTCCACGATCACCGTGTCCACGTCCCGGATGGTGCTGTTGTAGACC
>CAWEHT010000224.1:0-4218 GCA_963808455.1 uncultured Chloroflexia bacterium | reverse complement strand
GATCCTGCCGGTCAGCGGCCTGCTCACGCACCCGGCCTTGTTCGCGCCCTGCGCCTATTATCTGCTGCGGCTTCCCCTTGCGTTGTATGATTACCCGCGGCCTCCCTCCTGGCCAAACCATTCTACCGCAAGCAAATCTACGAACCGGACAACGCCTTCTACAGGCTGTATTGCTTTGCGAAACAGGAAACATTGCTGGTGATCGGCAAGCCTCACTGACGACTGGTACCCCTGACTGCACTTCCTTGCCGGCGGCCGCCTGGCCCGCAGGCAGAAGACGCCCCGAGCAGCAAATCTGCCACTTGCATTGATAGAACATCCGTGCTACTCTGAGAAGGAGGGTTGCGTCTGGGATGGCCGCACCGTCCTTCGAGCCCTCGCCGTGCCCGCCACCGTGGCGCAGCGCGGCGTCTATCAGTTCTATCCCGTGCCGATCCGCACGAGTGCCCAGGGCGACGCTGAGGTTATGTCTCTGTGCCCTCCGCGTCAGCTTTGCACTGCGGTCTGCGGTAGATAGCCGTTTCCCACGCAAGGAGCAGGGAATATGGAGCAGGGACATGCGGGGCCCGGAGCGGCTGACGGACTCACCGCAGAGGACGCAGAGGGGCGCAGAGGAATCTAGATCTCTATCCTCTCCGTCCTCCGCGTCCTCTGCGGTAAATAGTCGTTTCCCTCAAGGGGAGCAGGGACATGCGGGGCCCGGAGCGGCCGGGGCTCACCGCGGAGGACGCAGAGGAACGCAGAGGATTTCGAATCTCTCCTCCCTCTATCCTCTGTGCCCTCTGCGTCCTCTGCGGTAAATAGTCGTTTCCCACGCAAGGAGGACCCATGACCGTCACGCTTGAATTCGTCGCCGGCTCGGAGTCGGACGGCGCCAACAGCTGCCTGAGCGAGTGGTCGGGGAACGTCACGGTCTACGGGGGCGCCGTCTCCAGCCCGACTGCCCGCCCCTACACCGGGGCGCGCGAGCTGCGCTGCAACTCGGGCAGCGGCAACTACGGCCAGGCGACCGTCTATCGGAACATCACTCCGACCTACCAGGGCCGTCTGGGCTTTTTCCTGTATACGGACTTCGCGCAGGGCGGCAGCATTAGCCCCGGCAGCGGCCTCTTCCGCGTCATGGGCAGCAGCGAGCTCTTCTGCCTGCGCTGGCCTTCGGGCAGCACCAACCTACAGCTGGTCTTGGCCGGCACAAGCGTGGTGGGCACCTGGAGCAGCCAGGTCTCAGGCGCCTATCACTACCTCAGCGTGGACTTCAAGATCGACCCCACGGCCGGTTGGGTGAACGTCTGGAGCGATGGCGTGCTGATGCTCAGCTTCAGCGGGAACACGGGGAGCACGCCGGCGGCGGCGGTCTATGTGGGCCAGTTCTACGGCTACGGCGCCGGGGGCGCCTACGCCGGCGGCAACAATCAGATCGACGTGGACGATTGCGCCTTCTACGACACCACGGGCGAAGCGGCGCCCCTGCCGCTCGACAGCTACCGCTTCCTCTGGTTCGAGTACACGGCCGACGGCGCCATGACCACCTGCACGCCCTCCACCGGCAGCAGCCACGTGGCCATGATCGACGAGATCCCCGACGACGGCGACGCCACCTACAACTACGCCACGGCTGACGGCCAGATCGACGTCTTCAGCCACGCGGCCTTCGCCCTGCCGGCCGGCTACGGCATCGTGGCCGTGATCCCGACGATGATTGCCCGCAAGACCGACGCGGCCCTCGCCACGCAGGTGGCCGGCTACGCTGTGCAGGGCTCGAGCGCCGCCGCCGGCAGCGCGCAGGGGCTGGGCAGCAGCTACGCCGCCGTCACGGCCAGCGCCATCGCGGCCGACCCGGCGACGGGCGCGGCCTGGACGCAGGCCGGCGTGAACTCGGCGCAGTTCGGCTACGCGTCCGAAGGGACCTTCTGAGATGGACAATTTCGCCAACGCCTTCAGCACCGTGCTCAGCAGCGCCGTGGACAATGTTACGACGTCCTTTCCGGTCGCGTCGGTCACGGGCGCGCCGGCCTGCCCGTTCCGGGCCATCGTCAACGGCGAGATCGTCATCGCCACAGGGCTGGCGACGCTGACCTACACCGTCACGCGGGGCGCCGAGGGCACCACGGCCGCGGCGCACAGCTCCGGCGCGGCCTTCACCCACATCGTCACCGCCGCGGCCCTGGCCTCGTTCGTGCAGAACCCGATGAGCGCTCAGGATGACCTGATCGTGGGCGGGTCATCTGGCGCGCCCGCCCGGCTGGCCAAGGGCTCGAGCGGGCAAGTCCTGACGGTCGAACAGCACCAGCGGGCACGTCGTCTGGGATATCCCTTCAGCTTCTGGCATGTCCAACCCGATGAGCGCGGTAGGCGACCTGATCACCGGCGGGGCCAGTGGCGCGCCGGGAAGGCTAGCCATCGGCGCGGCAGGCAAAGTCTTGACGGTCAACGCCGGCGGTACCGCACCGGAGTGGGATACGCCCGCGTCCGGCGGCATGAGCAACCCGATGACGCGCGGTAGGCGACCTGATCACCGGCGGGGCCAGCGGCGCGGCGGGGCGCCTCGGCATCGGCACGGCGGGGCAGGTGCTCACCGTCAACGCGGGGGCCACCGCGCCGGCCTGGGCTGTACCGGGATCGCTTCCCACCTATGATGCCTACATCAGCGCCATCAGCGGACTGGTGCAGCGCTGGAAGTTCAACGAGGCCAGCGGCAACTTCGCCGACTCGGTCGGCTCCCTGGCCCTCACAGCATCGGGCAGCATCAGCTACCAGCAGACCGATCCCTTCGGCAATACCGACGCCGCGCGCTTCAACACGGGAAGCGCATCTTCATCAGGGCTGGGATCAATCCCGACAGGCGGCAACCTGCGCACCTTCGTGGCCCTGCTGAAATCAGGCATGACGGGCGGGACCAAGTCCGTGTTGGCCTATGGCACCGCATCAACCCTGGCATTTTTCATGTACCAGTTAGTGAACAGCGGGACCGTCGCGGGTGACTACCTCGATACGTGGGGCACGAACAACCGTCTGGCCGCGCTCACCTCGGCTGCCGACGGTGGTCTCTGGCACTTGGTGGCCCTGGGCAACAGCCAGGCTGACCGCCTGGAGTTCTGGATCGACGGGGTACGGCAAAGCTACGTGCTGAGCAACGGGTCAAGCCTGAATACAGGCACAGGCAACCTTGTACTCAACAACGACGCGACCGATGTGACCTTCGCCGACTTGGCCGTTTTTAGCACCTGGATCGGCACCGCCAAGCTCAGCAAGCTGTGGGACATCGTGCGGGCCGCGTTGTGGTGAGGTAACCCTTGCCCACTTTCACCGCCCAGCTAGGTACGCTCGACGGCCGGCCGTCGTGGCTCGAGAAGAAGCTCGGGGTTCTCGAATACGATCAAAAGACCGGACGCTGGGACGAGTGAGGACCCCGACGGAGAAAATGAAATCGTGCTCTTCAAGGATCAGGGGCTGATCCACGAGATCGTCACTTCGGTCAGCTATGTGGACAACATCCTGTGGGCGGCCACCTACTTCGGCGACAGCCGCTACGACGGCCGCTACTGGCACAACTTTCTGACCAAAGACAGCGGACTGCCCTCGAACTTCACGAACTTCGTGAAGGGCGTGGACGCCAAGCGCGCCTGGTTCTGCACCGACAAGGGGCTGGCCTACTACGACGGCGCGAACTGGGCCGTCTATACCCCGTCGCTCAAAGACGGCAAGCCGGAGATGACGGTGCGCGACGCCGAGGGCAACGTCACGCCGGTTGCCGTCACCACCGCGCCGGCCCACAACTACATTCTCGGCATCGACTTTCAAGGCGACGATATCTGGGTCGCCACCGCCAAGGGTTTGAGCCACGGAATTCGTCAACAAACAATAAGATCAATCAAGGAGCACACAATCATGAATGCATTTGCAGAAATTCTGGAAGCCATCGCGCACGCGCCGATCAAGAAGCGCGCCATCACCAATCACGGCGTGCTCAACGAGGCTTTTGACTACGCCAAGCCAAGTTCGTTTTCGCGCGGCATGCGGATCGATTTGAATGGCGTGACGATCCTGTTCATCTCCGGCACGGCATCGATCGACGAGAACGGCGTCAGCGTGCATATCGGCGACTTTCCGCGCGCAGATGCGGCGCACCTTCGACAACATCACCGGCCTGCTGGAAGCGAAGGCTGCACCTGGCACGACATCGTGCGCACCAGTTGCTACCTGCGCGACATCGACCGC
>CAWEHT010000223.1:0-4064 GCA_963808455.1 uncultured Chloroflexia bacterium | reverse complement strand
CGGCCACTGGCGGCCTTCTTCCGGGAACTGGCCAATGGGCGAACGGTGGGCCAGGCGCTGGACGCCAGCCGCCTGGACCTGCTCAAGGATACCGCGCGGGCACCGGCTGTACCGGCCGGCCGAGGGCCGAGAAGAGATCATCCAGCTGCACGACGGTTCCTGCCGGTACTCTACCAGCAGCACTACGCAGATCCAGCGCCGTTCAGGCAAGCCAGGCCGGTCGTGGCCGGCGCCGCCCGCGCCTCTGATCCCGCGCCGGCCAGCCCGCGGCGGGTTCCCGCCCGAGCCCCGGCACGGCTTTCACGGCCGGGCGCACGAGCTGCTGGAGCTGGAGCGGGCCTTCGCCGGCCATCGCGCCGTCGTGCTGCACGGCTTCGGCGGGGAGGGCAAGACGGCGCTGGCGACGCAGGCGGCGGGCTGGCTGGTGCGCACGGGCCTCTTCCGGCGGGCCGCTTCTCTCTCCTTCGAGCACGGCGGGAGCTTCGAGCTGGCGCTCGGCGAGCTGGGGGAGGCCCTGGTGGGCCCGGACTTCAAGATCGACGAGGGCGACCCGGCCGAAGCCATCTCGGCATCGCTGGCCGGGACGTTGACGCTCCTCGTGTGGGACAACTTCGAGAGCCTGCTGCCCGTCGGCGATGCGCCGCTATCGCCCGCCGGCCTGGCAGCGCTGCTCGACGCCGGGGTGACCTGGGCGGCGCAGGGCGGATCGCGGCTGCTGGTGACCACGCGGGACGTCTCCTTCGGCCACCCGGCCTTCCAGCCCTCGGCGACGGCCGCCCACCTGCGGCTGGGCGGGCTGGTCGCCCCCGAGGTGCTCGAGCTGGCCGGGCAGGTCCTGGCCGACCGGGGCATCCCACGGCCGGGGCGCGAGGGGCTCGAGGAGCTGCTGCGCTTCCTGGGCGGCCATCCGCTCTCGCTGCAGCTCGTGCTGCCGCACCTGGCCGACCCCGAGGTGGGCGGCGACGCCGACAGGCTCATCGCCGAGTTCGAGGCCTTGCTGCCCGGCTTCCGCGAGGGCAAGGCGGCCGAGCGGGATCAGTCGCTGGAGGTGAGCCTGGACTTCTCGCTGCGCCGGCTGGGGGAGCGCACGCGGGAGATGATCCCCGACCTGGCCGTGTTCGTGGGCCTGGCCAGGGAAGACGACTTGCTGGCCGTCACGGGGTTCGACCCCGGGTTGTGGCGGGCTGCCCGGGCCGAGCTCGAGCGGGCCGGGCTGGCGACGGTCGAGCACTTGCCGTTCTGCAAAGATCCCGACGTCCACTTCCATCCCACCCTGGCCCCGCACCTGGCCCGCCGGCTGGCGCCGGAGCGGCGGCGGGCGCTCGAGGAGCGCTTCCGTATGCGCTACGCCGGCCTCGCTAACTACCTGTATGAGGCCGACATGAAGACGCCCGTGGAGGCCCGAGCCCTGGCGGCCCGGGACCTGCCGAACCTGCGCCGGGCGCTGGAGCTGTCCCTGGCGGCCGGGGAGCACGACGTGGCGGTGGAGATGGCAGACCAGATTGCCCGGTTCCTCGACCACTTCGGGCGCTGGCAGGAGCGCGACGAGGTGATGGCCCGCGCCGGCCGGGCGGTCCAGCCGGCCTCGGGCGGCGAGCTGACCAGAGCCGAGTTCCTGGTGGGGAGCCGCCACGGGGATACGCTGCTCGGCGCAGGCAGGGCGGCCGAAGCGGAGGGCGTCTTTCGCCGCCTATTGGAGCGGATGGAGGCCGGCGCCGCTTACACCCCCCGCTACGACCGGTGCCAGGCCCTGGACTGGTTGGGCCGCAGCCTGGAGGCGCAGGGCCAGTACGGGGAGGCAGCCGATCGCTACCGGCAGGCGCTGGCCGAGCTGGCCGCCCTGGAGCAGACCGAGGCAGCTAAGCGCCAGGCGGGAGTGTGCCACTCAGACCTGGCCGATGCGCTACGGCATCTCGGCGGGTACGCCGAGGCGCGGGCGGAGTACGGGACGGCGCTGGCGATAGCTGAGGAGATAGGCGATCAGCAGGGCGCTGCCACAGTCGTCGGCCGGCTCGGCACGCTTGCGTTGCTGGAGAGTGACCTGCCCGAGGCCCGGCGGCGCTACAAGGCGGCCCTCAGGACATTTCACGCGCTGGGTGAGGAGCCAACCGAGGCTGTCTACTTGCACCAGTTGGGCTGGGTAGCGCAGGAAGCGCGAGACTGGCCGGAGGCCGAACGCCGCTACCGGGAGAGCCTGGCCATCGCTGACCGGCTAGGACACAGGGCCGGTGCGTCCGCGACCTGTAATCAGCTGGCGATTGTGGCAGAGGGGGCCGGGCGGCTGGCCGAAGCCGAGCGCTGGTACCGGCGGGCGCTAGCCGATGCCGAGGACCTGGGGATGGGAACAGAGATAGCCACCATGGCCAACAACCTGGCAGATTTCCTGCTCGCGACCTACGATTCCCCAGACGGCCCCCGGCCCGACCTGGCGGAGGCCGAGCGGTATGCCCGGCAGGCGCTGCGGATCAGGGAGGGGCTCGGACCGTCCTCGGAGCCATGGAAGACTTACGGGATCCTGGCCAGCATCGCCGAACGGGGCGAACAGCCCGAGGCAGCGCGGGATTATCGGCGGCGAGAGCAGGAGAGCTACGCGGCCTTCCCCGGCAACTGGGCCAGGCTGGAGCGGGGTTTCGGCCCCGTGGTCGAGTCCGTGGCCGCTGCCGCGCGGGGCGTCCCGGGCGCCCGGGAGGCTGTCGAGGGGTTGTTCGAAACTTTCCGGGCCGGCAACTGGCGGATCGCGCCGGCCATCCAGCGCATGTGGGCCGGGAGCGCGACGCCTGGGCCCTGACGGAGGGGCTTGACCGGCAGGACGCGCTGGTCGTGCGCAAGATGCTGGAGGCGGTAGGTGGCGGGGCGGCGGCGGAGGGGACCGGCGGGGGCGGCCCGGCGCACGAAGGAAACACCGCATGAGCGCTGGCTTATGGAGCTGGCAGCGCTCTTTGGGCGGCTTTGCCGCCCAAAGAGCCGAATGGAACGGTCTTCCCTTCCGCGGCGTCGTCGGGGGATATGTGTAAAAAGGAGGGCCAGATGCCGGCCAGGACCATGAATAGCAAGGCAGCGCGCACGAAGTGGCGCGACCTGCTCGACCTGGCCCACAAGGGCGAGGCGGATACGGTCATAGAGCGCAACGGGCGGCCCGTGGCTGCGCTGATCCCTTTTGAGGATTACGAAGCCCTGAAAGATGAATTAGACGATCTCCGCGCCGCCGGCGCGGCGAGCGGCCCTCGATGCCTGGGAGAAAAACCCAAGCCTGGGGCGGCCCTGGGAAGACATCAAAGCAGAGACGCAGACGCGACGGGAAAGAAAGTCGCCGTGATCGGCTCCGGCCCGGCGGGTCTGCACGTGCGCCGTTGACGTGGCGCGGCGGAGGGCCATCATGTGGCCATCTTCGAGTCGCTGCATGCGCCCGGCGGTGTGCTCATCTACGGTATCCCGGAGTTCCGGCTGCCCAAGCGCGTCATCGGCGCCGAGATCGACTTCGCTGTGGGATCGCTCGGGTATCGAGATCCGCACGGACCATATCGTGGGCCGCACCATCACATTGCCGGAGCTATTGAGCGAGTATGATGCCGTGTTCATGGCAGCCGGCGTGGGCCTGCCTTCGTTCATGAAGATACCCGGCATCAACTACCCCGGTGTGATGTCGGCCAACGAATTCCTCACACGTGTGCCAACCTCATCGCAAGGTTACCTTTTCCCGGAATATGACACGCCGGTCAAGGTGGGTAAGCGTGTGGCGGTGATAGGGGCTGGCAACGTTGCCATGGACTCGGCGACGCTGCAGCATGCGCCTGCAGACCCAGGAGGCGCAACGCATGGGCGGCGCGCCTGGAGAGGTCCATATCGTTTATCGGCGCTCGGCTGCCAGGGTGCCGGCCCGCCTGCGGAAGAGGTAGAGCACGCCAAGGAAGAGGGCATCATCTTCGACTTCCTGACCGACCCGGTTGCCATCCTGGGCGACGAGAACAGCAGGGTCAGCACGCTCCGTTGCATCCGCATGGAGCTGGGCGAGCCGGATGCCTCCGGGCGGCGCAGCCCGGTGCCCATAGCCGGCTCCGAATTCG
>CAWEHT010000222.1:0-6947 GCA_963808455.1 uncultured Chloroflexia bacterium | reverse complement strand
CGCCGCCGCACCCCATGTCGAGCACGCGCGCGTCCCCGTGGCCAACGATCAGATCAACAAGTCGCAGCAAATCCTCGCCCTGCGCATGAACCGCGCTCTCGACATAGGCCGCAGCGCGCGGACCGAACTGATCGGCGATCAAATTTTCATGCGTCTTGCCGGTCATGTCGCAAACCTCATCAGGGACGGCGGAAAGGGGCTGGTAGGGTTAGAACTTTTTCAGCGTGAGGCTCTTGGCGTCGGTCTCCTTCAACTCTTTCAGCCAGGTTCCGTCGGGCTGGAGGTCGAGCTGCGCCGTATGGCCCTTTCGCGCGACGATGACGAGCCGCCCGCCCGCCATGCGCCAGGCGGTGGGATCGAAGATCACGATGCCCTGATCGCGGCAGGCCGGCGACAGGAACTGCCTTGCCGGAGATGTCGAGGGTGACCATGCAGCCGGTGTCGCGGCCGGCCTCGCGCAGAACGGCGTAGCGTCCGGCGACGTCGCCGGGCGCGGCGCGACCGCGGCGGGACGATTTTTGCGGCGGCGATCTGCTGCGCCGCCGGACGCGGCCGGCGGCGGGCGAGTTGCTGCGCGGCGGATGGGCGCCCCGACGAAGGTCGAAGATGGTCCGCCCTGCGGCCCGCGGCGGCAAGGCGCCCCGCCATCGGAAAACGCGAAATCGAGCAGGGACTTGCCATAGGCGTCGGCGAGATCGAGATGGTTGTCGCCGGGCAAGATCCAGGCGACGACGCTTGAAAGGACCGGCAGCGCGCGCCGGCACCCACGGCATGCCGATGCAGCGGTCTTCACTCCGCTGGATGGCCGGCCTCGATTGGCCAAGCTTCGGGTGCAGCTCCTGATGAAAGTTGTAGCGGCCAGGGCCGATGCTATCATCACAGACTCGGATTATTCCAGGCGGGAGATTGAGCGCTACCTCCCGGCCTCCCGGCAGAAAACACACCGGATCTGGGTTGGGATCGCGGAGACATTCTTCACGCCCGCCGAGCCCGGCGCGGTTGGTCCGTGTCTGGCAAAGGCCCGGGTCAGCGATGGCTTCATCCTGTATTATGGAGGCTTTGCGGAACATAAGAATGTCGATCTGTTGTTGCGAGCTTTTGCGCTCTTGCGGAAGACCCGCAAGCAGCGTTTGGTGCTGGTGGGAGCCGCCGGCCGTTCCACGGGAGGGGGACTGGACCGCACTGTAGATGCCTTGGGGATCTCTGATTCGACCACGGTCTTCGGCTTTGCCAGCGAGGCCGAGCTGAAGATACTTCTCGACAACTGTTCCCTGTTCGTATGTCCCTCGGCGCACGAGGGATTTGGTCTGCCGGTGGCGGAGGCGATGGCACGTGGCGCCCCGGTTGTGTGCTCGACCCACGGCTCGTTGCCAGAGATTGCCGGGGACGCAGTTGTCTACTTCGAAGGCGCGGACGCCGAGACATTGGCATCCGCCATGAAGAAGGTCCTTGACGACGAGGATCTGAGAAACTGCATGAGAAAGGACGGCCCTGCACGAGCCCAGCACTTCAGATGGGGCGCTGTGATTCCGGAGCTGGCTGAGTTATACGTAAAGCTGATAGCGGAACAACGGCGGGCCGATCGCCGGGGCCGGTGACGGGGCCATGAGGCCAGGAAGAGGGCCCCTGCGATGCTAGAGAAGGCAGAGCGACCAACCGTGGGCGTGGTGTTGGTCAACTGGAATGGGGCCGAGTTCACCATTCCTTGCGTCCTGTCACTTCTGGCTGGCACTACCAGGCCGGACAAGGTTCTGGTAGTGGATAACGGATCGGCCGATGACTCGGTCGATCGCATCAGCGCCGCCTGCCCCCAAGTTAGTTGGATACGCAACGCCAACAACCAGGGATTCGCGGGTGCAAACAACCAGGGTATCGAGGTTCTTCTCTCCGAAGGCATCGACTACATCTGGGTGCTCAACAATGACACGGTCGTTGCCAGCGATTGCTTGGCCATCCTGATCCGCGTCGCCGGGCAGCACCCGGCGGCAGGCGGGATATCGGGGAAGATATTCTTTGAGTCGCCTCGCGACCATATCTGGTACGCCGGCGCTCTTCGTCACCCGCTGCACCGTGCCCCAGTACATTTCCACGAGCCCGTACTGGACGCGCAGGAGTTGGCCGGGGCTGTCGATGTAGAGTTCATCTCTGGGTGCTGCATGTTTGTACCCGCCTCGACGTGGAGGCAGGTCGGCGGTCTGATCACGAGCTATGTCGCTTATTCGGAGGACAGCGAATGGTGTTGGCGCATCAGGCGGGCAAACCTAACCCTGCTATACGTTCCTGCCGCCCACCTCTGGCACAGGCTATCGGCAAGCGTCAAGAAGAACAGCGCTTTGCCTCGAAGAGAAGGCATCACGCCCTATGCGCACTACCTGATGAGCCGGAATCACTTGTGGACCGTTCGCAAACACGCGGGACCGGCGCCTCGCAGCTGGCCGCCCCTCGCGATCAACGTCGGGATCCAGGCGAGGAACGCCGTGGCTTTTGCGCTGCGCGGGGACGGGTTGATGACACGGTCATCGCTCAAAGCGCTCATGCACGGTCTTCTGACCAAGGTCCCCGATGACATCCCCCAATGGGAGCGCGTCCGTGAACCTTAGAACAGCAGTGCCCAAAGAGGCGGATGGAATGCCACGGCTCCTCGTGGCGGGCATCGTTCTATGTATCCTTGGCTTTGCTTTCCCTATCTACGGAATTCCCCTGGGAACCATATTCAAGCTTACGCTCTGGCGCGCGGGCTTACTGGTGTTGTTGCCTGCCTTCTTGTTCCTCGGCGTGAGGTTCAAGGATCGGCGGGCGCTACAAATCCTCGCCGTGTTCCTGGGCCTGGCAGTTATGCGATCAGTGTCGCTGCTAATGACGAAGGATCGCGCCCCCGGAAGCCAACAATTGGAATGGTTCGTTGAAGGCGTGTTGTTCCTGCTATTGATGACGACCCTTTCGTCGCGCTACTCCGGTCTGCCGATTCGTTTCTTGAGGATTGTCTTTTTCGTGGGACTGGTTTCCGTGGGCGTGATGGCCCTACAGTTCATTATGATTTCTTTTGGCAAGCTCTTGACTCTGCCTCTGTTGACCACAGCGTTCGGCTTCCCGGCAGATTCGCGGCCGTGGACCTATCCTTTGAGCGGAGGTGGCAGAATCATTGGGGCCTTCATGGACCCAAACATGTCGGGCTCGATGTGCGCCTTCTACATTGCCACCTTCCTGCCATTCTTGCTCATGCGGGGAAGCAGCAGAGTTGTCCATCCGTTGATGCTGGCGGCCGGTCTCGTCTTGGCGCTCGTTGGCATGGTGGGCACCGGTTCCCGGCAGGCGTTGGTGGCGGCAGGTGGCGCCTTCCTGGCGGTGCTGGCCATGTTGGCAGCGCGCAACCCACGGCTGGCCAAGGCGGCACTGCAGCGAGTAGCGATCTTCGCCGTTCTGTTGATCGTTCTCTTGACCACCGGGCTTTTCTCACACCTGATCACGACTCCAGCCGGAGAGGTTCAGCAGAGCGTTTTCGTCAGATTTGCGGCAGGAGGCGACATCACAGGTGGTCGCCTCCCCTGGATACGCGAGATAGTATCGTCCATGAACCTTGGGACGGTACTGTTCGGTATGGGAGAGGGCCAGGGAATTCTTACCGCACACAACGCCTATCTGATAGTGTTGAATGAGAATGGCATCGTCGCCCTATTTCTGCTCGTGGCGCTCTCTGCTCTTCTGCCATTGAGCACTGCGAGACGCGCATTGTCTCAAACCGACACTTTCGGCTTTTGCATGGGTGTGGCTGGTTTCGCGGTATCTCTCGTGTGGATTGCCGTGATCTTCATCAATTGGGCGCAACTCAACCAATCGGTGTCCTATATGTATCTTGCACTGCCCGTAATATTCCTGAATGTCTCCAGCGCATCGAAGGCACGCACGGGAAGGGCATTCCAACGAGCGTCGAGCGCCGAGGTGACAGTCCTATGAAACCCAGGGTTGTTTTCTTTGCAAAAGTCAGCAACGCTGAGGTTCTCCAAAGAAATGAGTTCTATGCGGTCAACCTTCGTATCCTGGTTGATTTGGGGTTTGAAACGATCGTCTGCACCGACCCCCTCAGGATACCCGGGGCCGACCTCTACTTCGTCTGGTGGTGGACCTGGGCTTTCTTTCCCCTCTTCCGCGCCAAACTCGCCGGCAAGCCCATCGTCATCACAGGCTCGTTCGATCACGTCAT
The DNA here is from genome assembly GCA_963808455.1 of uncultured Chloroflexia bacterium. Lineage (GTDB taxonomy): Bacteria > Chloroflexota > Anaerolineae > CG2-30-64-16 > CG2-30-64-16 > CAWEHT01. The sequence goes on along the minus strand of CAWEHT010000222.1, from coordinate 2,746 downwards.
GCCAGATGGCACCTGGCAGCACTTCGGCAATCGACCGTTCTGGCACCGCTGGCTGATGAAGCTTGCGCTCAGAGAAGCCGATGCCAATGTATTCGTCTCGCAATTGGAGTATCGGCACGCTCAGCACGATTTTGCCGTCCGTAACCCTCAATGGAGCTATTGCGCAGTAGATGTGAACAGATATTGTCCCGGAAGGGAGCCGCGCGAGAAGTTCTTGCTCTCTTTTTGCTGGATGAAAGCCGAGAATACTCAGCGCAAGTGTGTTGCCGAGGCGATATCGGCCGCCAGTCTGTTACAGAGAATACGCCTGGGGCATAGGCTGGTGATCTGTGGAGAAAAACTTGACGGTTACCCTGCGTTGGCGGCGCAAGTGGACAGGCTGGGCGCCAACCATTACGTTGAGTTCCCAGGGGTGGTAAGCCGTGAAACCAAGATCGAGCTCATGCAGCAGTGCGCGGTGTACCTACAACCCACTAGAGTGGAAGGCTTCGGCCTCGCCATTGCGGAAGCTATGAGTTGCGGGGCAGCGGTCATTTCGAGCCCTGCGGGCGCCGTGCCAGAAGTGGTCGGTGATGCCGCCATTCTGGTTGACGGAACTGATCCGGAGGCGATAGCCTCGGCCTTGGCTGGTTTGCTGGCAGACGACCGGAAGCGCGAGGAACTCGGAGGCCGCGCTCGAGCCCGCGTGCTTGAGATGTTCTCCTACGAACGGCGCAAGGCAGACCTGGAGCGCATCATAAGCGACGTGATGAGTGGTCGTTAATGGGCCTAGCCAGAATTCACCGGGAGAGATAATGCCCAGTCATTCAGGTCGCATTGACAATGTCCGTCCTCTTTATTTCAATGGTACGACCTTATATTGTGCCCGTTATAACCAGATCGTGGCGACCGATGACCTGGGACAAACATTCCGCTTTCTCGGAAAGTTTGAGGTGTCGAGCCGATTCAGGATTCTCTTGGATAGTTCGGCGTTGGCACGTCGTGTCATGCGGATGACGATTTATCGTTTACGGGTCGCGGATAATGGGAATATTGTTTTTATCTTTAGGGGAGGGATTTACCTTCTCCGAAAGGGCGAAACAGAGGCACGGTGCGTGCGTCGAATCCTCAAGGGCTCTCGCCCTGTCTCATTGGCCTCAAGACCGGGGGGGCTGATCGTCTGGGGCGAATACCATGATAATCCTGAGCGCGGCGAAATGTGCATCTATGGCAGCCGCGATCACGGCGAGTCGTGGCAAGCCGTGTATACCTTTCCCGCCCATTCTATCCGGCATATCCACGGCATCACGTACGATGAGTACGACGATTGTTTTTGGATCTGTACCGGCGATCACGACGGAGAGAATCAACTTCTGAAGGCTGACGCAACCTTCCAGCATGCTGAAACAATCTTGCAAAGCGGACAAGAAAACCGTTTCTATTCGACGGTTGTGACGCCTGATTATGTCCTGGCAGCGAATGACTCGCCCAATGCAGACAATTTTGTGCGGCGGTTCCAAAAGAAGACCGGGGTAGTCACGAACTTAGCCAGGATTGACAACAGCAGCTTTTACAGCTGTTTACTCAATGGCTGGTATTTCTGTTCGACGAATGCGGAAAGACCAGAATCCCAATTTCCCAAGACATTCCAGACCCCGAACGATTTTTCGGGAACGCACGTATGGATGGTCAATATTGCTTCTGGTCGAGCCGCGAAGGTCCTTAGCTTTCCGATCGACCTGTGGTATCGAATGAGTGGCCTTCCAAAAGTCCCCCCGGGACTCTTTCAGTATTCCCGCGTGTTTTTCCCCGAGGGAAAGAATCCCACAGGTGAGCTTGTATGTTATGCGCTTGGTACTCGTGGAACTGATGATTGCATGCTAACTTACCATTTGGAAGATCTTGAGAACGTATGGTGAAACAGTCACAAAATATTCCCCCCATCGTTGAACTGGTGATGCGTACGGCAAAGGTCATCAAAGATCGAGTCAGGCCAGATGCAGATGGCACGGTTGAGAATGCTAGGCCAACAGCAAATGTTACGCCAGTTAGCCAACATCAACTGAAATTGGTTCTCGAAAGCTTGAATATTGTTCCAGGCGATCTGCTCATGGTGCACTCCGACATGGGAGCAATTTCGAGCTTGGGTTGGGAACCCTCCAATCTCATCGATTTCTTGCTTGACTACCTTGGGCCGCATGGAACGCTGGCAATGCCCACCCATCCCCGGTTGAAACGCGATGGCGAGACGTGGATCTATGACGTAAGGCGCAGTCCATCTTATGTGGGCCTGCTTACCGAGATCTTCCGGCGGCGCAAGGAATCGGTGCGCAGTGAATATCCGTTCTCTGCGGCATCAGCTCAGGGTGCCCTGGCCGAGGCGTTGACTTGTTCGCATCGACGATCCTATGCTCCTCACGACGAACTCTCGCCTTACGGCAAACTCGTCGAGTTGGATGGCAAAGTACTTGCGCTCGGTTGCCCACTTGACCGGATGACCATCTTGCATGTGCCAGAAGACACCATGCGGGACATATTCCCCATTCCGGATTTCTACCAGACTGAAAGGGCAAGAGTGAAGAATCGGGCCGATGAATTTATCCTGGAAGCTCATCGGCGTTCCCCTTGGCTTTGGTGGTACCTTGCAAAGTTCCAGTGGACAACCCAGATGAACGCCCAAGGCTTTGTCCGCAAGTGTACCTTGCGAGGGGCCAACTTCGAAGTGATGAAGGCAAAACCACCGGTGCAGTGGATGCAGCAGCGTATC
>CAWEHT010000221.1:0-4062 GCA_963808455.1 uncultured Chloroflexia bacterium | reverse complement strand
TGAAGGCCTGGGAAGGTCTTGGCTACTATGCCCGTGCGCGCAACTTACATGCAGCGGCCCGCCAGCTGGTGGCGGAGAATGGTGGCGAGGTGCCCGCCGACCGCGGCGCGCTGCTGCGGCTGCCGGGCATCGGCCGTTCTACGTGTGGGGCGATCCTGAGCCTGGCCTTCGGCCGGCCCGAGCCGGTGCTCGACGGCAACGTGCGGCGCGTGTTGTGGCGGGTCTATGACTGCGCGGCCTACTCGCCGGCGATCGCGGCTGATCCACGGTCGGCGGTGGCCGAGCACCAACTCTGGCGGTTCAGCGGCGCGCTCGCGGCCGCCGCGCCGGATGGAGAGGCCGGCGAGCTCAACGAAGCCCTGATGGACCTGGGGGCGCTGGCCTGCACGCCGCGCCGGCCCGACTGCCCCGCCTGCCCGCTGAGTTCCTGGTGCCTGGCGCGGGCGCGCGGCGCGCAGGCAGAGCGCCCAGTAGCCGCAAGGAAGGCCTCCATCCCGCGCTACGATGGCGTCGCAGCCGTGATTCAGGATGAGAGCGGGCGCTACCTCATGGCGCGCCGCCCGGCACACGGCCTGCTCGGCGGGCTGTGGGAATTCCCGGGGCTCCGCGCCGGGCTGCCGGGGGAGGCGGAGCCGGATGTGCGGGCGTTGGCTGCCTTGTTGGCGCGGAGCGTGGAGGCCAGCCTCGGCATCGCCGTGGCGCCCGCGGCCGCCCCCTTCGCCAGGGTGCGCCACGCCTATACGCACTTTCGCCTGACGCTGTACGCCTTTCGCTGTACCCCCAGGGAGCCTCTTGAGCCGGTAGAAGACCTGGCCCCCTGTGGGCCTTACGGCAGCTGCCAGGAAAAGAGGGACACAGAGCGACAGGGAGTAGAACCCGCTTCTCCCGACCCTCGGCCCTCTTTCCCTTACCGGCGCGGCCAGGGCTCCTACGCTGAGGCGCGTTGGACTTCGTGCCAGGACCTGGCCTTACTCGCCCTGCCCACCACCGACCGCAAGATCGCCGAAGCCCTTGGCTGCCGGCATGACCAGGAGTAAAATGCCAGACATGAATAAGGAACGCCTGGAGGAACTGTTGGAATTCGCCGTCAACGCGGCCTGGGACGCCGGGCGCGTGACGCTGGGCTATTTTCAGACCGACCTGCAGGTCAACTACAAGTCTGACCGGTCACCGGTGACGGAAGCCGACCGCCGGGCGGAGCTCAAGCTGCGCGAACTGATCGGTCGCTATTGGCCACAGCATGGCATCCTGGGCGAGGAGTTCGGGCGGCAAGCAGGAGCGTCCGGCCTGACCTGGATCCTGGACCCTATCGATGGAACGCGTTCTTTCGTGCACGGTGTGCCGCTCTATGCCGTCCTGATCGCCCTGGTCGAGGGCGAGGGCGCCCCGGTGCTCGGCGTGGTGCACTTCCCGGCATTGCACGAAACGGTGTATGCGGCGCGGGGCGCAGGTTGCTACTGGGACGGGCGCCGCGCTCGCGTCTCGGCGGTTAGCGACCTGAAGCAGGCGGCGCTCCTGAGCAGTGAGCTCAACACGTTCGCGCCGCTGGGCAAGTCTGGTGCCTGGGACCGGCTCGTGGCTGCCACCGGCATCCAGCGCACCTGGGGCGATGCCTACGGCTACGCGCTCGTCGCCACCGGGCGCGCCGAGATCATGGTCGATGCGATCATGGAAGTGTGGGACTGCGGCCCGCACCAGGTCATCCTCGAGGAAAGCGGCGGCGCATTTACCGATTGGCAGGGCCGGCCGACGATCTACGGGCGCGAAAGCATCGCCACGAACGGCATCTTGCATGGCGAAGTCCTGAGGCTGGTGCGCGGCGAAGAGAAGGAGACAGGGCAATGATCCCCTCCCTTTCCATTACTGGCCCTCAGACCAGGAAGGCGCCGGGGTTGAACAGCCCGGCGGGGTCCCATCGCGCTTTCAGCGCCCGCATGAGGGCCAGGCTCTGCGGCGCGTAGCCCCAGCGATCGAGCTCTGCCTCAGCGGCCTGCGCGGGCCGATGCCCCCTCCCGGCTTCGGGGACGTGCTGGGCCGGCCGCGCCCGGGGCCAGGCATCCATCACGGCCGCGTAGCCGCCGAGCGGAGGGCGCACCCCCGGACCTGCGCCAGCTGCCCGGGCCCGGTTGTCTTCAGGTACAGCATGCCGTTGGCTATGTCGGCGACATATGGCGTGGCCCCCAACGCAGGGATCAGCCCCGACATCAGGCGTGAGAGATCTTTCGGAGCAACGGCCGCGCGCAGGACCAGGCGCCCCATCTGCGGTGCGGAGGCATCGTGAACAGGTGAGAGAGGCGAGTCGTTTTCCACCCCTTCTCCATCGCCTCCCCCTGCCGGCTTCCGGCCGTTCCGCTCCGCAGGAAAGTCGCCCAGGCGTCGCTGCCCGTGACGTCATCGCGCTGGGCGCCGGCAGGCGCGCCGGCTGTGGCGAGCACTGAGCGCGCGCCGGCCAGCTCGGCGGCCAAGTCCTCGGCCAGGCCTTCGGCGGTGTAGATCAGCGCCTGCGGGGAGGCCCCGTGAGCCCCGCTACCCAGCCCAGCCAGCCCGTCGCCGGGGACCAAGAGCAAAGCCGAAGCGGCCAGGCAGGCGCGCCGCAGAGCTCAAGCCCCACTCGATCCCGCGCCCCGGTTCTTCCACCGGCACCACCAGGCTCGCACGGGCGCGTGGCAGCGGAGAGATGCGCAGCGTGAGCTTTGTCACCAGGCCCAGCGTGCCGTGGGCGCCCACGAACAGCTTCGGCAGGTCATAGCCGGCCACGTTTTTCACCACCGGCCGGCCCAGACGGACCACGCGGCCGTCGGGCAACACGGCCTCGACGGCCAGCACCAGGTCGCGCACGCTGCCGTAGCGCATGCGGCACGGCGCATTCAAGCCGGTGCTGGCGATGCCGCCCACGGTGGCTTCCGGCCAGGGCGAGACCAGAGGCAGCCACAGGCCGTCGCGGCCCAGCTCGTCCTGCAAATCCGCCAGGCGGCCGCCGGCCCCCGTCGTGATGTACAGGTCCTCGGGGGCGTAGACAGACATGCCGGCCAGGTTGCGTGTAGCAAGAGTCACGCCCGCCGGCCGCAAGAGGGCGGATTTCGTCCCGCCGCCCCGCACGTGGACCCCATCGAGGCAGGAAAGGGAATAGGGGGCAGGGAATAGGGAATGGGCCGGAGGGGCTGTGTTTGCCTCCGCCGCGCGATCCCGGCGTGCGCCCTCGATGCACGATCGGATCACCTCGGCGGCCTCCTCGGCCGAAGCCGGCGCCACCTCCCGGAGGGCCGAGGCCGGCTCGCCCTGCGCCACGTCGTGCGTGCCGCGCGCCTCGCTCCCTCGCACCCCTTCGGGCCGGCCGGTCTCGCTGCGGCCCGCCTCCTCGCTGCTGCGGCCTGCCGATCCTGCCGGCGAAGCCCCGCCCCCCGGACCTTCCTTCTCTTCCGCGTCATGCTGCGTCTTTGGCGCTGCAGGCGCCATGAGGTGCCCTTCTGTCTCGAAGCCGGCCCGGCCAGGGCTGCCGCAGGCATGCACGGATATCCCCGCTGCTGCGTCCGGCATTTGTGCATCCGCGGCCGGCGGGCGCCCCGCGCCCAGGGCCTGCACGCCCGGCGTCGTGTCCGGAAAGATCTTGCCGGGGTTGAGAAGCCCGCGAGGGTCGAAGACATCCTTGACGTCCTGCATGGCCGACAGTTCGTCCGCGCCGTACATCAGCGGCATGAAATGGCGCCGCTCGTTGCCGACCCCGTGCTCGCCGGTGATGCTGCCGCCATGCGCCACACAGAAGGCCAGTGCCTTGCCTTCGGCGGCCAGCACGCGCCGCATCAACGCCGCGTCGTGCGGGTCGTCGATCAGGATGTGGGGATGCAGGTTGCCGTCGCCGGCGTGCAAGAGATAGCAGACGCGCAGGCCGTCGGCGGCGCAGATCTGGTTGATCTCGTGCAGCGCCTGGGCGACGCAGTATTTGTCGAAAGCGATCGCAGTGTCCGCCGGATAGTTTGTTATCGTGTATGCATTCCCTCCAACAATAAGTTTCGCTCCGCATGCTTTCGCTGTTTCTGAAATCTTCTTGTGATGTTGCACGAT
>CAWEHT010000220.1:0-4102 GCA_963808455.1 uncultured Chloroflexia bacterium | reverse complement strand
GCTCAGTCAGACGTTGGAAATGCCGTTCGTCTTGGTGGCCACTGAGCGGGCCTTGGCCCAGGCGACCCCGCTGATCTGGAACAGCGACCAGGGCAGTCATTTCACCAGCCCGCAGTACACCGCGTTGCTGCTGGCGGCTGGCGTCCAAATCAGCATGGACGGCAAAGGCCGCGCCAGCGACAATATCTTTACCGAGCGCCTCTGGCGCACCATCAAGTACGAAGAGGTTTACCCGAGAGAGTACGCCAGCCCCCAAAGAGGCGCGCCGCTCTTTGGCCGAGTACCTGGATTTCTACAATTACCGGCGACGACACCAGGCGCTGGCCTACCAGACGCCGGCTGCCACCTACTACGGGCGGCCGGCCTCGCCCGCTGACGAAATGCCGGATGCGCTTCCGCTGGCGCAAGCAAGTGACGACCCGGCCGTGGATAAGTGGTAAGCTGCAAAAGAAAGTGCAGTTTACCACTTACCCACCGCCTCTACTACGACGGCGACGTCGATGCCCATCTCAACTGGAAAGGAGTAGGTTCTACCTTAAACAAGTCCTGTTCCGTGTCTTGACAAACCGGTCCACCTTATTCGTTGGGGGGTGCGAGCCGGGGGAACTGTTCGCCAAAATAAGCCTGCTCTCGCGCGTGCTGCTGGTAGTGGGCGTCGCCGCTTTTGCGTTAGCGGCTGTCATGGTCAGCCATCGCCGGATGCGGCTGCTCCGCCAGGCCGGGCTATTAGTAACCGGCGGCATCCTCGGGGGTCTGCCGTTATGGGTAGCATGGGCGTTCTTTGGCGAGTCGCCTGCCAGCCCAAACGTGGCCGCCTGTTCTCTCGTCAATGCTCTTGACCGCGGCCGGTTCGTGGCCGCGGAGCTGGTACCTGCCATGTGGGGAAAACCCACCGGCACGGGCCTGGCATTCGCCCCTTTCCCCGCCGCCGCGTCGAGGACTCTATTGGTTCTGGGCATACTGATCGCACTGGGCAGTTTATTCTGGGCGCACCGGCGCGCCTTGTGCTCGCTGGGTAGCCTCTTACCCGTCGCGGAAATGAGGTGGGAAACCGTCGCTCTCGCCGTGATGTTCGTGCTGCCCCTGGCACTGGCAGTTGTGGGCACGAATTCCAGTCTTGACATCTTCAGTATGAGGTATTTGCTGCCGACCTGGCAAGCGAGCGTGGTGATCCTGGCCGTGTCCCTATCACAGATGACGCTTAGATCACGAACCCTGGCCCTCGTCATTCTCGGGCTATGGATGGCCCAGCTGGGCATCGTGCAGCCGATCGCCACAGCGGTTAACTGGATAGACCAGCGGGGCATATTCTCGACCGAATCGATCACGGAGCTCGATAGATACCTGACCGTTCGTCACATCGAGGGAGGTTACGCCGACTATTGGCTATCTTACGTCCTCGATTTCCTGACACAGGAGAAGTTGGTATTTGCCCCTTTCTCCGGGTTTGATCGGTATCCCCCCTATTCCGACAGGGTGGCCGGTCTGCCGGTTCAAGCGTATGTTTTCTCTCCCGGTTTCGTGCCCTCCGATGCCCGAGATGGGCAAGAGATCGCCCAGGTGCTGCGCAGGAAGTTACCGTCCGTATTCTCGCCCTCAGTCGTGGAAAACCTGACGCATCAAGCGGTGATAGGGCACCAACGTGTTGCAAACTGGGACGTCTGGCTGTTGACCCGGCGGCCTGTTGTCGCTCAGCCGGTGAGCGAACCGGGGCGAAAGTGACGACTCAAGAGGCTTGTTTCCATCAGGCCGGCTAATTCGTAATTGAACTGTGGCAGACGACATCGTCCTGTGTTTGGCCATCGTTTCCACATCCGCTATAATGATGAAGCGCAGATGTCAAATGTCTGTGCGTGGGCTCAAGGAGGCTCTGGCGAGGGAGGAACTGGGATTTTGAGTCTGAGCAATTGTACAGATGACTCGGAGCCGTTGGCCGGCTTTGTGGCTCAAGTTGAATCTGACGTGCGCCCCAGGCCGTTTATGTCGCACCACAGAACGATGGCTCATCTGCGGGAGTTGTTTCGCTGCCGGGAACTGATCTACAACCTCGTAGTGCGCGACCTGAAGACCCGCTACAGGGGCAGCATCATGGGCTTCCTCTGGAGCCTGTTGAATCCACTGGGCATGATGCTGGTCTTCACCATCGTCTTCACCGTTCTGATGCCCGCCAGACAAGTTCCTAAGTACCCGATCTTTCTCCTGGCCGGGCTGCTGCCCTGGAATTTCTTCACTTCGGGCGTACTGATCGGCACCAACAGCATCGTCTCAGGCGCGAACCTGGTCAAGAAGGTCTACTTCCCGCGAGGTGCTGCCGGTTGCCAGCGTCTTGGCCAATCTGGTGAATTTTCTATTGTCCCTGATTGTCTTCTTTGCGGTGCTGATTGCCTTCCACGGCTCATTCAGCCCGTGGATGTGGCTGTTGCCGGTGGTGATCCTGATCCAGACCTGCTTCATCTTGGGCATCGTGTTCTTCTTGAGCACGCTGAACGTGTTCTACCGCGACATCATGATGATCCTCGATGTCGCCATCCTGGCCTGGTTTTTCATGACCCCGATCTTCTATCCGATCGAAATCGTGCCTCAGAGTTATCATGTGCTGAACATGACCCTGAACGTGCGCTGGTGGCTCTACGTCCTGAATCCCATGGCTTCGCTGGTTGCGGCCTATCGTAACCTCCTCTACTGGGGCTATTACACCGATCTGGACTTTTTCGCACGTACTGCCTTCACGGCCCTGGCGTTCCTGGCCTGCGGATACTGGTTCCTCGTTCATTTCAGCGGCCGTTTCGGGGAGGAACTCTGATGCCGGGGCGAGGCTGCTGGGTGCCGGTGGAGGAGCTCTCGTGATCGAGCGACATGACCAACTGCAGGCTGGCCAGCCCATCATCGAGCTGAGGCATCTTTCCAAGCGCTTCATCCTTCACAAAGAACGGCAGCGCTCGATCCAGGACTCCTTCGTACGCCTGTTTCGGCCCCGGCGAAGCAATGATCGAAGCGTGTTCTGGCCGCTGCGGGACATATCATTCACAGTTTGGCCCGGGGACACACTGGGCATTATCGGGCCAAACGGGTCGGGCAAGAGCACGCTGCTCAAAGTAATCACTGGCATTCTCGATCCTACCGGCGGCGACGTCGCCGTCAGCGGTCGCATCGCCTCGCTGCTGGAGCTCGGCGCCGGCTTTCACCCCGACCTGACCGGCCGGGAGAACATTTTCCTCAACGGCGCCATTCTGGGCATCAATCGCCGGCAGATGGCGGGGCTTGTCGAACAAGATCATCGATTTTGCCGAGCTTGGCGACTTCATCGATGTCCCGGTCAAGCATTACTCTTCGGGCATGTATGTTCGTCTGGGCTTCGCCGTGGCGATTCACACGGAGCCTGATCTGCTGTTGGTGGACGAAGTACTGGCTGTTGGCGATACAGCGTTCCAGCACAAGTGCATGGATGCCATCCAAAAGTTCCGCGCTGGCGGTGGCACTTTGTTGCTGGTTTCCCACGACCTGGGGACGATCCAGACGATCTGTAAAAAGGCGATCTGGCTGGATCACGGTGAGATGCGGGCCTCCGGCGCTCCGACGGATGTGGTCATGGCTTATCTTAACGAAGTTGCCCACCACGAGGACGAAGCAGCAGGGCGCGAGCGACTGGATGAGCTTCCGGAGGGTAAGCGCTGGGGAACTGGCAATGTCGAGATCACGTCCGTCGAGCTGTGTGATGTTCGACGGCCGACCGTGCAATATCTTTGTGGACGGCGGCACGATGGAGATCGCATCCAGTATCGTACGCGTGGGCGGGTCGTCGATCCGATCTTTGGAGTGGCCGTGCATACTCAGAATGGGGCGCATATTTGTGGGCCGAATAGCGATTTTCAGGCTGCTATATCCCATTTGTGGAAGGCACCGGCGAGGTCCGCTATCGGATCCCATCGCTGCCGCTCCTGGAGGGGGCTTACGCCGTCTCCGTCGCGGCCACGAACGGCACCGACACAGAACAGTATGATTATCACGATCGCGCCTACCCTTTCCGGGTCTACCCTGGCTCGTCTGGGGAGCGCTACGGCCTGGTCACGCTGAAGGGTGAGTGGCAGTTCAAGCCGGAGTC